>DASQGW010000194.1:0-37471 GCA_035632415.1 Burkholderiales bacterium | reverse complement strand
GCAGCTCGACCACTTCCGGCGGGAGACGACCGGCGAAGGTCTGCCGTCCTACCCGCACCCGCGCCGGCTCCCGACGTTCTGGGAGTTCCCAACCGTGTCGATGGGCCTAGGGCCGCTGAACGCGGTGTACCAGGCGCGTTTCAACCGCTACCTGTACAACCGCGAGCTGGTCGACACGTCGAGGTCGCGTGTCTGGTGTTTCGTCGGCGACGGCGAGCTCGACGAGCCCGAGTCGCTCGGCGCGATCGGCCTCGCCTCGAGGGAGAAGCTCGATAACCTGATCTTTGTCGTCAACTGCAACCTGCAGCGGCTCGACGGGCCGGTGCGGGGCAACGGCAAGATCATCCAGGAACTCGAGGGCGACTTCCGCGGCGCCGGCTGGAACGTGATCAAGGTGATCTGGGGCTCGTACTGGGATCCGCTCCTCGCGCGCGACAAGGAAGGGCGCCTGCTCCGCGTGATGGAAGAGTCGGTCGACGGCGAATACCAGAACTACAAGGCGAACGACGGCGCATTCGTGCGCAAGCATTTCTTCGGCAAGGACCCGAAGCTCCTCGAGATGGTCGCGCGCATGAGCGACGAGGATATCTGGCGGCTGAACCGCGGCGGCCATGACCCGCACAAGGTATATGCGGCCTACGCGGCCGCGGTGAAACACAAGGGCCAGCCGACGGTCGTGCTCGCGAAAACAATCAAGGGGTTCGGCCTCGGCAAGCAGGGGCAGGCGAAGAACCCGACGCATCAGCTGAAGAAGATCGATACGGCGACGATCAAGGAGATGCGCGACCAGTTCGCCATTCCGATTCCGGATGAGAAGCTGGACGAGCTCCCTTTCTATATCCCGCCGAAGGATTCGCCGGAGATGAAGTATCTCCACGAGCGCAGGAAGAGCCTCGGCGGCTACCTGCCGCAGCGCCGGCCAAAGGCGGCGAAGGTGCCTGCGGTGCCGCCGCTCTCGGCGTTCGATCAGCTCCTGAAGGGATCGGGCGAAGGACGCGAGATCTCGACGACCATGGCTTTCGTGCGCGCGCTCACCGCGGTGATCCGCGACAAGGAGATCGGAAAGCACATCGTCCCGATCGTGCCCGACGAAGCGCGCACCTTCGGCATGGAAGGCATGTTCCGCCAGCTCGGCATCTATTCGTCCGAAGGACAGAAGTACGAGCCGGTCGACAAGGACCAGGTGATGTACTACCGCGAGGACAAGAACGGGCAGATCCTGGAGGAGGGGATCAATGAAGCAGGCGCGTTCTCGTCGTGGATCGCGGCCGCGACCGCCTACAGCCACTCGAACGTGGTGACGGTCCCGTTCTACGTCTTCTATTCGATGTTCGGGCTGCAGCGCATCGGCGATCTCGCATGGGCCGCAGCCGACCAGCGGGCGCGCGGCTTCCTGCTCGGCGCCACCGCCGGCCGCACGACGCTGAACGGCGAAGGCCTGCAGCACGAGGACGGACACTCGCACGTCATGTCGTCGGTAATCCCCAACTGCGTCTCCTACGACCCCACGTACGGCTACGAAGTCGCGGTCATCATCCAGGACGGGCTCCGCCGGATGGTGACGAACCAGGAAGACATCTACTACTACATCACCCTGATGAACGAGAACTACGTTCATCCGCCGATGCCGCAGAGCGTGGAGGCCGGCATCCTCAAGGGTGCGTATCTGCTGCGCGAATCGAAGGCGAAGAGCAAGGGCCGCGTCCAGCTGATGGGCTCGGGCACGATCCTGCGCGAAGTCGAAGCCGCGGCGGAGCTTCTCGAGAAAGACTGGGGCGTGGGCGCCGACGTGTGGAGCGCGACGAGCTTCACCGAGCTGCGCCGCAACGGCATGGCCGCCGATCGCTGGAACATGCTGCATCCCGAGTCGAAGCCGCGCACGCCTTACATCACCGAGTGCCTGGAGAAGCGGCCGGCGGGCCCGGTGGTCGCGGCGTCCGACTACATCAAGACCTTTGCCGACCAGATCCGTCCCTTCATCCCGAAAGATCGCGTTTATCGCGTCCTCGGGACCGATGGCTTCGGCCGCTCGGACTCGCGCGCGAAGCTGCGCCACTTCTTCGAGGTGAATCGTTACTTCGTCGCCGTCGCGGCATTGAAGGCCCTCGCCGACCAGGGTGAAGGCAAGCCCAAGACCGTCGCGGATGCGATCAGGAAATATGGCATCGATCCCGACAAGGCGGACCCGGTTACCGTATGAACCAGGTCGTCGTCCCCGACATCGGCGACTTCAAGGAAGTGGAAGTGATCGAAGTGCTGGTCAAGCCGGGCGACGCCGTCTCCAAGGAACAATCGCTCATCACGCTGGAATCCGACAAGGCCACCATGGAGATCCCGTCGCCCGCGGCGGGCGTGGTGACGGAGCTGAAGGTGAAGGCCGGCGATAAGGTTTCGCAGGGCTCGCCGATCCTCCTGCTCGACTCCAAGGACGAGCCGAAGAAGGCCGAGCCCAAGAAGGAAGAGCCGAAGAAAGCAGAGGCGCCGCGTCAGGCGGCCGTGCCGGCAGCACCGCGCGCGCCCGGTGCCGCGCAGACCGTCTCAGTGCCCGACATCGGCGACTTCAAGGAAATCGAAGTCATCGAGGTGCTGGTGAAGCCCGGTGACAAGGTGGCGAAGGAGCAATCGCTCATCACCCTCGAGTCCGACAAGGCCACGATGGAAATCCCGTCGCCCGCGGCCGGCGTCGTAAAGGAGCTGAAGGTCAAGACCGGCGACAAGGTCTCGCAGGGCACCGCGATTCTCGTGCTGGAAGGCGGCGAACAGCGTTCCGAGCCGCGGGCCGAGCCCGAACCGCAAGCGCCGAAGGCTGCGGCGCCCGCGCCGAGTCCGGTTCCCGCTGCGAGCGCGGGAACGCGCCCGGTGCCGCGCGAGCCGCGCGATGAGACGACGAGCAAGCCGCATGCGAGCCCGTCGGTGCGCAAGTTCGCGCGCGAGCTCGGCGTGGATCTCGCGCAGGTGCAAGGCAGCGGCCCGAAAGGCCGCATCGTGCACACGGATGTGCAGTCGTTCGTGAAGGGCGCGCTCGCCAAAGGGGTTCGCCCCCCTGACAAGGGGGGGCAGGGGGGATTGCCGTTCAACCTGCCGGCCTGGCCGGACGTCGATTTCGCGAAATTCGGTCCCATCGAGACGAAGCCGCTTCCGCGTATCCAGAAGCTTTCAGGCCCCTACCTGCATCGCAACTGGATCTCGATCCCTCATGTCACGCAGTGCGACGATGCGGACATCACTGATCTGGAAGCCTTCCGCAAGGCCCAAACCGCCGAGACGGAGAAGAAGGGCTTCAAGCTCACGATGCTCGCCTTCATGATCAAGGCGTGCGTGACGGCGCTGCGCCAGTACCCGCAGTTCAACTCTTCGCTCGACAAGTCGGGCGAGAACATCATCATCAAGAAGTACTTCCACATCGGCGTGGCGGTCGACACGCCGGGCGGCCTGGTCGTGCCGGTAGTGCGCGACGCCGATCGCAAGGGCGTGTTCGATCTCGCGCACGAGCTCGCCGAGATTTCCAAGCTCGCTCGCGACCAGAAGCTGAAGCCCGGCGACCTGCAGGGCGGCACTTTCTCGATCTCGAGCCTCGGCGGCATCGGCGGCTCTTACTTCACGCCGATCATCAACGCGCCGGAGGTGGCGATCCTCGGCGTTTCGCGCTCGGTGATGAAGCCGGTATGGAACGGAAGCGAGTTCAGGCCGCGGCTCATGCTGCCGCTTGCCCTCTCCTACGACCACCGCGTCATCGACGGCGCGACCGCCGCGCGCTTCACGACGTTCCTCGTCGGCGTGCTGTCCGACATCCGCAAGCTGATCCTCTAGTGGCTGCTTCGGAAGTGAAGGTTCCCGATATCGGGGACTTCAAGGAAGTCGAAGTCATCGAGGTGCTGGTGAAGCCCGGTGACCATGTGACGAAGGAGCAATCGCTCCTTACCCTCGAGTCGGACAAGGCGACGATGGAAATTCCGTCGCCGGGTGCGGGCGTTGTGAAGGAGCTGCGCGTCAAGGTGGGCGATAAGGTCTCGCAGGGCTCACCCATCCTTCTCCTGGAAAGCGCCGGCGCACAGGCGGAAAAACCGGCCGCGCCGAAATCTGCACCGGCCGCGACGCCATCTCCTGCGCCCGCGCCGAAAGGCGATTTCGACTGCGACGTCGTCGTCATCGGCGCCGGGCCGGGAGGCTATTCGGCTGCGTTCCGCGCGGCGGACCTCGGGCTGAAGACCATCCTGGTCGAGCGCTATCCGACACTCGGCGGCGTGTGCCTCAACGTGGGCTGCATTCCTTCCAAGGCGCTGTTGCATACGGCAGCGGTGATGGACGCGGCGCGGCTTCTCGCCGATCACGGCATCAGCTTCGGCGAGCCGAAGGTCGACCTCGCCAAGCTGCGCGCGTTCAAGGGCAAGGTCGTGGGCAAGCTGACCGGCGGCCTTGCCGCGATGGCGAAGATGCGCAAGGTCACAGTCATGCAGGGCGTAGCGAGCTTTACCGGGCCGCACGAGCTTTCGGTCGATGGCAAACCGGTGCGGTTCGCGCACGCCATCATCGCCGTGGGCTCCCAGGCGGCGAAGCTGCCTTTCCTCCCCGACGATCCGCGCATCGTGGATTCGACCGGCGCGCTCGAGCTGCCGAGCGTGCCGAAGAAGATGCTGATCATCGGCGGCGGCATCATCGGCCTCGAGATGGGCACGGTGTACTCGACGCTCGGCACGCGGCTCGATGTCGTCGAGATGATGGACGGCCTCATGCTCGGCGCCGACCGCGACCTGGTCGCGGTCTGGGAGAAGTACAACAAGGGGCGCTTCGACAACGTGATGCTCAAGACCAAAACGACCAAGGTCGAAGGGTCGCCGAAGGGCCTCAAGGCGTCTTTCGACGGCAAGGACGCGCAAACCTACGACATGATCCTCGTCTCGGTCGGCCGCGCTCCGAACGGCAAGAAGGTCGGCGCGGAAAAGGCGGGTGTCGCCGTCACGGATCGGGGTTTCATCGAGACCGACCAGCAGATGCGTACCAACGTTCCCCACATCTTCGCGATCGGCGACGTGACGAAGAACCCGATGCTCGCGCACAAGGCGGTGCACGAGGCCCACGTCGCGGCGGAGGCGGTGGCGGGGCAGAAGTCGTACTTTGACGCGCGCGTCATCCCGTCCGTGGCCTATACCGATCCGGAAATCGCCTGGGTCGGGCTCACCGAGGACGAGGCGAAGAAGGGCGGGACAAAGATCGGCGTCGCGAAGTTTCCTTGGGCGGCCTCCGGACGGGCGATCGCCAATGCGCGCGACGAGGGCTTCACCAAGCTCATTTTCGATGCCGAAAACCATCGCATCGTCGGCGGCGGCATCGTCGGTACGGGCGCGGGCGACCTCATCAGCGAGCTCGCGCTGGCGGTCGAGATGGGCGCCGATGCGACAGACATCGGCAAGACCATCCACCCGCATCCGACGACCAGCGAATCTGTCGGCATGGCCGCCGAGGCGTTCGAGGGCGTCTGCACCGACTTGCCACCGCAGAGGAAGAAATGACGCAGGACGAGCTCAAGCGCAAGGTCGCCGAGGCGGCGCTCAAGTACGCCCAGGAGGGCGTGATCGGCGTCGGCTCGGGCTCGACGGTCAACATGTTCATCGACGCGCTGGCGACGATCAAAGGCCGCATCGAGGGAGCGGTGGCCGCATCCGAGGCGAGTGCCGAACGGCTGAAGAAGCACGGCATCCGCGTGTTCGACCTGAACAGCGTGAACGCGCTCGACGTCTATGTCGACGGCGCGGACGAAGTCACCGAGCACCTGCACATGATCAAGGGCGGCGGCGGGGCGCTGACGCGCGAGAAGATCGTGGCGGCGGTCGCAAGGAAATTCGTCTGCATCTGCGACGCGTCGAAGCTCGTCCCGGTGCTCGGGAAATTTCCGCTGCCGATCGAGGTCATTCCGATGGCGCGGAGCCTGGTCGGCCGCGAGATGCTGAAGCGCGGCGCGCAGCCGGTGCTGCGCGAGAACTACAAGACCGACAACGGCAACCTGATCCTCGACTGCCACGGCCTCACGCTGCTCGACCCGCCGGCGATGGAAGCCGAGCTCAACAACATCGCTGGCGTGGTCACCAACGGCATCTTCGCCCGCCGGCCGGCGGACGTGCTGCTCCTCGGGAGCGAAAAAGGGGTCAGCACAATCTCGCGGAAGTGAAGTTCCGGGCAGGAACCACAAGATCCCGATGAGCGCGCCCATCCTGCGCCGGCTGCTGGGGCTGATCCTGGGGTTCTTCCTCGGCCCCGGGGCGCCGGGCCAGAAGCGACAGTAACGCTACTTCTTCTTGACGGCGTCACGCACGTTCTCACCGGCTTTCTCGATGGCCTGGCCGGTTTTGTCGACCGCCCGGTCGACGGCTGCGCCGGCTTTCTCGGCCGGTCCTTTGCCCTCGCAGGCAGCCAGCGCAAGCGCTACGCATGCAGCGAGGAAGATGGTTTTCATCGCATGACTCCTTGTCGTAATGACTCCTTGGATGCCTAGAGGTCCTTTGTCTCCGCGAAGCTCAAAGGCAGGCGCCGAGCGCGAAGCGCGCCAAGGCTTACTTTTCCTCTGTTCGCTCGATTGGTCTGTGCGGTGTCGAACATGGGACTTGCAGCGGCTCAAGAAGACGGATGTGCGCTTTGCCGACGGCAGGCTGCCGGTACTGACGCCCGGCCCGCGCCAGGCTCTAGTCTTTCGCCTCCACCCGCGTCTTCGACTGGGCGAAGATGTACGCGAAGCCGATCCCGGCGAGCACGGCCGAGTCCTGCTTCACCAGCGGGCTGCCCTCGAACGCTGCGCCATGCAAGTCGTAAGCGCGCACGAACGCGCTCACCCAGACCGAGCCGAAGCGCTTGTTCAGGCTCGCCGTGAACTGGCTGCCGCCGTATCCGGCGCTCGCCGCGTAGGCCGGCCGGCCCGGCGCCGCGAACTGCGGATCGACCTGATAGTAATACTCGTTGTAGCGCTGGTCCGTGAACAAGGGGCCCGCCTGCATACCGAAGCGCCAGCCGCCCCTGGGCCCCGCATCGCGCATGAACCAGTCGATCACCGGATTGAACACGACGCCGATGTAGCGCGCGCTCAGGGAATCGAACGCGAACGCCGCGCGCAGCGGCAGCTGCAGCGTGAGCTCGTCGGTATCGGCGGCGTTCTGCCACAGCTTGATCCGCAGCACGGGACCGATCTCGACCGTCGGCAAGAGATCCGGCATGCCGTGGCGCGCGTCGTTCTGCTCGCTCGATGCAGGCTGGCTCGCATTGAGCGACAGGTCGAGGTCGGTGCGGCCCTTTTCGAGCAGCTGCAGCGAAGCCAGGCCATGACGGTCGTCCATCTTCAGCAACTCGCCCCGATAGCGCAGGTAGGGCAAGGGAACGAGATAGCCTCGCGACTGGTTCGAGCCGCGGTAGTCGGGCAGCCTTAGGGCGTAGGCGCCCACGCCAGCTTCCCACAACGGCAAGTCCTCGGCGCGCGCGGGCGATACTGCCGCGGCGAGCAGGGCGAGCAACGAGCCGAAAAAGATCACCGCCCCAAGCCGCGCAGAGTGAAGCCGCCCGAGACGAGCTTCCACGCCACCATGCGCGCGATCAGGGCGACGTCGGCGACCGGGCGGAAGTGGCTGCGCCGGGCGCCCGTCTCGTAGAGCGCCGGGATCGGCACCCAGTCGAGCCGCACGCCGCGCCGGCCCGCCTCGATCAGCACCTCGCTCTCGAAGACGAAGCTCGCAGCGCGCCCGAGGCGCGCGGGCAGCGCGCACAGCAGGCTCGCCGGGTAGACGCGGAAGCCCGATTGGCTGTCCTCGACGCGCTGGCCGGCCGCCCAGCCGATCCAGAAGTTGGCGACGCGGTTCGCGTAGTAGCGCTCGGCGGGCATCCTGCGGCCGTCGTGCAGCCGGGCGCCGACGATCAGCGCGTCGGGGTCGCGGTGGTGCGCGGCGAGCAGGCGCGGGATGTCCTCCGGCCGGTGCTGGCCGTCGCCGTCGAGCGTGACCACCGCGCTCGCCTCCTCGGCGAGCGCGAGCGCCATGCCGCGCCGCAGGCTCGCCGCCTTGCCCAGGTTGCGCGGGTTGCGCACCAGGGTCACCGGCAGGCCGTCCAGCGCTGCAGCGGTGCCGTCGCTCGAACCGTCGTCGACCACTATGACGCTCGGGATCTGGTCGAGCGCGCGCTCGACCACGCCACGGATCGTCGCGGCCTCGTTGTAGGCGGGAATGACGACCGCCAAACCCTCGCCTTCCTGGTGCATCTGTCTATACTGACCCAAGACGATCGACGGCGGTAATGATGACTGAGAACCAATGTGACGTCCTGGTGATCGGCGGCGGCCCGGCCGGGTCGACGGTCTCCGCCTTGCTCGCCCAGCAGGGACGCGACGTCCTGCTGCTTGAAAAATCGCACCACCCGCGCTTCCACATCGGCGAGTCGCTGCTGCCCCTCAATCTGCAGCTGTTCGAGCGCCTGGGCGTGGCCGAGGAAGTCAAGGCGATCGGCATGCCCAAGTATGGCGTGGAGTTCGTCTCGCCCTGGCACGACAAGCCGTCGATGCTCGATTTTGCGGATGCGTGGGACAAGGCCTATCCGTCCGCCTACCACGTGCGCCGATCGGAGTTCGACCAGATCCTGTTCCGCAATGCCGTGCGCAGGGGCGCGCGCGCCATGGAAGGCTGCCGCGTAACGCAGGTCGATTTCCGTCCGGATGGAGCGGACGTGAGCGTGCGGCAGGAGGACGGCGCGGAGCGCACTTGGCGGACTCGCTTCGTGGTCGATGCTTCCGGCCGCGACACGTTCCTCGCCAGCCGCCTCGGGTTCAAGCGGCGCGACACGAAGCACAACAGCGCGGCGATTTTCGGCCACTTCTCCGGCGTGACGCGGCTGCCGGGCAAGCTGGAAGGCAACATCTCGATCTTCTGGTTCGATCATGGCTGGTTCTGGGTCATCCCGCTGACCGACGGCGCCACCAGCGTTGGCGCGGTGTGCTGGCCGTACTACATGAAGTCGCGCAAGGCGGAGCCGCGGCAGTTCCTGCTCGACACGATTGCGTTGTGCCCGGGGCTGGCAGAGCGCCTGCGCAGTGCCCGCCTGATTTCGCCGGTGACCGCCACCGGCAACTACTCCTACAGGGCCACACGGGCTGTCGGCGCGCAATACATCATGCTGGGGGACGCGTTCGCGTTCATCGATCCCATCTTCTCGTCGGGCGTATTCCTGGCGATGCACAGCGCTTTTGTCGGCGCCGACACGGTCGCGACCTGCCTCGACCAGCCGCAGCGCGCGCCCAACGCGCTGAAAGCCTACGATGCCAGCGTGCACCGCGGCACGGGGGCATTTACCTGGTTCATCCACCGCGGCACGTCTCCCATCCTGCGGCACCTGTTCATGAACGCTAGCAACCGGTTCCGGATGCAGGAAGCGCTGCTCTCGATACTTGCCGGCGATATTTTCCGCGGCACGCCGGTCGGCTTCAGGCTGCTCGCATTCAAATGCGTGTACTACCTGATGTGCGCCTTCAACCCGAAGACGAGCTTCATCGCCCGGATGCGGCGCAAGCGGCTCATAAGCGGCGACCCGGGCCCGGTGACAACCGCGTAGCAGTCCCTGCCGGCAGTCAGGCCATCGCGCCGTTGATGGAGATGACCTGCCCGGAGAGGTAGCCGGCCTGCTCGGAAGCGAGGAACGCCACGAGCGCGGCCACCTCCGCCGGCGTTCCGGCGCGCTTCATGGGCACCAGACTCGCGATCGCCTTCTTGTCGAACAGGCCGTCGGTCATGGCCGTGGCAATGATTCCAGGCGCGACCGCGTTTACCGTGATGCCGCGGCTGGCAAGCTCGATGGCCAGGGATTTCGTCGCGCCGTGCAGCCCCGCCTTGGCCGCGGCGTAGTTGGCCTGCCCGCGGTTGCCGATCTGCGCCGCGACGGAGGTGACGTTGATGACGCGGCCCCAGCGCGTCGCCATCATCGCCATCAGCAGTGGCTGCGTCACGTTGAAAAACCCGTTCAGGGATACGTCGATCACGCGCGACCATTGCGCGCGCTTCATCGCCGGCATGACCGCGTCGTCGTGGATTCCCGCGTTGTTGACCAGGACCTGGACCGGTCCCGCGGCCAGCAATTCCTGCAGCGCCTCCCCGGTGCGCTCAGGGTCGGTCACGTCGAACGCCACCGCCTGCGCGGCGCCGCCGCCGGCACGGATCCCGGCCGCGATCCGCTCGGCTTTCGCCAGGCGGCTGTTGGCGTGCACGATGACGTGCAGGCCGTCGGCGGCCAGCCGAGCGCAGATCGCCGCGCCGATATCGCCGCTGCCGCCGGTCACCAGTGCTCGTTTCATTTCGCAGTCGGCGGGGCGTCGAGCACCACCAGGGCCCGGCCGCTCAACACCTCCAGCTCACCCACCCGCAGCGTGAAGCTGTACACCACGTGCGCGCCGTCGCCTGCTACCTGCTCGGCCTCGACCACCAGATCGCCGGCAAGGTCGTCAAGGCGCTCGCTGCGGCACTCGACATCCCTCAAGCTCGCCAGGTAGCCCGCGCGCGGCCTGCCGGCGATGTTCCCGGCCAGGCCGCCGTGAACGGCCATCGCCTGCACCGCGTACTCGACGCCGCACACTGCCGGCAGCCGTCCGTTCGCGCGCAACGGATTGTCCGCGGCGTGGTGGCTGCGGCTCATGCAAAGGATGCGCTTGGCGTCCCAATCCACGACGCCGTCGAGCAGGCACATCGCCCCGCTGTGCGGGATCAAGCCGGCGATCTGGGCGCCGGTCAGTCGCATGGCGTCACCGCCATGCGCAGGTGGGTGCCGGTGACATATTCGAGGAAGACCGGTTCGGAGGAGCGCCGAGTGAGCGCTGCCAGCAACGGCAGGCAGCGGGCCGCTGGAACGCCGATCCTCAGCGCTTCGAGGCCGGGATCGTCCATGCGGGTCGCCCCGGCCTGCTGCGGCTCGAATTCAATGTCGAGGAGCGCGATGGCGCCGGCGCTCGCCTGCGGCGCGAGCACCAGCGCCGCGCCAAAGGTCGCGCCGATCGGGCGCGCCGTGCTCAATGGCGCAGGGTAGGGATGGTCGTACACGATGAGGACAACGGGATTGCCGTCTACGGCGACCTGCGACGCCGCGTCGAGCAGGCCCGCCGCGAAGCTCGAATCGTGACAGCACAGGCTGGTGGAAGGCGCGCGGCATTGCGTGGCAATGCTCCAGTATCCGGCCGCCGCGTTGTGAACGGAGTTGTGGAAGCGCGTCGGCGAGACCTGCCGCTCCGGCGTGGCAAGCGATTCGCACATGGCGTGCACGTTGTCGCAATCTCCACTGGAAGATGCGAACACGGTCGCCAGGTTTGCCGCATCGCGGCTGGCCGCCTCGATTGCTTCGAGCCCCGCCGCGAGCGCGAGCTTGACGGGTACGCCGGCCCGGCGCCGCTCGGCGGCCGGCAGCAGCGCGCTCGCCGAGACGGACGTGGGCGCAGGCCGGTAGGCCTGCCCGCCGGCGAGCATCGCGCGGCTCGCCTGCCAGCCGTTGAGTCCGGGCCCGACCAGCCCTATGCCCTCGACGAATGCGCGCATCACCCGGCCGCCCCCAGCACAACGCTGCAATTGCTTCCGCCGAAGCCGAACGAATTGCTCAGCACCCGCCGCACGCGAGCCGGTCGCGGCTCGAGCAGGTAATTGCAGCGCATTGCGGGATCGACCTGACGGGTTTGCGCGCTGCCGGGCATCACGCCACGCTCGATCGCCAGGATCGAGATGATGATTTCCGTGATTCCGGCCGCGCCCAGCAGGTGTCCGGTCGCGCCCTTGGTGGAGCTGCAGGGCGTCGCGCCATCGAACACACTCGATATCGCGCGGTCCTCGGCCGCGTCATTGGTGCGGGTACCCGTGCCGTGCAGGTTCACGTAATCGATGTCGGCTGGCGCAAGGCCCGCGGACTGCAACGCGCGCTGCATGGCGAGCCGCGCGCCGAGGCCGTCAGGATGTGGCGTCGACATGTGGTGGGCGTCACAGCTGTCGCCGATGCCGAGCAGCCGCTTGGCACCGGCGTCAGTCTTCGGGCCAACCCGCTCCAGCAGGGCAAAGCCCGCGCCCTCGCCGATGGAGATGCCGTCGCGCTGCGCATCGAAAGGCCGGCAGGGCCCGCGCGCGGTCAGCTCGAGGGAATGAAAGCCATAGAGCGTGGTCAGGCACAGCGTGTCCACGCCGCCCACCACGGCGGCATCGCAGACGCCGGCGGCGATCATGCGTGCCGCGCTGCCCAGCACCTTGGCGGACGAGGAGCACGCCGAGGACACGACGAACGCCGGACCCTGCAAATCCAGATACCGTCGCACAAAATCCGCCACCGAAAAGGTGCTGTGCGTCTCCGCATAGCGGAACTTGGGCGGCAGCGCGCCGGTCACGGGCGCGCGGCGGTGATAAGCCAGCTCGGTCTCCAGGATGCCGGAGGTGCTCGTGCCCATGAACACGCCGATGCGCACCGCTCCGTAGCGGCTGCGGGCCTGCGCCACGGCCCCGGCAAAACCGTCGTGCTCGATCGCGAGCTGCGCCATCCGGTTGTTGCGGCAGTCGTAGGCGCCGAGGTCGGAACGCACGGGCAGGGCTTCAAGTCCACGAACGCGCCCGATATGAGTGTCGAGCGCCACGCTGTCGAAATCGCAGGGCGCCAGTCCGGAGCGCTGTTCGAGCATCGCGCCGGCGAGCGCCTGCGAGCCCGCTCCCAGGCAGTTCACGGCGGAATAGCGGGTAATGGCGAGCGGTTGCACGAGCGGAATTTAAGCACGGCCATCCCGCCGGCCGAGAATTGCGGAGAATGCCAGCGTCAGGATGGTTCCTGTTGCGACCGTCATGCCGATGTCATGCAGCACCGGAACTCTCGAGAACGCTAGCAGGCCGAAGCCGATCACGGAGGTTGCGTTGGCGAACAGCAGCGACACGATGGTGCGTTCGCGGTCGCTGCCGGAGGGCGCCTGGCGGTCGAAGAACAGCGAGTAATTGGATCCGATCGCGACGACCAGCAGCAGCCCCACCAGGTGGAAGATGGAAAGAGGGTGACCGCCCAGTGACAGCAGGCCGGTCGTCGCCAGGACCGCGGCGGCAAGCGGCGCGAGCACGTCGAATACCCGGCGCGGCGATCGCAAGCTTGCGAACAGGAGCAGGACGATTGCCGCGGCGCCCAGCAGCGAGTACGTCAGGGCCTCTGCCCGATAGGTCCGGTAGAGCTGATCGGACTCGTGCTTGAGATCCAGCAGGACGGCCCGCGCGCCGGGCGGGGCGGAGATGTCCCGGGCGACCCCTGCTGCGTCCTTCACCTCGCGCAGGGGCAGCATGGCCACCCAGCCGCTCTCGCGCGGCACCAGCAGCGTATCGAGCCGCAGCGCAAACCGGGTGCGCTGGAGGCTGCCGCGGTCGATCAGCGGCATGCGTTTCGCGGCAGCAGCATCTTTGAGGAAGGGCTCGAACACCTGAGGCCGGAAAGGCAAGCCTTGCAAAGCGCGTCCCAGGTTTGCGCGCAGTTCCTCGGCTGCCGGCAGAGCTCTCTGGCGAGCAAGCTGCGACTGCCGGCTGGGGAAGTAGTCGGACGGCGAGTCATATCCTTCCAGCAGCCCCGCCAAAGACGCCCTGCGCAGCATCTCCCCGATCGCCTCGCTTGCCTGCAACGCGGTTTCCTCCTCTTGCGCGTGGATGACCACCAGGAATCGCACGTCGGGCGCGCCGATATCGCGGCGCATTTGCTGATCCAGCATCTGATCGGCACGAGATACGGGACTAAGGCTTGCCAGGTCATCGCTCCACAGGGGCCCCTTGTGCGCAGCCAGCATCACCGCGACGAGAGCCACCCCGAGCAACAGCGGGTAGCGCAATACCGGCGCACGCCGTACGACTGCAGTCACCCAGGGGCCGATAGACGCCACCACCGGCGCGGTGAACCGGGGCGGTAACCAAGCCGGCAGCACCCAGCGGGTAACGGCGACGGCAACGACAAGTCCGGTAATGGAGAACAAGCCGAGCTGGGCGAGCCCGCTGAATCCCGAGAACAGCATCGCGCTGAAACCGCAGATGGACGTCAGCACCCCCAGGCGCAACGTGGGCCAGATCCGGTCGAGCGCCCGTTGTGGGGCGACGCCGGGCGCAGCCTGGGTGAAAAGATAGATGGCGTAGTCGACGCATTCGCCGATCAGCGTGACGCCGAATCCGAGCGTGATGCCGTGCACGGCGCCAAAGCCAAGGCTCACCGCCGCGATCCCGGCGACGGCGCCGCTCCCGATTGGCAACAGGCCAAGGCCGAGCAGCCGAGGCGAGCGGTAAATCGCGAGCAACAGCCCCGCTATGAGTGCGGTGGCAATCAGCGAGAACCGCATTGCGTCGTGGCGGATGCTGGCGCGCGTGCTGACCGAGAACACGCCCGGACCGGACAGCAGCAGCTTCGCGTCGCCCGCGCCGGCTTGCGCGAAGGCGCTGCGAACCAGCGCCAGCGAGCGTTCCTGCGCGTCGATGTCGTAGCCCGCGGCCCGGGTCTGCGCGAGCAGCAATGCCCGCCGGCTGTCGCGCGAGAACCACACGCCGTCGCGGGTCGCGGGCCTTGCCTGCCCCTCGAAGCGTTCCAGAATTTGCAGGAGTTCGCCGCTAGGGTCGCTCGGCACGATGCGCCGCACGAGCGCGCCGGCGGGCGAGCCGAGAAGCCGCAGGTTCTCCTCGAGACGCTCGCGCAGCGCGGGCGCCGAAAAGCGCTCCGGCGTGACCGCGGAGCTCAGCAGGTACCGGTTGCGCCACAGGAATTCGCGGTCCCCGGCGGAACCGGCGTCGTCGCCGTTGTCGACGGACACGAACGTCTCGTGCTTGCGCAGTTCCGCCGCCATCTGCTTGCTCGCGCGCGCCAGCGCCTCCGGCGAACCCCCCTCGATGCCGATCAACACGAGGCGCGACACCACTCCTTCGCGGAGCTGTTCGACGAGAATCCGCTGCTCAGGGGTCGGCGAGCGCGGCAGGAAGGCGGAGATGTCAGTCGTGAACGTGGTGCGGGCTACTACGGCGATGCTTGCCACAACGAACACCAGCCAGGCGGCGCTGCACCAGCGCTGCGCGGCCGTCACGGAACATCCCGCGTGATGGTCATCACCGAGCGGTCGCCGCCGGACTCGAAGAATTCGATGGAATCGATCCGGCTGTGGCTGCCGCCGATGCGGATTTCGCTGATCAGCTCCTGCATCTTCGGATCGATGGGCTTTAGTACCAGGCGCCACTTGCGTTCCTCGCCCTCGAGCGTGATCTCGTAAAACCGCTGCAGCAGGGCCCGGTCTCCCGCAAGCGTCGAGCGGATGCTCTCCACGAACATCCAGATCACCGGGTAGTCCTGGAGCAGGAGTGTGCGGCGCCGTTTCGTCTGCTGGCTCTCGATGGTTAGCCGGTCGCCCTCCAGCACCAGGCTTTCGTCATGGGGGGTGAGCGTGTGCTTTTCCAGCCGGCTCGGGGCGATGTAGATCAACGTGCCGGAGGACTCCAGCGGAGCCGTGAGGATGCCCAGATACTTGCGCTCGACGAATCTGCCCTTGGCGATCTTGACCTGAGCAAGGTCCTGCATAAGCCGCGTCATATCCCAGCCGGCGGGTTCGTCCGCAACGGCAGCGGTAGCGAACAGAAGCAGCAATAGCAGCGTCCGGCTACCGCCAAAAATCATAGAAGTTGAACCAGTTGTAGGGAGCAAGGCGGCAGTAATGCTCGAGTCGTTCAACGTAGCGCAGCAGCAATTGATTGGCCGTCTTGTCCCGCCCGCGACCGCCGAGCTGCGTTGGCTCCGCGAACCGCTCGATATGAATCTCGTACCGGTTGCCGCCCCGGTAGAGGCCGAATATCAGCGCCACCGGCCGGTGCAGTACCGTGGCCAGACGGATGGGGCCGGTCGGGAAACGGGCCTGCTGGCCGAGAAACTGGCAGTAAACCGTGCCTCCGGCGTTGGGCGTCCTGTCCGACAGGATCCCGACGAGCCCGCCGCGCGCCAGCGCAGCCTCGACCTTCAGCATCGAATCCACTTCGCCCAGGGCGATGATCTCCGTCTGCAGGTCCGGATTGATGGCTTTGAGCACCGCGCCCACTTTTCTGGCGTTCTCCTCGTACATCAGCATGCTGAGCTTCAGACCGCGCGTCCTGCCCGCGGAGCGGGCGATCTCGAAGCTGCCGAGGTGCGCGCCGAGCAGGACACAGCCTTCCTGCCTCGCGGTCAGCTCCTCGATGATCTCCGCGCCATGGATGTGCACGTCGAATCTTGAAAACTGGTCGTTAAGCAGGAAGACGCGGTCGAGAAGGACGGAGGCAAAGCTGTGATAGTGACGGAGCAGGTCTGCCAGATGCGCGCCTCTGCCCAGGACCCTGCTCAGATATTGGCGCGATGCGGACCGCGCCCGGGGCGAGAACGCCAGGAAGTAAAGGCAGATGGGATAGAGCAATCCCCGCGCGACCGGCCGACCGAGGGCAATCGCCACCCAGGCCATGAATCGCAACGCAAGCGTGCTGCTGCGTTCAGGCCGGTCGACCCAATCCGGCCCCGCGCCGTCTCCTACCGGGCTGTCGGCAGGGCGCGGCATGACATCCGGCCGGTCAACACAGGCCTGCCGTCGACGGTGCATGCAAACCTGACCTCGCCTTTGGCGCCGCGAGAAAACTCGATCACGACGCGGTCGCCGGGTCGAGCCGGATGCAGGAACTTGGCCGAGGTGATCTGCAATGGCACGAGACATGCGTTGAGACCATGTTCGATCGCCATGATGGTTTCATTCAACAGCACCGCGCCGGGAATGATGGGATTGCCGGGAAAATGCCCCTGGGACGCTGGATGATCGGCTTGGAAGATCCGCTCGATCACTGTCGGATCTGCTCCGCCTCCCAGCTGAGTCCGGCCGCAATCTGGTTGAGCGACTCGCGCGGCAACTTGCCGGTCTCATTGCGCGGCAAGGCGTCTACGAAGTGCAGCGGGCGGGGCAGAAATGCGCTGTCGATGCGCTCGCGCAGCGCGCTCAGCAGGGTTTCGCTCGAGAGGCCAGGCGCGACGACGTATGCCGCCAGCCGGGTCACCGCCTCGCTCTGCTGCTCGGGAACGACGAACACGCCGTCGC
The DNA here is from genome assembly GCA_035632415.1 of Burkholderiales bacterium. Classification (GTDB taxonomy): domain Bacteria; phylum Pseudomonadota; class Gammaproteobacteria; order Burkholderiales; family SG8-39; genus SCGC-AG-212-J23. The sequence goes on along the minus strand of DASQGW010000194.1, from coordinate 20,394 downwards.
GCACGCCCTCAATCGAGTTCAAGTGATAGTTGAGGTGCGCAAGCGAGGTCCGCTTGCCGGCGATGTTCACCAGATCTGCGGTCCGTCCGTGCAGCAGGAATCGTCCCGCGCCGCGCAGCTCGATCATGTCGGGGAGCGGTACTTCGAGCGCCACGTGCCCACCCTTGACCCAAGTCCCTTTGTCATCGGTTCGCAGCGTGACGCCCGTCATCGCGCGCCACTCGCTGGTCGCGGTCGTGCGGCGGCTGGCGATGCCGCCCGATTCAGTACAACCGTAAATCTCGTACAAGGGTGTCCCGAAGCGAGCTTCCGCCTGCGCCGCCAGCTGCGGCGAGAGAGGCGACGTCGCGCACAGCAGGAACTCGGCGCCGGGGAGGTCATCCGGTTCCGCGAGCAATACGCGCAGATGCACGGGGGCAATTACCAGGCCGCGCGGCCGCGGCAGTTCTGCCAGAGCGGCTCTAACGTCGGCAGGGTAGAACGGGCGGCGAGCGTGCAGCGCAAGACCGCCCTGCATGACCATCAGCACGGTGGCTTCAAGGCCGAATACGTGCTGCGGCGGCACGGTGCCGACCAGCGCCATGCCCGAGCGCGTGCGCAGATCAAGGATCGCGAGCTCTGCTAGCGCGACGCCGACCAGGCTGCCCCAGGTCTTGCGGTAAGGGACAGGCTGCCCGGTTGAGCCCGACGTAAAGACGATTGCCGCCACTTGCGCCGCCGGCACCTCCGGCACACGAGGCGTTCCCGTGGCGGCCGCGAGCCGCTCCGGGAAGCTCATCGCAGCCAGAGACGCGGGCACCTTTGCCGTGTCGTGAAGGCAATACACGTCCGGATGCTGCGACGTTACCCGCGCGATGACATCGGGCGCCTCGCTGGGTGGCAGCAGGCTGACTTGCCCGCGCAACAGCGCCGCGGCGAAGCCGACGGCGAAGCGGTACCGGTCGGTGCACAGATTCACGACGTAGCGCCGTTCGGGAAGCGAGTCGGCCAGCTGCGCGATATCGCCCAGGAAGGTTTCGACAGCGACGGCGCGCCCATTGCGGTAGGCGAATGCGGCGCCGCGGCGAAAGCCGCGGATCAGGGGCAGCGTTGCCGCGGCCATCGCCTAGAGCGCCTTGATGACGCGCCCGATCGAGGCGCGCGGGTGATCCGGGAATCGGAGCCTCCGATAGAGAAGCTCGCCGGCGAACATGAGGGCGATCAGCGGAACACTGAGCAGATTGACGTACATCGACCAGAGCTCAAGCGGTGCGAACGCGAACAGCAGAATCGAGACCGCGACCTGGGCGGCAAAGAACGCACACCAGGCGATGGTGACGCGCCGCGTATAGGCTGCCAGCGGCGGTGCCAGGGAGCCATGGACCCGGCGCGCAAGCCGGGTGACGAGCGCCTCGTTGCCGGCACGCAGGGTGCGCGCGAAATACCAAAGCAGAACGAGATTGGCGACCGCGTGGGTCAAGCCGGACACGGCCGCCACACCCAGCGAGTCACGCAGGATGAAGTGCGCGAGGACCTGGAAACCCACGAACGACAGAACTAGCAGCGCCTTCCATGAATGGCCGGCGGCGCGTTCCATCTACCCGCTCTGGAGCTTTTGAATGTGTTCGTGCAGGCTGCGCAGGGAGCTGAAAATCCTGACGTTGTCTTCGTCGTCCGATCTCAGGCGAATGCCGTAGGCCTTCGAGATCGCTAGCGCGATTTCGAGGATGTCGATCGAATCCAGACCCAGGCCCTCCCCATAGAGCCGAGCGTGCGGCGCGATCTCGGCGGCCGGGGTGTCGAGATTCAATGTCGTGACAATAAGCTGGGCGAGCTGGAGTTCGTGCGAGCTCAGCGAGTTGTCGCTGAACCGCAATTCTGCAGCGGCCTTTTGCATGGAATCGATTATAGAACCTAGCCGGTAAACAGCAGCTCGTCGAGCGTCACCGCGAGGAGACCCTTCCTGGCCGTGCTCTCGAGCACGCGCGGCAACGCTGCGATCGAAGCCGGCTCGAAGTCGTCGCGTTCCGCCGCGTCGTGCATCAGCACGATGGCTCCCGGTACGAGCCCACGCTCGACGCGCGCGGCAACCTGTTCGGCCGTGCGGCCCGCGATCCCGTCCAGGCCGCGCACCGACCAAGCGACGATGGGAAGACCGGCACGCCGCGCCCCGGCCGCCGTCCGAGGGCTCACTTGCCCGACCGGCGGCCGGAACCACTTGGGTTTGACGCCGACCTCTCGCTCTATGACCGCCACAGCGCGCAGGAGGTCCGCCGCGACGGCGGCGGGAGATAAGAACGCATACAAGCGATTGTGCTCGTATCCGTGGACGCCGATGGCGTGCCCCGCGTTCGCGATGGCTCGAAGAACGTCGGGATGCCGCTCCGCCTTCGCTCCGAGAACGAAGAAAGTCGCCTTTGCGCCCGCCGCCTCGAGTGCGGCGAGCACTCGCGGCGTGGTCGCCGGATGGGGCCCGTCGTCGAACGTGAGCGCCACTCTGTTGCCTTCGTCATCGCCTCGCCGCACGACCTCGCCGAACATCTCGAGCTGCGGAACGAGCACTCCGGCGACGGCAATCGCGATGTACAGAGCGAAGGCCGTCCAGGCGACCCCGGGCGGGACGGGCCCGAGAACCAGCGCGCGTACGCACAGCGCGATCGCACCGATGGTCGCGACCCAGAGCAGCACGCTACCCCTGCCGATGCGCGCGCGTACCATCATGCGACGTAGTGTAGGCGTCCCGCCGCGCTCCTGCGACGGGTTAGCATGCCACGTCCGATGCCGGAGCCTGTCCATCATCTGTTGGCCATTCCGGGCTTCAGCGATCCGGTCAGCTCGCTGACGCACCTCGCAGCGGCAGCGGTCTTCGCCATCCTGAGCATCCCCTTGATTCGCGGCGGTCGCGGCGATGCGCGACGGGTGATCTCGCTCGCGGTGTTCGCCCTTTCCTGCGTGCTGCTGCTGTCGCCGAGCGGGGTCTACCACCTCCTGTCGCCGGAAACGGCGGCGCGCGGCGTGCTGATGCGTCTCGACCACGCCGCGATTTTCGTGCTCATCGCCGGCAGCTTCACGCCGGTGCACGTGATCCTGCTGCGCGAGCGGTGGCAGCGGTACCTGCTGGCGTGTCTCTGGGGCGCCGCGCTCGCCGGGCTGGCGCTCAAGATGGTGTATTTCAATGCCATGCCATCATGGCTCGGGTTGCTTATGTATCTGGGCCTGGGCTGGCTGGGGACGATTTCCGCCGTTGCGCTCGCGCGCCGTTTCGGCGTGCGCTTCATCCTGCCGCTGGTGTGGGGCGGGCTCGCATACACGATCGGCGCGGCGGTGGATTTTCTGGGGTGGCCGGTGCTGGTTGCGGGCGTTGTCGGACCGCACGAGATATTTCACATAGCCGTGCTGGCCGGCATTTCGTTCCACTGGGCGTTCATTCGCGGTATTGCCTCCAGGGACCGTGCCGGCGTCCCACACGCCAAGAAAGCTGCGCTCGCCGGCGCCTAGTGCTCCATTCGATCAGCTCGCCGCGTGCCCGGTGAGCACGTCGGCGACGCAGGCGGTGATCTTCTTCGCGTAATCCAGGTGCAGGAACTCGTTCGGGCCGTGCGCATTGGAGTGCGGCCCGAGCACACCGGTGATGAGGAACTGCGCCTGCGGGAACTTCTCGCCGAGCATCGCCATGAAGGGAATCGTGCCGCCCATTCCCATCCACATCATGCCCTGCCCGTAGTGCCGCTTCGAGGCTTCGTCGAGCGTTCGCTCTAACCACGAGGCGGTCGACGGCGCATTCCAGCCGGTAGCGGCTTGACCCGGGTTGAAGCTCACCTTCGCGCCGTAGGGCGGATCCGACTCGAGCAGCTGCTTCAGGCGAAGCGCGGCGGCCTCTCCGTTGACGGTCGGCGGGATGCGCAGCGAAAGCACGAGCTGCGTCGTCGGCCGCAATACGTTTCCGGCGCTCGAAGGCGGTGGCAGGCCGTCGGCGCCGATCGTAGAGAGCATCGGCCGCCACGTGCCGTTCAGCAGCAGTTCCGACAGGTCCTTGTGCATCGGTCGCATGCCTTCGACGAACGGCAGCGTGTTCCAGATCTCATCGCCCAGCACTTCGGCCGTGCGGCGCGCTTGACGTTTGCGATCATCCGGAATCGTCGCCTGGAACGCGGCGTCCTTGACCGTGCCGCTCGCGGAATCTTCGATCCGCTCGAGTAGCGAGCGCGCAATGCGGAAGCTGGACGCGACGAGCCCGCTCGCATGGCCCGAGTGGACGCCTTCGGTCAGCACTTCGACCGTCAGGACGCCGTTCACCAGGCCGCGCAGCGACGTGGTGCCCCACAGCTGCGAATAGTTGCCGCAACCGGAGTCGAGCGCGACCACGAGCGAAACCGTGCCCATGCGCGGTGCGAGCGCGTCGATGTAGTAGGGCAGGTCGCCGCTGCCGCTCTCCTCACAGCATTCGATCAGGATGACGCAGCGCCGATGCGGGCGCTTGTCCTCGTGCAGCTGCCGTAGCGCGGCAATGGCGCAGAACACGGCATAGCCGTCATCGGCGCCGCCGCGGCCGTAGAGCTTGCCGTCCTCGATCACCGGCGTCCATGGGCCGAGGCCCGCGCGCCAGCCGACCATTTCCGGCTGCTTGTCGAGATGGCCGTAGAGCAGCACCGTGTCCTTGCTCGCGCTCGTGCCCGGCACGTCGATGAAAAGGCACGGTGTGCGGCCTTCGAGGCGCACGATCTCGAGCTTCATGCCGGGAACGGGATTGCGCTCGCACCAGCGGGCGGCGAGCTGCGCGGCTTCCTCGATGTAGCCGTGCGACTGCCACTCGTGGTCGAAGTGCGGCGACTTCGCCGGGATACGGATGTACTCGACCAGCGCCGGGACGATCGCGTCGTCCCAGAACTCACCAATACTCAACTGCGCCTGCTCACTTCTCGGGCGGAACGAAGCCCGACGCGACCTCGGCACCTTGGCCGAAGAAATGGCGCTCGGTCTGCTCCATGAGGTATTTGCGTGCCTTGGGATCGGCGAGGTTCAGCCGGTTCTCGTTGACGAGCATGGTCTGCTGCCGCAGCCACTGGGCCCACGCCTCCTTGGAGACGTTCTCCCAGATGCGCTTGCCGAGATCGCCGGGATAAGGCGGGAAATCGAGACCCTCGGCCTCGCGGCCGAGCTTGACGCACTTCACCATCCGAGCCATCGGCCGATTATAAGGGGGTGCGGGGGTCAGGCGACTCTCACCCCCGCTTCCTATATGCGTTTGAAGAAGACCTTCGAGCCCCGGCGCCAGTTATAGAGCGCCTGGCGTTGCGACGGTAACGCGCTGACATCGCCCAGGCGGAAGCCCTGCTCGATGAACCAGTGCGCCGCATGGGTGGTGAGCGCGAAGAGCTTGCGCAGCTTGAGCGCCTTGGCACGTTCCTGGCAGGCGACGAGCAGCCGCTCGCCGTAGCCGGCGTCGCGATACTCCGGCGCGACGGCCAGGCAGGCGAATTCCGCGCTCTTGTCTTCGGCGAAGGGATAGAGCGCCGCGCAGCCGCGGATCACGCCGTCGTGCTCGACGACGAGGAAATTGCCGATCTCCGCCTCGAGCAGCTCGCGGCTGCGCTTGACGAGCGTGCCTTCGGTCTCGAGCGGCTCGATCAGGGCGAGCATGCCGCCGACGTCCTCGACGCGCGCGGGCCGCAGCTTCTCCAGCGTGTCGGCGGTGACCATGGTGCCGACGCCGGAGTGGGTGAAGAGCTCGAGGAGCAACGATCCCGGCACGCGTCGCGACACGATGTGCGCGCGTGCCACGCCGCCCGCGAGTCCGCGCACCGCGTGCTCGAGCGCGTGAGTCGTCTGAGCCGTCAGGCCCCCTTTGCGCGCAAGCGCCTCCGCTTCATGGGCGGTGAGCTCGCTCACGACCTGCTGCTTTCGATCGAGCGGCAGCTTGTCGGTGAACAAGATGAGCTTGTCTGCGTGCAGCGCGACCGCCACGTTCTCGGCCACGTCTTCCCACGCGAGATTGAAGACTTCCCCGGTGGGGGAGTAGCCGACGTGCGCCACCAGCACCACTTCGCCCGCATCCAGCGCGCCGCGGATGGCGAAGGCGTCGACCTTGCGCACGGCGCCCGTATAGAGGAAGTCCACGCCCTTGCGCACGCCGATCGGCCGCGCCGTGATGAAGTTGCCGGAGTTGACGCGGATGTGCGCTCCCGCCATGGGCGAGCGAGGCAGCCCTTGCGAAAGGACCGCCTCGATCTCGATGCGCAGCACGCCCGCGGCCTGCTTGACCGCCATCAGCGCGGCCTCGTCGGTGATGCGCAGACCCTGCGCATAGCGCGAGCGCGCGCCTTGTGCCTTGAGGCCCGCTTCGATCTGCGGACGCGCGCCATGCACGAGCACCAGGCGGATGCCGAGCGCATGGAGCAGGTTCAAGTCGTGAACGAAGCTCAAGAACCGCTGGCGCTCGGTGTAGAGCTCGCCGCCGAAGCCGATGACGAACGTGCGGCCGCGGAACGCGTGCACGTACGGCGCGACCTGGCGCAGCCAGCGCACGAAGAGCTCGGGAGACTGAACCGGGTTCTGGTTCGTGGCCATTGTATTTTTTACAAATTGTACGGGCTATTCCGCGAGTTATGCTTCTACCGTGGAAGGAGGCCCTATGAAATCAATCCGCGTTCTTTTTCTAGCTCTCGCCGCGTTCCCTCTGGGAGCGTTCGCCGCCGACGATGCCCAGGACTGGGCGGCATTCGGCAACATGCTCACCCTGCTGCAGTCGGCCGTTCGCATCGGTGCAAGCCCAAACCCGGACCAGGCGATGGCAGACCTGCTTGCCGGCCGCAACTACGAGGTCAACCAGGCGGTCGCCAGCCTGTTCGCCGGTGCAACGGCGGAGATGCCGCAGGAGTATCGCGACCGCGTCGCTTCGATCGGCCGCGACATCGCCGCCCTCGCCCTGAAGAACCCCGTCTCTACGACCGCGGACACGATCTCCATGCAGCGCACGCTGCAGGCACGCAAGGAGTTGACCGCGATGGGCCTGCGCTACTACGACCACGGCGAATTCCTCGATGCCGTGAAGCGCAACGACGAGCTCGCGACCGAGCTGTACATCGCGGGGAAGGGGGTGGATCTCAGCGAGCGTGCCTGGAGCGGGCGCACTGCGCTCGACATCGCGCGCGACAACGGGAACATCCGCCTCGCCGACCTGATCGCTAGAAATCTCCCCGCAAAGCGCTAAGCGCGGCGAGGGCCGCAATTCCGGCGGTTTCCGTGCGCAGCACGCGCGCGCCCAAGCGCACTGGGACGAAGCCGGCATCGAGGAATGCCGCCTCCTCTTTCGCATTGAAACCTGCCTCGGGCCCGGCGGCGATCGTGAATTCGGCCCCGTCCTTGACGGCCTGCGAGAAGCGCAGTTCGGACGCGGGCGATAAGAGCAGCCGGGTCCCGGCGCCGCCACGGTAGTCGGTCGCGGCTATCGCCGGTTGCACGGTCGGAATCCGGTTGCGGCCGCATTGCTCGCAGGCGGCGATGGCGATCTTCTGCCAGTGCGCGTGCCGCGCGGCGGCGCGCTCGCCCTTCGGGCGCGCGACCGAAGAGGCGGCAAGCACCGGCTGGATCTCGGCGACGCCGAGCTCCACGCTTTTCCTTACGGTGAAGTCCATGCGCTCGCCCGCCGAGATGCCCTGTACGAGCAGGATGCGCAACGGCGATTCGCGCTCGACCGCGCGGTGCGCAAGCACATCGACCAGCACTTTGAGGCGCTCGATCGACGCGATGCGGGCGGGGTATTCGCCGCCGCGGCCATTGAACAGCGTGACCTCGTCTCCGGAATGCACGCGCAGCACATGCACCGCGTGATGTGCGCTGTCCTCGGGCAGCAGCACGCTCATTCCTGCGCGCAGCGCGAGGTCGAGATAGAAGCGCGGCATGCTAGGATTTTTGCATGAAGGCGCCGCAGTTTGACCTGTTGGGAGTCGACGGCAAGCGCCACGGCCCGGCGAGCGCGCGCGGGGCGAAGGGCCTCGTGGTCATGTTCATCTGCAACCACTGCCCGTATGTGAAGCGCTCGCTGGACCGGATCCTGAGCGACTGCCGCAGCCTGGCCGCGCAGGGCATCGGCTCGATCGCGGTCATGTCGAACGATCCGACCGACTATCCCGAGGACTCGTTCGAGAACATGAAGCGCGTGGCGCGCGAGAAGGGTTTCCCGTTCCCGTACGTCGTCGATGAGACGCAAGACGTGGCGCGGGCCTACGACGCAGTCTGCACGCCGGATTTTCTGGGCTTCGACTCGAATCTCGATCTGCGCTACCACGGGCGCCTGGAGGAGTTGATGCAAGCCATGACCGGGACGCCGCCGTCGAAGCAAGTCGCCTCGATCGGCTGCTCGATCAAGTGGAAGACGTAGCGGCCAGCCGCTGGAATCCGCGCCACGGGAGCCGCATTAGGAGCACGACGCCGAGGAGCAGCAAGGCAAGCAACAGCAGGAACGCGAGCGGATGCACGAACGCAAGCCATAGGCCGAGCGGCACCAGCGCATCTTCGGAGAGCGAGGCGGCCCAGTTCGAGAACGGCTCGGGCGAGAGGTTGAGCGTGGCGCGCGCGCCCGCCTTCGTGACATGCATGGCGGCAGCGAGGCTGCCGCCAAGGAGGCCCGCAGCCACCATGACCGCGGAGCTCGAGTCGCCGAATGCCATCGCCGCAAGGGCTGCGCCTGCCGGAATGCGTACGAAGCTATGGATCGCGTCCCAGATGCTGTCGAGCCAGGGCACCTTGTCCGCGCCGAACTCCACGAGCGTCATGAAGCCGCTTGCAAAGAGGACGACCGGGTGCTGCAGCACTTCCAGGTGGCCCGGCAGCTCGACCCATCCCATCGCGCCGGCGAGGCCTACGGCGAAGATCACCGCATAGGCGCGCAGTCCCGCGCCCCAGGCGAGCGCAAGTGCGATGGCGATATCCGGAAGATTCATGACATCACTAAAAAGGGGTCAGAGCAATTTTCCTGAAACAAATCCGCCTTTGCTGCCGCGCGTTTTGTAACTGAAAAATTGCTCTGACCCCTTTTCCTACATGGTGGCGCCGAGCGTCCACGGCGCGAATTCATCCTCGCCGTAGCCGAAATCCTCGCTCTTCGTCTTTCGGCCGGACGCGGTCTCGAGGATCAGCTTGAAGAAACGCTCGCCCGCTTCGGCAATCGATTCGGTGCCGTCGACGATGGTGCCGCAATTGAAGTCCATGTCGTCTTCCTGGTGCACGAAGAGCGGCGTGTTGGTCGCGAGCTTGAGGGAGGGCGCGGGCTTGCAGCCGTAGGCCGAGCCGCGGCCGGTGGTGAAGCAGATCATGTTGGCGCCGCCGGCGACTTGCCCTGTCGCCGAGACGGGGTCGTAGCCCGGCGTGTCCATGTAGACGAAGCCTTTGGCGGTGACCGGTTCCGCATATTCGTAGACGGCGACGAGATTGGTCGTGCCGCCCTTCGCGACGGCGCCCAGGGATTTTTCCAGGATGGTGGTGAGCCCGCCGGCCTTGTTTCCGGGCGACGGGTTGTTGTTCATCTCGTTGCCGTTGCGCCGCGTGTACTCCTCCCACCAGTGGATGCGCTCGATCAGCTTCTCGCCGACCTCCTTGCTCGCCGCGCGCCGCGTCAGCAAGTGCTCGGCGCCGTAGATCTCCGGCGTCTCGGAAAGAATCGCCGTCCCTCCATTCCTGACCAGCAGATCGACCGCCGCCCCAAGCGCGGGGTTCGCGCTGATGCCCGAGTAGCCGTCGGAGCCGCCGCACTGCAGCCCCAGGACGAGATGCGATGACGGCACCGGCTCGCGCTTCGCCTTGTTCGCCTCGGGCAGCATCTCCTTCACGCGCGCAATGCCGTTTTCCACCGCCTTGCGCGTGCCGCCTTTCTCCTGGATGGTGAATGCGGCCAGCTTGTCGCTTTTTTTCAGTCCCTGGGCGGACATCAGCATGTTGACCTGGTTCGCTTCGCAGCCGAGGCCGACGAGCTGCGACGAGAAGAAATTCGGATGGCGCGCGTAGCCCGCGATGGTGCGGCGGAGCACATCCGTTGCCTCGCCTTCGCTCGCCATGCCGCAGCCGGTCTTGTGGGTGAGCGCAACCACGCCGTCCACATTAGGGTAGTCACTTAAGTTATTGCGGAAGTGATCGGCGATCATGCGCGCGACCGTCGCCGAGCAGTTCACGCTGGTGAGGATGCCGATGTAGTTGCGCGTCGCGATCCGGCCATCGGCGCGCTTGATGCCCATGAACGTCGCTGGTGCTGACACGTACTCGGTGGGCTTGGAGAGCGAGCAGAACGCGTAATCGCGCTGGAAATCGCCCATCGCCACGTTGTGCACGTGCACGTGGTCGCCTGCTTTGATCTCCTGGGTGGCGAAGCCGATGATCTGGTTATAGCGGTGCACCGGCTGCCCTTTGGCGACATCGCGCACCGCAACCTTGTGCCCCGGAGGCACGCGCACGCTGACCCGGATGTTTTCCTTCGGGACCATGGTGCCCGCCGGAAGCTCGACGCGAGCGATGACGACGTCGTCGGCGGGATGAAGGCGAATGGTGAGGTCGGCGGCCTGAAGCATCAGTGGTTATCTCTCGGTACGAATGCGCCGCTCTTGCCGACGAGGAAGTCGAGGTCGGCCCCCTGGTCGGCCTGCAGAACATGATCATGGTAGAGCCGCCAATAGCCGCGCTGCAGCGCGGGCTTCGGCGCTTTCCATCTCGCCTTGCGCTTCTTCAGCTCGGCGTCGCTCACATCGAGCTGCAGCCTGCGCTTGGCGACGTCGAGCTCGATCGTGTCGCCGTTCTCGACCAGCGCCAGCGCGCCGCCGGCCGCCGCCTCGGGCGAGATGTGCAGCACCACGGTGCCGTAGGCGGTGCCGCTCATGCGCGCGTCCGAGATGCGCACCATGTCGGTGACGCCCTTCTTCAGGAGCTTCGGCGGCAGCGGCATGTTGCCGACCTCCGCCATGCCCGGATAGCCTTTCGGCCCGCAGTTCTGCAGCACCATGACCGAGCGCTCGTCGATGTCGAGCCTCGGGTCATCGATGCGCCGGTGAAAATCCTCGATGCTGGAAAAGACCACGGCACGCCCGCGGTGCTTCATCAGCTTCGGCGTCGCCGCCGAGGGCTTGATGATGGCGCCGTCCGGGCAGAGGTTGCCGCGCAGCACCTTGATGCCCGTGTTCTTCTTGAACGGGGAGCGGAACGCGTGGATTACATCGCGGTTCCAGCACTCGGCACGGCGCACGTTGTCCCAGATGCTCTTGCCGTTGACGGTAAGCGCGTCCTTGTGCAGGCGGCCGTTCTCACCCAGCTCGCGCAGCACCGCCGGCAACCCGCCCGCATAGCAGAAGTCCTCCATCAGGTACTTGCCGTTCGGCATGAGATTCACGAGCGTGTGCACGCCGTCGCCGACGCGATCCCAGTCATCGAGCGTGAGATCCACGCCGATGCGCCGGGCGATCGCGATCAGGTGGATGACGGCATTGGTCGAGCCACCGATGGCGGCGTTGGCGCGAATCGCGTTCTCGAATGCCTTCTTGGTGAGGATCTTCGAGAGCCGAACATCCTGCTTCACCAGCTCGACGATGCGGCGGCCCGCCGTGCGCGCGAGCACGTTGCGCCGCGCGTCGACCGCCGGGTAGGCGGCATTTCCGGGCAACGCCACGCCGAGCGACTCGACCATCGACGCCATGGTCGAGGCGGTGCCCATGGTCATGCAGTGGCCGTGCGAGCGGTGCATGCAGGACTCGGCCTCGTGGAATTCCTCGACGGTGATCTTTCCTGCGCGCAGGTCCTCGGACATGGACCACACATTGGTGCCCGAGCCGATGTCCTGGCCGCGGTATTTGCCCGAAAGCATCGGACCGCCGGAGACGAAGATCGTCGGGATATCCACGCTCGCCGCGCCCATCAGGATGGAAGGCGTCGTCTTGTCGCAGCCGCCGAGCAGCACCACGCCGTCGAGCGGATTGCCGCGGATCGACTCCTCGGCATCCATGCTGGCGAGGTTGCGGTAGAGCATGGCGGTGGGCCTGAGCAGCGTCTCGCCGAGCGACATCACCGGGAACTCGAGCGGGAAGCCGCCCGCATCGAGGATGCCGTTCCTCACATGCTCGGCCAGCACGCGGAAGTGCGTGTTGCACGGGGTGAGCTCGGACCAGGTGTTGCAGATGCCGATGACCGGGCGGCCGTCGAACTGGTCGTTCGGCACGCCGCGGTTCCGCACCCAGCTCCGGTAGATGAAGCCGTAGATGTCCTGGCGGCTGAACCAGGCTGCGCTGCGCCGCTTTTTCGTCGCCATTAGTAAGTCGCCCGGCCGCCGGAGATGTCGAACACGCCGCCCGTCGAGAACGAGCAGTCGCTGGAGGCGAGGAAGCAGGCGAGCGCGGCAATCTCGTCCACTTCGACGAAGCGGCCCATCGGGATCTTGGACAGCATGTAGTCGATATGCTGCTTCGTCATCTGGTCGAAAATCGCCGTCTTCGCGGCAGCCGGCGTGATGCAATTGACCAGCACACCGGCCTGTGCGAGCTCCTTGCCGAGCGATTTGGTGAGCGAGATGACGCCAGCCTTGGAAGCCGAGTAGGCGACGGCATTCGGATTGCCCTCTTTGCCTGCGACGGAAGCGATGTTCACGATGCGTCCATACCGGGCCTTGACCATGTGCGGTGCCACAGCGCGGCAGCAGAGAAACTGGCTCGTCAGGTTGATACGCAGCACTCGTTCCCACTCCTCGATCGGATAGTCCACCGTGGGTACGTTCTTGCCGGCGATGCCGGCATTGTTGACGAGTACGTCGATGCCTCCGAATTCGGCGAGCGCGCGCTTCACCGCGGCCTCGACCGATGCCGTATCGGCGACATCCGTGCGCGGCGAAGCGTCGAGATCCCAGATCGCAACCCTGGCGCCGGACGCTTCGAGGCGCTTGGCAATCGCCGCACCGATGCCTTGCATGCCGCCCGTCACGACTGCGGAACGGCCGGCAAAATCGAACTGAATCATGGAGACGCGAAGTATAATCGCGTCCCTTCAGGAAAAATCCCCTATGGCTGGACGTCTGGCAGGAAAGACCGCTTTCATTACCGCGGCGGCGCAAGGCATGGGCAATGCCGCGGCGCTCGCCTTTGCGCGCGAAGGCGCGAAGGTGTGGGCGACCGATCTCAACGCCCAGCAACTCAAGGTGCTCGAAGGCAAGGACGGCATTCGCACGCGGCAACTCGATGTGACCGACGAGGGAGCGATCGCTCGCATCGCGCAGGAAGTCGGTGACATCGATGTGCTCTTCAACTGCGCCGGGATCGTGCACAACGGCTCGATCCTCGAGGCGAGCGTCAAGGACTGGGACCAGGCGTTCGCCGTCAACGTGCGATCGATGTTCCTCGTCGCGCGCGCCTTCCTGCCCGGCATGCTGAAGAAGCAGAAGGGCTCGATCATCAACATGGCGTCGGTCGCGTCATCGATCAAAGGGCTGCCGAACCGCTGCGTCTACGGCGCGAGCAAGGCCGCGGTCATCGGCCTCACCAAGTCGATTGCCGCCGACTACGTACGGCAAGGCATCCGCTGCAACGCGGTGGCGCCGGGAACGGTCGATACGCCGTCGCTGCAAGGCCGCATCAACTCGTATGCCGACCCGGTGCAGGCGCGCAAGGACTTCGTCGCGCGCCAGCCGATGGGACGGCTGGGCACGGTCGACGATCTCGTGCCGATCTTCGTCTACCTGGCATCGGACGAGTCGCTCTTCGCGTCCGGCAACGTTTTTTCGATCGATGGGGGAATGACCATATGAAGCTGTGCCGTTACGGCAAGGCGGGCTACGAGAAGCCGGGCATGATCGACGACGACGGGAAGCTGCGCGACTTGTCGAAGATCGTGGACAACATCGGTCCCAACGAGATCTCGCCGCGCGGGCTGAAGATGCTCACGCGCCTCAAGCCCGAATCGCTGCCGCTCGTGAATGGCAATCCGCGCTTCGGCGTGCCCTATGTCGGCATCGGCAAGTTCGTGGCGATCGGCCTCAACTACTCCGATCACGCCAAGGAGGCCGGGCTGCCGATTCCGCCGGAGCCGATCGTCTTCATGAAGGCCACGACGTGCATCAGCGGCCCGAACGACGACGTGGTGCAGCCGAAGAATTCGACCAAGCTCGACTGGGAGGTCGAGCTCGGCATCGTCATCGGCACGACCGCGCGCTACGTGGACGAAGCTTCCGCGCTTTCCCACGTCGCCGGCTACTGCATCGTCAACGACGTGTCCGAGCGGTCGTTCCAGATGGCGACCACGCAATGGGACAAGGGCAAGGGCTTCGATACCGCCGGCCCGATCGGCCCCTGGCTCGTCACGACCGACGAGATCCGCGATCCCCAGAAGCTCGACATGACGCTCGACGTGAACGACAGGCGCATGCAGACGGGCAACACGAGGACGATGATCTTCAGCTGCGCCAAGATCATCTCGCACGTCAGCCAGTACATGACGCTGCTCCCGGGAGACATCATTTGCACAGGCACGCCGCCTGGAGTGGGGCTCGGCATCAAGCCCACCCCGGTGTTCTTGAAGCCCGGGGATGTGATGCGCCTCACGATTGCCGGCCTGGGCGAGCAAAAACAGCGCGTAGTGGCCTACTCGGCCTAGGTTTTTTGCGCTGCCTCCAGGCTCTCGGAGGAGTAAGCTAGCCGCATGAACAAGCGCGCGGAATTCACACAATCGCTGGAGGCGAGCGCCTTCTGGATGCCGTTCACCTCGAACCGGCAATTCAAGAAGTCGCCGCGGCTCCTCGCTCGCGCCGAGGGCATGTATTACTGGACCCCCGAAGGGCGCCAGATCCTCGACGGTTGCGCAGGCCTCTGGTGCGTGAACGCCGGCCATTGCCGACCGAAGATCGTCGAAGCGATCCAGCGGCAGGCGGCCGAGATGGATTTCGCGCCGACCTTCCAGATGGGCCATCCGATCGCGTTCGAGTTCGCCGACCGGCTGGCGGCGATCGCGCCCAAAGGGTTCAAGCACGTCTTCTTCACCAACTCCGGCTCCGAGTCGGTCGACAGCGCGCTCAAGATCGCGCTCGCTTATCACCGCGCGCGCGGCGAGCACGGACGCTTCCGCCTCATCGGCCGCGAGCGCGGCTACCACGGCGTCAACTTCGGCGGCATCGCGGTCGGCGGGCTAGGGCACAACCGCAAGGTGTTCGGCCCCGGGGTTGCGGGCGTCGATCACCTGCGCCATACGCACGACGTCGCGCGCAACGCGTTCTCCCGCGGGTTGCCTGTCCACGGCGCCGAGCTTGCGGAAGATCTCGAGCGCCTGTGCACGTTGCACGACGCATCGACGATCGCGGCGGTCATCGTCGAGCCGGTCCCGGGCTCCGCCGGTGTGCTCGTCCCGCCGCGCGGCTATCTCGAGCGCTTGCGCGAGATCTGCACGAAGCACGGCATCCTCCTCATCTTCGACGAGGTCATCACCGGCTTCGGGCGGCTCGGAAAACCGTTCGCCTCGCAGAAGCTCGGCGTGCTGCCCGATCTCTTCACCGCCGCCAAGGGCATGACCAACGGTACCGTGCCGATGGGCGGCGTGTTCGTGCGCGACGAGATCTACGAAGCGTTCATGCAGGGACCCGAAGGCATCGAGCTCTTCCACGGCTATACGTACTCCGGGCATCCGCTCGCATGCGCAGCCGGTATCGCAACGCTGGATACCTACCAGGAGGAAGGGCTGCTCGAGCGCGCCAGCTCACTTGAGAAGTACTGGGAAGACGCCATCCATTCGCTCAAGGGCCTGCCCAACGTGATGGATATCCGCAACTACGGATTGATGGGCGCTATCGAGTTCGCCCCGAAGGCAGGCGCTACCGGCAGCCGGGGCTATAACGCGCTCGTGAAGTGCTTCGAAGCCGGGGTGCTTGTCCGCTACACGGCCGATACGCTCGCTCTCTCGCCACCCCTCATCGTCGAGAAAGCGCAGATCGACCGCATCTTCGAGACGGTGCGGAAGGTTATCCAGGCGCTGGAGTAACGGCTTCGAGGTAGGCCACTCGTCTTGCCCGCGCGAAGCGAGTAGGCTTTGCGGCAAGGGGAGGTCCCGTGGCCGATCAAGCCTATGGCGGGTTCTGGATACGCGTCCTCGCGTATCTGGTCGATAGCGTCGTCGTCTTCAGCGCAGTCATCGTCCTCGCTTTCGTCGCCGCTTTCCTCGGCGACATCGGCAAGGCGCTCATTCCTTTGATCTGCCTGCTGACGCCCTTGCTCTATTGGGGCTTGATGCAGGCGTCGGCTCGCCAGGCGACTTTCGGCAAGGCGTTGCTCGGCATGAAAGTCACCGACACCTCGGGGAACCGGATTTCGTTGTTGCGCTCGCTCGGCCGCGAGCTCGCCAAGTGGGTGTCCGGAATTCCGCTCGGGCTTGGCTATGTCATGGTTGCGTTCACCGGCCGCAAGCAGGCGCTTCACGACATGGTTGCCGCGACCACCGTGACGCGCGAGAGCTCGGGGCACGTGCTGATCGCGCTTCTCGTGGGCGTGCTGGGCTGGATCATGCCGGCCGCGCTCGCCATGTTCATCGGCGGCGCGCTGATCGCCGTGATGATGGGCACGATGGGTGGCGACATCTTGCGCCAGGCGAGCCTGGATTCTCCCAAGCGAGTCAGCGCGCCGCGTGCGTCGAGCGCGCCGAAGCCGGCGCCAGCCGCCGCGCCGGCAGCACGTGCGCCGCAGCCGGCAGAGCCCGCGCCGCCGCCGGCAGACGTGGAAACCATCGTCGCCGCGCAGCTCGCCGGATTCGAAAAGCCCGGCACGACGCGCGCCGGCCCCGCAGTGCTGGAGATCGACCAGACGTTTCTTTTCGGCAGCGATTTCACGATCAAGGCCTACCTTCCGCCTTATCGCGAGCTGCGCGGCAGATCGATCGCGCTGCAGATCAACAGCGTGCTCGACGCGCGCAACGCGAATATCTACGACGCGGCAAATAGCTTCGAGAAGGACCCTTTCTTCACCAGCATCGATCTCTCGGCCGCGCAGTCTCCGGTCAACCACCTCGAGGGTCGCCGCCGGGTGCGTCTCAAGAAGGGAGCCGACGCGAAGAGTGTCGACCGTGTCGAAGGCATCGCGCACCTCAATATTGCGCAGAACCCGCAGGCCATCGCCTTCGGGCGCGCCGATGTCGGGAAGTCGAAGGCAGCGGCCGGCGTGCAGGTCGTGATGAAGGCGGTGAAGGACCGGCAGGTAGAGCTGCAATTCGGCGGCGACCACAGCCGCGTCCTTTCGGCGCGCGGCCTGGGCGCGGACGATAGCGCGCTGCGCATCGAGAGCACCACGATGAGCGGCGATTCAACTTCCTATGTCTTCGCGGCAGCGCCCGAGAAGGTGGAAGTCTTCGTGGCGGAAAGCTTCGTCAAGCGTTCCTTCCCCTTTACCCTTGCACGCAACACGGTCGCTCCGCCCCCGGGCGCGGCGCAGGTCGCAGCGGCTCCCGCCGAGGCGCCGAAGGCAGCCACCGTGCCGGCGAAGACGGCGGCCGTTGCCGAAGCGCCGAAACCGCCGATTCAGGCAAGAACCGTCGAGCCACCGGTCACAGTGGAGCGGATGGCGGCGCAGCCCGGTCCCAAGTACAACGACCTGATGAGCGCCGTGATGGCTGCGGATCCGGCGGCGGTGCAGGAGCTCCTCGCATTCGGCAAATGGCCGGACAAGCCCGACGCGCAAGGCGTCACGCCGCTCATGATGGCCACCATGCGGGGAGACCGCCGCAGCGCGGAGCTGCTGCTCGAGGCGGGAGCGGATCCGGACCGACCGCTCAGTTGGTCGCACGAGCGCGGCGACCCCGCGATGACGACCCTGCTCGAGCGCTATTCGACTACTTCGAAGCGGCCCTGACCACTCCGAGCCGGCGCCCGCGCGCCGGCTGCTTGAGCCGCGCCGGGGTCACGAGGTCGCGCACGAAGTTCGGCAGCGCGAAGACGCCTTCGTGGGTCTCGCCGTTGTAGTAGCGAAGCTCCTGCATCTTGCGCGCCTCGATGCGGCGGTCGATCTCGTCCGCGGTGAAGGACTTGGGATCGAGCTTGTCCGAGCACACCGCCATCGACCAGAGGGAGCCGTAGAGCGGGATGTACATGGTGTACACCCGCACGATGCGGAACACGCTGTTCAGGCGCTGCGCCAGATCGGCGACGCGTTGCGGCTGCGCCACCGGCGAGCCGAGGTGCAGCGTGAGCGCCCCGCCCGGCGCAAGCGCAGTGCGCAGCTGCTGGAAGAATTCCAGCGAATAGAGCGCCGCCGCCGGGCCGACCGGGTCGTTCAAGTCGAGCGCGATGAGGTCGAAGCGCTCGTGCGTCTCGCGGACGAACTTCATCCCGTCGTCGATGCGCACGGTGAGCCTCGGATTGTCGAACACGCCGTTGTGCACGGCCTGGAAATGCTCCTTCGCGACCGCAACCACGTCGGCGTCGATCTCCACCATCATCACGTTCTCGACGGAGGGGTGCTTGAGCGCCTCTTCCGACGAGCCGCCGTCGCCGCCGCCGATGATCAGCACCTTTTTCGGCGCCGCATGGGCGGTGAGCGCGGGATGGATCAGGTTCTCGTGGTAGACGAACTCCTCCTTCTCGGAGGTCATGTTGAACCCGTCGAGGCGGAAGATCTTGCCGTAGTGCGGCGTGTCGTAGATCTGCATCTTCTGGAACTTGGTCTGCCACTCGCCGAGCTGGCGCGTCGCCTTGATGTAGAACCCGGTCGAGGCGCTCAGCGGCTCCATCAGCGTGTGCTCGCCGCGGTCGATCTCGTGCTTCGCGACTTCGGAGGGCTGGAAGTGCTCGACCAGCTGGTCGAAGAGCTTCCTCGCCTTCGCCGAGTTGTCGGCGCTGTAGTTGCAGACATAGACGTCGAGCGTGAGGCCCTGGCGCTCGGGCCACGTATGGATCGCGAGGTGCGATTCCGCGAGCACCACGGTGCCCGTGAAGCCGCCGCCGTCGAAGGTGTGGAACGTCGAGTCCATGGTCGTCAGACCGGACGCGGACACCATTTCGAGGCATTTCGAGCGGAAGCGCTCGCCGTCGAGAAGGAGCTGCGGATCGCAGCGGCAGCCGGTGAGGTCACCGATGAGATGCAGGCCGTTCATTTTCTTGTCCTCCAAAACGAGAAGGCGCGGCCCCTCGTGCGGCAGCCACGCCTTTCATCCGCGCCTTGCGGCGCACAGCGCTCGTTATTCGCGCTCAATTCGTGCAAAACCTCCTAAGGGCTTAAATTTGCTCGTTCGACTTTTCGATCAGCTCTTGACAAACCGCATCAATCAGTCTGCGAGCGATCGAGATTTTGCTTGGAAGTTTAGGCAATTGCAATACTTTGAACCACCTTGCTTCTTCTATTTCCGCTTCCTGCGGCCGCACTTCGCCGCTCACCCATTCGCAGACGAACGCGATCATGAGCGAATGCGGAAACGGCCACGACTGGCTGGCGAAGTAGCGGATGTTGCTAACTCGCACGCCGACCTCTTCGTGCACTTCGCGGGCGAGGCACTGCTCGAGCGACTCGCCCGGCTCGACGAAGCCGGCGAGCGCGCTGTACATGCCCGCCGGGAAGTGCGGGCTGCGCGCCAGCAGAAGCTCGTCGGCACCCTCGTTTCTCCTATGGACGAGCGCCATGATGGCGGGCGCTACCCGCGGATAGGCCGAGAGCTTGCAGTTCGGGCAGATCCGCACCCGCTCGTCCGACTTCGGCATCGTGCGGGTGCCGCAGCGGCCGCAATACTGGTGCGTCCGATCCCAGGCGACGAGCTGGAGCGCGCGCCCGGCCAGGGCGAAATGCGCATCGTCGAGCACGGTGAAGAGCGTTCGGAGGCCGGACCAGGTCATGCCGGCGGGCGCCTCTGCCCTTTCCGGTAGTTCGGCGGCCCAGAGCTGCTGTCCGGCCAGGCGCCCTAGATATAGGGTCCTCTGGGCACTAGACCCCAGCCAATTGTGGTTTTTCTGCAACGGCAGCTTCGCCCAGGCGGGCCGCGCCTTGACCCGCAGGTCGTCGCTCGGCCGTTCCATCGGTCCCATTTCGACGAGGAGCTCGTCGCCGCGAAAGACGAACCAGTGCGCCTCGCCGGGCGCATCGCAATTGACCGAATGCTCGTAATCCGAGGGGCTGGAGAAGGGGAGAAGCATGACCCGCTGAGTATAATTTGCGCGTTCCGATGGATTCCCAGGTAACGGCCAAGGCCTCCGACGCCGAGCTAGCTAATTCCATTCGCGCGCTCGCGATGGACGCGGTGGAGGCGGCGAAGTCGGGCCACCCCGGGATGCCGATGGGGATGGCCGAGATCGCCGTTGCCCTCTGGAAGCGCCACCTCCGCCACAACCCGGCGAACCCCAATTGGGCCGACCGCGACCGCTTCGTGCTCTCGAACGGGCACGGGTCGATGCTCCTCTACAGCGTCCTGCACCTCACGGGCTATGACTTGCCGCTC
>DASQGW010000193.1:0-15894 GCA_035632415.1 Burkholderiales bacterium | reverse complement strand
CGAGAAGGCCTTCGTGCTCGAGGCGCTGAAGAGGAACGAGTGGAACGTCACCAAGAGCGCCGACGAGACCGGCATGCAGCGCTCGAACTTCCAGGCGCTCATGAAGAAGTACGGCATCCGCCTGCGCAACTCGGCCGAGGCCGGGCAGGAAGACTAGGCCCCTACCGGGTCGGGCGCGACGACCAATGGATCGCGCGGATCTCCCACCCGGCACCCTTCCGGGTGAGGACCATCAACTCCGCACCAGCGAGCCTGATCGGCTTGTCGCGAAAGGTGCCACTCGAGACGCTTGTCGACCGAACCCATGCGGTGGCCCCGCTGATGCTCGTTTCCATCCGCTGTATCTGGCTGGGCGCGGTCTTGGCGAACTCGAGGTCGGCCGCGAGGTGATGGCTCAGGTACTCGTCTCGTGACTCAAGCTGTCCGCCTTCGAGAACCACCGCATCCGGCGCGAGCAATTGCCGTATTGCACCGACATTCCCGCTTCGCAGCGCTTCATGGAACGACCGCACGGTTGCCTCGACCTCACGCGCGTCCGTGTCCGCCGACTGCGCTTGCGCGGACGACAGACACAGGAGGGCAAAGCCCAGAAAAGCGTTGAACATGGTCTCTTATGATGACCGAAATCCGCCAGAAACTAGGCCGCCGGGCGCTTGGCGGGTTCTTCGTCGACGTCCTCGTAGCCGGTGATCATCGCCTTGAAGTGGGCGGAGGTGGTGTGGCCGAGGCTGCCGAGGTAGACGTGGCCGAAGATGTAGGCCACGAAGAAGATGAAGAGCGTGACGTGCACGGTCGCGACGACCCGCACGCCGCCGAGGAGCTC
The DNA here is from genome assembly GCA_035632415.1 of Burkholderiales bacterium. Classification (GTDB taxonomy): domain Bacteria; phylum Pseudomonadota; class Gammaproteobacteria; order Burkholderiales; family SG8-39; genus SCGC-AG-212-J23. Next base: position 15,071 of record DASQGW010000193.1, on the reverse strand, counting down.
GACCGAGCCCTTGAAGCGCTCGAGGTTCCAGAGCAGCAGCCCGGTGTAGAACTGGATCGGCACGAGGATCATCATGACGATCTGGTAGGTGATGCTCTGCAGCGCGTTGAACTTGTGGTACGCGCTCACGTGGTGCGGGTTCGGGTCGCCGCGGAAGATGCCGTAGCCGTAGTACATGGCCTGCGCGATGGCGTGCTTGAAGTATTTCTTCGGGTCGAGCTCGGGGTGGTACACCGTGATCTTGTCCGTGAAGAGGTAGAAGCAAAGCCAGACGAAGTAGTTCGCGATCAGCACGAACCCGGTCCAGTTGTGGATGCGTACCGCGGTCGCGAACGGCACCAGGGCGATGAGGTCGGCGTAGCGGATGTGGATTCCGGTGAGGATGAGGAGCACGAAGCCGAACGCGTTGACCCAGTGCCAGATGCGCACCGGCAGGGGATGGATGTAGAGCCTAGGCATCGGGCTTGCCTTTCTTGCGCGAGAGTTTCCTCATCACCAGGTGGCCGATCGGCGCCGAGATGCCGCCGACGAGCGCGAGCGCGAGCAGGATGTCGAGGATCTCGATGCGGGTGCCGCCGATGGCGTAGAAGCCCGGCAGCGAATCGACCGAGGTCGGCTCGTGCAGCACTTCCTTCTTCGCCTCGTAGCGCACCCGCCGGCCGTCGGCGCCGATGATCGAGAAGGTCACGTTCTGGAAGGCTTCGGCGCCCTTGCGATGGCAGGTCGTGCAGTCCTTGACCGCCGTCGATTTCGGCCCGAGCGCGTGCGCCTCGGCGCCGTTCGCGATCTCGACGCGCCCGACGATCTGCACCTTGCCTTCGCGGCTCGCGCCCTCGATGAATTGCCAGAGGCGCTTTTCGTCCGCCGTGCCGGCGGCCACGAGCTCGTCCTTGCCGGTGAGCTCGCGGCTCTTGGTGGGGTCATAGAGGCGCAGGTCGACCTTGCGCTGCACGCCCTGCGCGTGGCAGGCGGCGCACGACACGACCTCGAAGTGCAGCGCGGTGTTCGGCAGCCACTTGGCATGCAGCCCCGGCACGCCGGCATGGCAGGTCAGGCAGGCCTCCTTCAGCTGCGTGCCGGTCGAAGTGTGCGTCACCTCGTGCGGCCGGTGGCAGTCGGCGCACTGCGGGCCGCCGCTCTCGCGCATGGCCGCGTGCCTGCTCTTGGCGTAGGCATCGAAGACCGGCGCATGGCAGCCGCGGCAGGCTTCCTGCGCCTTGTCCTGGAATGCGCGCGTGCTCGCGAACGTGTGCGGCTTGCCGGGATGGGTCTTGAGGTCGATGGCGGAATGGCACGCCGTGCAGCCCAAAGACGCGTGCACCGAGGTGCCAAAGGCCGCGCCGTCGACCTGCAGCTCGAGCTTGTCGCCGTTCGCAAAGGTCTTGGTGAGGCCGCTCTGGCCATGACAGCCGAGGCAGGTTGCGTCCTGCTCCTCCGCCGCCGCGTTGCCTATTGGAAGAAGCGTCGCGGCGGCGAAAGCGAGGACAGTAATGAAACGCATCGGCCGCTAGGGTCGCACTACGGGTTCTTGCCCGTTTTGACCTGCGTCAACGCCTGGTAGGCGACGTAGCCGAGCATGCCCAGCCCGACGAACGGGAACACCAGCACGTAGGCAAGCCCGATGAATGGCGCGGCGATGAAGAGCCCGACATTCTTGAAGAAGCCGAGGCGCGCTTCGGGCTCGGCGATGGACACCGTGGCATCCACCGAGGGTGCCGGCAGTGCGGCCACCGGATACGCGTAGGTCGCCGTCGCCTCGATCAGCTCCGGCGTGAGCGGCTTGTGCAGGAAGTGCGACACGCCGAGCTGGCGTGCCTGCATCTCGTTCGCCTCGGTGCCGTAGCCGGTGACGATCACGACCGGCATCCAGGGGTTCGATCCCTTGATGCGCTTCGCGACCTCGAGGCCGTCCATGCCGGGCATCTTGATGTCGGTGAATACGACGTCGTAGTGCTCGCTTGCGAGCTTGGCGAGCGCTTCCTCACCGTCGGCCGCCGAGATCACGGCGTAGCCCTTGGGCGAAAGCACGCGGTCGAAGCTCTTGCCGACCACCGGATCGTCGTCGATGACGAGAACTTTCTTCGTTGCGGTCACAGCTTGTGTCATGGCTTCACTCCTTATTGGATGGTTTCGGCGGCTCGCAGGGTCCATTGCTTGCGTGCAAGGGCGCTGCGCGCCGCGCCGATCACTTCGTCCGGCCCGACCGGCTTGGCCAGGTAATCGCAGGCGCCGAGCCGCACGGCTTCCTTGGCGGACTCGACGGTGGGGTAGCCCGTGATGACGACCACTTCGCATTCGGGCCACCGGTGCTTCAGCTCCCGCAGCACGCTCAATCCGTCGGCGCCGGGCATGCGCATGTCGAGCAGCACGACGTCCGAGGGGTGGCGCTCCATCGCGCGCAGGGCGTCTTCGCCGTTCCATGCCGTCTGCGCTTCGCAGTCGGTCGTGCGGCGCGCGATGATCATCGCGTAGGAGAGCCGCACGGCCGGATCGTCGTCGACGATCAGGATGCTGGCCCGCTCACGCATGGCGCGCTCCGAGGGCGACCCAGGCGAGCGCCGCGATGCCGACGAAGGGCAGCGTGAACGCATACGCGAGGCCGATGAAGGGTGCCGCGACGAAGAGCGTCGCGTTCCTTACGAACCGGTGCGCGAACAGCGCCTTGGCGGCGAGCCAGGCGAGCACGCCCAGCCCGAAGAAGGGCGCTACGACGACGAAGGCGAGGCCGATCAGGGGCGCGCCGATGAAGAGCGCGGCTTTGCCGGCGGTGCGGGCTGCGTTTTCGAGAGCGGCGACAGTCTCATATGCCGCGCAGGTTTCGACTCTGATGGCGTTGGTGTTGGTTTTCATGATTGCCTTCCTTTCCACCCCTGTATGCGCATAGGCCGTGCCACCCATCGAAAAAGGTGCGCGCATGCCGCCGAATCGCGCGGCGATTCAGCCGCTTGAGACGCGAGGAGCTCGTCGCGTTTGGAACGGCGAAAAGGCGTGCCGAAGTACGTTTTCTTTGTGCAGCCGCGGAGCTCAAGAAGCGAATTTCCCTTCGCCCGCAGCGGCTTGAGCGAGCGAAGCGGTGCCTATTTGTTTCGACCCGTCGCTAGTTGATCGGCATCAAAAGCAATTTGACGCGAGCGAGTAGCTTGTCGGCATGCTCCGCGCTCTGCTGCTTGGGTTGGCTGCGGTGCTCAGTTGCGCGGCGGCGGAAACGCCGCCGAGCGGTCGCGAGCTGATTCCCGGTGCCGACAAGATGACGGCCGAGCAGCGCGATGCCTACCGCGCGTCGAAGCTCGTCGGTGATCCTGCTCGCGGCGCGAAACTGCACCAGGGCTGCTTCGGCTGCCACGGTATCGAACGCTACACGCAGCCGGTCACGCACGCCTCGGCCGCATTCATGGATTCGGTCCTCAGGGCAAGCGGCCTGTCGGACCTGCCGCCGGCCGAGCCGAAGCGCTTCAAGGGCAGGATCACATCGGTCGACGCCCTGCGCGCGGCCGTCGTCCGGCGCAACGACTACTTCAACCCGCAGCTCACCGCGCAGGAAATCGAGGACGTCGTCGCTTACCTCAACAAGACCTACTACAACTTCGCGGATAAATAGCTCGCGCGGCGCGCGAGCCGGCCGAATTGCCGAGGTCCGACGTGCAGATCGGCAACACTATAGGTGTCCAGTACCCCGTAGAACGCGTCGAGCGCTTTGCCGAGCGCGCGTTGCAGCGTGCAGCCGCCGGCGAGGGCGCAGGTGTTCGTCTTGCGGTCGAAGCACTCGGCGAGCACCGCCTGGTGCTCGGTGAGGCGCACCACGTCGCCGACGCCGATGTCGCGCGCCGGCCGCGCGAGCCGCACGCCGCCGCCGCGGCCGCGGGTGTTCAGCAGCACGTCGGCCTGGCCGAGAAGGTGCACCACCTTCATCACGTGGTCCTCGGAGATGTCGAAGGCGCGCGCGATCTCGGCGATCGTCGCCCGCCCCTCGGGCACGTTCGCGAGGTAGATGAGGACCCGCAGGCTGTAGTCGGTGAACGCGGTGAGCCGCATAGATGCAAACGCTAGGCATCTTCAAATGGCGACGACTTGATGTGCATCAAATGCCCTCCGCCGACCATCCGTAGATTCGCCCCGAGGAACGCCTCATGACCAGCCTGCGCACCCAGAGGATTTCTGTCGTCACCTCGAGCACCGTCGCCTTCACCGTGTGCTTCGCGGTGTGGATGATGTTCGCGGTGATCGGCATCCCGATCAAAAAGCAGCTCGGCCTCTCGGAGACCGAGTTCGGCCTGCTCGCGGCGACGCCGGTCCTCACCGGGTCGCTCATCCGCCTGCCGCTCGGCATGTGGACCGACCGCTTCGGCGGCCGCATCGTGTTTTTTCTCTTGATGCTCTCCACCGTCGTGCCGATCTACCTGATCGGCGAGGCGACGAAGTACTGGCAGTTCCTGTTGCTCGGTCTCTTCGTCGGCCTCGCCGGCGGCTCGTTCTCGGTGGGCATCGCCTACTGCGCGCGCTGGTTCGAGCGCGAGCGCCAGGGCTTCGCCATGGGCATCTTCGGCGCCGGCAACTCCGGCGCCGCCGTCACCAAGTTCGTCGCCCCCGCGATCCTCATCGCGTTCGGCTGGGCCATGGTGCCCAAGGTCTACGCCGCGGCGATGCTCGTCACCGCGCTCGGCTTCTGGTTCTTCACCTACAGCGACCCGACCCATGTGACCAGCGCCAAGGCGTCTGTGAAAGACCAGCTCGCCGCGCTCAAGGACCCGAAGGTCTGGAAGTACAGCCAGTATTACTCGATCGTCTTCGGCGGCTATGTAGGTTTGTCGCTGTGGATGACGAAGTACTACGTCGGCGAGTACGGCTTCGACATCCGCATCGCGGCGCTGCTGGCGGCTTGCTTCTCGCTCCCCGGCGGCGTGCTGCGCGCGATCGGCGGCTGGATCTCGGACCGCTACGGCGCGCACCCGGTGACCTGGTGGGTGATGCTGTTTTCCTGGGTGTGCCTCTTCTTCCTCTCCTACCCGCAGACCGACCTCATCGTGCGCACGGCCAAGGGCGAGGCCGCCTTCCACATCGGCCTCAACGTGTGGTGGTTCACCGGCCTCATGTTCCTGATGGGCATCGCGTGGGCCGTCGGCAAGGCTTCGGTCTTCAAGTACATCTCCGACGAGTACACGCACAACATCGGCGTCGTCTCGGGCATCGTCGGCCTCGCCGGCGGCCTCGGCGGCTTCCTGCTGCCGATCATGTTCGGGATGCTGCTCGACGCGACCGGCGTGCATTCCACCGCGTTCATGCTGCTTTGGGGCATCACGCTGGTATCGCTCATCTGGATGTACTGGACCGAGATCGTTCCCATGCGCCGCCAGGCCGCGCTGCCGGCCATCGGCGCCGTCGCTCACCCCGCCTGAGGAAACCATGTCCGCCGCCGCCACTGCCCAAATGCTTCGCGCCAACCTTGGCAAGACCCTCACGCTCTGGACGCCTGAAGACCGCGAGTTCTGGGTGCGCCAGGGCCAGGCGATTGCCAACCTGAACCTCTGGATCTCGGTTCCGGCTCTCTTCCTTGCGTTCGCGGTATGGCAGCTCTGGAGCGTGGTGGCGGTGAACCTGCCGCTGCTCGGCTTCAAGTTCACGCCGAACCAGCTCTTCTGGCTCGCCGCGGCGCCGGCGCTCTCGGGCGCGACGCTCCGCATCTTCTATTCCTTCATGGTGCCGGTCTTCGGCGGCCGGCGCTGGACCGCGATCTCGACCGCGTCGCTCCTCATTCCCACGCTCGGCATCGGCATCGCCATCCAGGATCCGAGCACCCGCTATTCGACCTTCCTCGTGCTCGCGCTCCTCTGCGGCTTCGGCGGCGGCAACTTCTCCTCGTCGATGGCCAACATCAACTTCTTCTTCCCGAAGGAGCGCAAAGGCTCGGCGCTCGGCGTCAATGCCGGCCTCGGCAACCTCGGCGTCTCCGGCGTGCAGTTCATGGCGCCGATCATCATCGCCGCGGGCGTATACGGACCGTTCGCGGGCGGGTCGCAGAGCATAGTGAGGGCCGGCCAGACGGTGCAGATCTGGGCGCAGAACGCCGCGTTCGTCTGGGTGCCGTTCATCGTCCTCTTCACGATCATCGCGTGGTTCGCGATGAACGACATCGCATCGGCCAAGGCCTCCGTCAGTCAGCAGGCGGTGATCTTCAAGCGCAAGCACACGTGGATCATGTCCTGGCTCTACCTCGGGACCTTCGGCTCGTTCATCGGCTACTCGGCGGGATTCCCGCTCCTCATCAAGAACCAGTTCCCCGAGGTGCACGCGCTCGCCTACGCGTGGATGGGCCCGCTCGTCGGTGCGATCGTGCGGCCGTTCGGCGGCTGGCTCGCCGACAAGCTGGGCGGCGCGGCGGTGACGTTCTGGAACTTCATCGTCATGACGGCCGCGGTGGCGGGCGTGCTCTACTTCCTCGGCGAGCACAGCTTCGCCGGCTTCTTCGCCTGCTTCATGGTGCTCTTCCTCACCACCGGCATCGGCAACGGCTCGACCTTCCGCATGATCCCGTTCATCTTCCCGCCGGCGGAAGCCTCGCCCGTGCTCGGCTTCACCGCGGCGCTCGCCGCCTACGGCGGCTTCTTCATCCCGAAGAGCTACGGCACGTCGATCGATCTCACCGGCGGGCCCGAGGCCGCGCTCTACGTCTTCATCGTCTTCTACCTGACCTGCATCGCGCTCACCTGGTGGTACTACAGCCGCAAGGGCGCCGAAGTTCCCTGCTAGAGCCTCTATGAGCCATTTCCTCGACAAGCTGAAGTTCCTCGCCGAGAAGCGCGAGAGGTTCTCCGACGGTCACGGCGAAATGCGCCGCGAGGACCGCACCTGGGAGGACGCCTACAGGAAGCGCTGGCAGCACGACAAGATCGTGCGCTCCACCCACGGCACGAACTGCACCGGCTCCTGCAGCTGGAAGATCTACGTGAAGGGCGGCATCGTCACGTGGGAGACGCAGCAGACCGACTATCCGCGCACGCGGCCCGACATGCCGAACCACGAGCCGCGCGGCTGCGCCCGCGGCGCCTCGTACTCCTGGTATCTGTACTCCGGGAACCGGCTCAAGTACCCGATGGTGCGCAGCCCGCTCGTGCAGATGTGGCGCGAGCTCCGCAAGTCCATGGACCCGCTTGCGGCGTGGACCCTGATCGCGCAGGGCGACGGCGCCTACAAGAAGGAACGCGGCCTCGGCGGCTTCGTGCGCGCCTCGTGGGACGAGGTGAACGAGCTGATTGCAGCCGCCAACGTCTACACCATCCAGAAATACGGCCCCGACCGCATCATCGGCTTCTCGCCGATCCCGGCGATGTCGATGATCTCCTACGCTGCGGGCAGCCGGTACCTGTCTCTCATCGGCGGCGTGTGCATGAGCTTCTACGACTGGTACTGCGACCTGCCGCCCGCTTCGCCGATGACCTGGGGCGAGCAGACCGACGTGCCGGAGTCGGCCGACTGGTACAACTCGACCTTCATCATGATGTGGGGCTCGAACGTGCCGCAGACGCGCACGCCCGACGCCCACTTCATGACCGAGGTGCGCTACAAGGGCGCCAAGGTCGTCTCGGTCTTCCCCGACTACGCCGAGGGCTCCAAGTTCGGCGACCTGTGGCTGCATCCGAAGCAGGGCACCGACGCCGCGCTCGCGATGGCGATGGGCCACGTGATCCTCAAGGAGTTCCACGCCAGCGGCAAGAGCCAGTACTTCCGTGATTACTGCCGCCAGTACAGCGACATGCCGATGCTCGTTCGCCTGGTGAAGCAAGGCGGGCGCCTCGTGCCCGATCGGTTCCTGCGCGCGTCCGACCTCGGCCTGCAGACCAACAACGCCGACTGGAAGACGGTGTGCATCGACGAAGCCACCGGCAACACCGTGCTGCCCAACGGCTCGATCGGCTTCCGCTGGGGCGAGAGCGGCAAATGGAACCTGGAAGAGAAGGACATCCGTCCGCAGCTTTCCCTTGCCGGGGGTGAAAAGGCCAAGGTCGCGTTCCCGTACTTCGGCGGCATCGCGCACGAGCATTTCCGCTCGAACCCGCAAACCGACGTGCTGGAGCGCGAGGTTCCGATTCGCAGACTCGGCGACCAGATCGTCGCGACGGTCTACGACCTCTTCCTCGCCAACTACGGCGTCGGCGTCGCACAGTCCTACGACGATGACGTGCCTTACACGCCGGCGTGGCAGGAGCGCATCACCGGCGTGCCGCGCGCCGACGTGATCACCGTGGCTCGCCAGTTCGCCGACAACGCCGACAAGACGCACGGAAAGTCGATGGTGATCATCGGCGCGGCGATGAACCACTGGTACCACATGGACATGAACTACCGCGCCATCATCAACCTGCTGGTGATGTGCGGCTGCATCGGCCAGTCCGGCGGCGGCTGGGCGCACTACGTCGGCCAGGAGAAGCTCCGCCCGCAGACCGGCTGGACGCCGCTCGCCTTCGCGCTCGACTGGGCGCGGCCGCCGCGCCAGATGAATTCGACGAGCTTCTTCTACGCCCATACCGACCAGTGGCGCTACGAGAAGCTCTCGGTCGCCGAGATCCTCTCGCCGCTCGCGCAGGAATCGAAGTACACCGGCAGCCTCATCGATTTCAACATCCGCGCCGAGCGCATGGGCTGGCTGCCTTCCGCGCCGCAGCTGCAGAGGAACCCGATTGGCCTTGCGGCGGAAGCCGCGAAGGCGAGGATCGATGTCAAGGACTACGTGGTGCGCGAGCTGAAGAGCGGGAAGCTGCGCATGAGCTGCGAGGACCCGGACCATCCGGACAACTTCCCGCGCAACATGTTCGTCTGGCGCTCGAACCTGCTCGGCTCCTCCGGCAAGGGCCACGAGTACTTCCTCAGGCATCTTCTCGGCACGACGCACGGCGTGCAGGGCGCCGAGGCCAATGCCGGCAACGAAGAAGTCGCGTGGCGCGACAAGGGGCCGGAAGGCAAGCTCGACCTCCTCGTCACGCTCGACTTCCGCATGAGCACGACCTGCCTCTACTCGGACATCGTGCTGCCGACCGCCACCTGGTACGAGAAGAACGACCTCAATACCTCGGACATGCACCCCTTCATCCACCCGCTGTCACAGGCAGTGGACCCCGCGTGGCAGGCGCGGAGCGACTGGGACATCTACAAGGGCATCGCGAAGAGATTCTCGGAGATCGCCGGGCACCATCTCGGCGTCGAGAAGGACGTGGTGCTGACCCCGCTCATGCACGACACGCCCGGCGAGCTCGGCCAGCCGCTGGAGGTCAAGGATTGGAAACGCGGGGAATGCGAGCCCTCCCCGGGCAAGACGATGCCGGCAATTACAGTGGTGGAGCGCGACTACCCGGCGACGTACAAGCGCTTTACCTCGCTCGGGCCGCTGATGACCAAGATCGGCAATGGCGGCAAGGGCATCGCCTGGAACACCGAGCACGAGGTCGAGTTCCTCGGCAAGCTCAACGGCACGGTCGACGGCCGGCCGAAGATCGAGACCGACATCGACGCCTGCGAGGTGATCCTCGCGCTCGCGCCGGAGACCAATGGCGAGGTCGCGGTCAAAGCCTGGGAGGCGCTGGCGAAGATCACAGGGCGCGAGCACGCGCACCTCGCGCTGCCGCGCGAGGACGACAAGATCCGCTTCCGCGACGTGCAGGCGCAGCCGAGGAAGATCATCTCCTCGCCGACCTGGTCGGGCCTCGAGTCCGAGCATGTTTCTTACAACGCCGGCTACACGAATGTCCACGAGCTGATTCCATGGCGCACGCTCACCGGCCGCCAGCAGCTCTACCAGGATCATCCCTGGATGCGCGCCTTCGGCGAGGGCTTCGTCTCCTACCGTCCGCCGATCGACACGAAGACGGTGGCGCCGCTCCTCGGCAAGCGCTCGAACGGCAACCCGGAGGTGGTGCTGAACTTCATCACGCCGCACCAGAAGTGGGGCATCCATTCGACCTACACCGACAACCTGCTGATGCTGACGCTCTCGCGCGGCGGCCCGATCGTCTGGATGTCGGAAGTCGATGCGAAGAAGGCCGGCATCGAGGACAACGACTGGATCGAGGCATTCAACGCCAACGGCGCGCTGACGGCGCGCGCCGTAGTGAGCCAGCGCGTGCCCGAAGGCATGGTGATGATGTACCACGCGCAGGAGAAGATCGTGAACACGCCGGGCTCGGAGATCATGGGCACGCGCGGCGGCATCCACAATTCCGTGACGCGCACCTGCCCGAAGCCCACGCACATGATCGGCGGCTACGCGCAGCAGAGCTACGGCTTCAACTACTACGGCACGGTCGGCGCCAACCGCGACGAGTTCGTCATCGTGCGCAAGATGGACAAGATCGACTGGATGGATGCGTCATGAAAATCCGCGCGCAGATCGGCATGGTCCTGAACCTGGACAAGTGCATCGGGTGCCATACCTGCTCGGTCACCTGCAAGAACGTCTGGACCAACCGGCCCGGCATGGAGTACGCCTGGTTCAACAACGTGGAGTCGAAGCCCGGCGTCGGCTATCCCAAGGACTGGGAGAACCAGGACCGCTGGAACGGAGGCTGGACCCGCAACGGAGGCGGCAAGATCAAGCCGAAGCAGGGCGGCAAGCTCGGCGTGCTGGCGAACATCTTTGCGAACCCCAACCTGCCGGAGCTCGACGACTATTACGAGCCGTTCACCTTCGACTACGAGCACCTGCATAACGCGCCGAAGTCGAAGGCTGCGCCGGTGGCGCGGCCGCGCTCCCTTGTCACCGGCGAGCGCATGGAGAAGATCAAGGGCGGGCCGAACTGGGAAGAGATCCTCGGCGGCGAATTCTCCAAGCGCTCGAAGGATGCGAATTTCGAGGCCATACAAAAGGAAATCTACGGCCAGTTCGAGAACACGTTCCTCATGTACCTGCCGCGCCTGTGCGAGCACTGCCTCAACCCGACGTGCGTCGCGAGCTGCCCCTCGGGCTCGATCTACAAGCGCGAGGAGGACGGCATCGTCCTCATCGACCAGGACAAGTGCCGCGGCTGGCGCATGTGCGTCTCGGGCTGCCCGTACAAGAAGATCTATTACAACTGGGAGAGCGGCAAGGCCGAGAAGTGCATCTTCTGCTACCCGCGCATCGAGGCGGGCCAGCCGACGGTGTGCTCCGAGACCTGCGTCGGTCGCATCCGCTATCTCGGCGTCGTGCTCTATGACGCCGACAAGATCGAGCAGGCAGCGAGCGTCGAGCGCCTCGAGGACCTGTACCCGGCGCAGCTCGGCGTGTTCCGCGACCCGAACGACCCCCAGGTGATCGCGCAAGCGCGCAAGGATGGCGTGCCCGACGCGTGGCTGGAAGCGGCGAAGCAGTCGCCCGTTTGGAAGATGGCGATGGACTGGAAGGTCGCCTTTCCGCTGCATCCCGAATACCGCACGCTGCCGATGGTCTGGTATGTGCCGCCGCTCTCGCCGATCAGCGCCGCCGCGAATAGCGGCGCCCTCGGTGCGAATGGCGCGATCCCGGATGTTTCCCAGCTACGCATTCCGCTCAAGTACCTGGCGAACCTGCTCACCGCCGGCGACGAAGGCCCGGTGAAGCTCGCGCTCGAGCGCATGCTCGCGATGCGCGCCTTCATGCGCGGCCGTCATGTCGACAAGAAGGACGAGAAGGAAATCCTCGAGCAGGTCGGCCTCACGGTCGTCCAGGTGGACGAGATGTACCGATACATGGCGATCGCCAACTACGAGGACCGCTTCGTCATCCCGACCACGCACCGGGAGCACGCCGAGGACGCTTACGACCTGCGCGGCTCGTGCGGCTTCACCTTCGGCAATGGCTGCTCCGACGGCACGAGCTCGGCGAGCCTCTTCGGAGGCAAGAAGCGGGTGATCCCGCTCAAGGTGACGCAATGAGAGCCTATCGCGCGCTCGCCGCGCTGCTGGCCTATCCGACGCCGGACCTGATCGCCGCCCTGCCGGAGCTCTCCGGCGTGCTGCAGGGACGCGCCGCCAGCCTCGTCGATGAGCTCGCGAGCACGCCCTTGCTGCAGCTGGAAGAGCGCTACGTCTCGCTCTTCGACCGCTCGCGCGCGCTGTCGCTGCATCTCTTCGAGCACGTGCACGGCGAGTCGCGCGACCGCGGCCAGGCGATGGTCGACCTCGCCGCCATGTACGAGGCGCGCGGACTGACGATCGCCGACCATGAGCTGCCGGACTACCTCCCGGCATTCCTCGAATACCTGTCGCTTCTCGACGAGAACGAGGCGCGCGACCTGCTGCACGATACGTCCGAGATCCTGCGCGCCGTCGGCGACCGGCTCGCCGAGCGCGGCAGCCTCTACGCGGAAGTCTTCGCGGTGTTGCTCAAGCTGGCGGGGGAGCGCGGCCTGACCAGAGCCATCGTGAAGCGCGAAGCGCTGGAGGAAAACCAGCTCGCGCTCGATGCGCAGTGGATGGATCCGCAGGTCACTTTTGGTGGCAATGCGGGCGGCGCTGAAGCGCAGCCGATCAAGCTGTACCGCAACGGAGTCCCGGCATGAACTCGTTCCTCTTCGGCGTCTATCCCTACATCGCGCTCGCCGTCTTTCTCGTGGGGAGCCTGATCCGCTTCGACCGGGACCAGTACACCTGGAAGAGCGATTCGAGCCAGCTCCTGCGCCGCGGGCAGCTGCGCTGGGGCTCGAACCTCTTCCACCTCGGCATCCTCGGCATCTTCTTCGGCCACCTCGGCGGTCTGCTCACCCCGCTCGCGGTGTGGCATGCGCTCGGTCTCAGCATGGCGGCGAAGCAGATGGTCGCCATCGTCGGCGGCGGCATCGCGGGCGCCGCATGCGCGCTCGGGCTCGTGCTGCTGATCCATCGCCGGCTCACCATCGCCCGGGTGCGCGCTAATTCGCGGCCGATGGACTTCATCATCGTCTTCCTGCTGCTCGCGCAGGTGCTGCTCGGCCTCTATAGCATCGTCTTCTCGCTTGGCCATCGCGACGGGAGCGAGATGCTGAAATTCGTGCACTGGGCGCAGGCCATCGTGACCCTCGAGCCGGACGCGGCGCGCCATATCGCGGATGTCGCCTGGGTGTTCAAGACCCACATCACGCTCGGCCTCACCCTCTTCCTCGTGTTCCCGTTCTCGCGCCTGGTGCACATCTGGAGCGGGTTCGGCACCGTGGCGTATCTCGGCCGCGCCTACCAGATCGTTCGCAGCCGCGCCTAGAACGGTTAGCATTGCGGCATGAATGCGGACGAGGTGCTGACCGGCCTCGCGCGCGAATCGGTGAAGCAGGGCGAGAACCTGCGCGCCGCCGTGCGCGGCCTGACGCGCAATGCGCTGAAAGGCCGAGAGCTGACGATGCGCGAGCTTACGCGAGTCGTGCCGAAGCTCGAGGCGAACCGGATGCTCGGCGAGGCGTTCGCCGGCATCGACGAGGCGCTGCTTAAGGCGGTCCAGGCGAACCATCTCGCGCTCCAGCAGCTCGCTGCGCAGAGCGAGAGCCTGCGCGAGTCGCACTTCCGGCGGGCGCTGGAGGAGCTTGAGCGCCTGGAGGACGATTTCTATGCCCGCGTGAAGGAAGCGGCGAAGAGAGGCGGCACGTCGCAGGTTGCGGCCCGGCTGGAAGAATTCGGTGACCGCGTGCACGACGTGGTCAAAGAGCAGCGGCGCACGGCGCTGAAAGCGGCCGAGGCGATGGCCGAGAACTTCACCGCGCTCGCGAGCGGCATCCTCCTGGGTCTCACGGAAGGGTTGCAGCAAGGCAAGCGGCCCCCAGAGTAGGGCGCCGGCGCCAACTCGCCGGCCTTTGATCCATGTCAATTCCGCCCTTGCGGCCTCTGGCCCAATGGGGTCGAGCGTTTCTGCAAAAATATCAATGTGCTTGAAGCAAACGAGCTGGAATGCGAGCGGAGCGGGCGAACGCTGTTTCGGGGTCTTTCATTCGCGTTGCGCGGCGGCGAGCTGCTGCGCATTGCGGGGCCCAACGGCAGCGGCAAGACGAGCCTGCTGCGGATCCTGTGCGGCCTCTTGACGCCCAGCCGCGGCGAGGTGCGCTGGCGCGGCTCGCCGATCACGGGACTGCGCGAGGAGTACTCGCGCCACCTCGTCTACCTCGGGCATGCGCCGGCGGTGAAGGAGGAGCTTACCCCCGCGGAGAACCTCGATTTCACCTGCAGGCTCGCGGGCGTGCAGGCGCACAAGGAAGCGCTGACGTGGGCGCTGAACGCTTTCGCCGTGCCGGATGTGCCGGTGCGCAAGCTCTCCCAGGGGCAGCGGCGCCGTGCCGCGCTGGCTCGCCTCTTGATGTCGGAATCGATGCGCCTGTGGCTCCTGGACGAGCCATTCGCCGCTCTCGATGTGGGGTCGGTCACGTATGTGGAGGAGCTCGTGTCCCGGCACCTCGCAGCGGGCGGCAGCGTCGTCTATACGACGCATCAGGCATCCGCCCTGGATGCGAAGGCGCGCATCGTGGAGTTTGCCGCCTGACATGCTCGCCATCGCGCGCACGCTCGTCGCCCGCGACTTCCTGCTCGCCATGCGGAGGAAGAGCGACGTCGCCACGGCGCTCCTTTTCTTCGTGATCGTGGCGAGCCTCTTTCCCCTCGGCATCGGCGCCGAGCCCAACCAGCTGCGGGCGATCGCGCCGGGCGTGATCTGGGTGGCGGCGCTGCTCTCATCCATGCTCTCGCTCGCGCGCTTGTTCGCCGGCGACCATGCCGACGGCACGCTCGAGCAGCTCGTGCTCTCCGGCGCGCCGCTCGGCGTCGTGGTGGCCGCGAAAACCCTCGCGCACTGGCTGGTCTCCGGGCTGCCGCTCGTCGTGATCGCACCGCTCATCGCGCTCCAATACGACGTCGCGTCCGATCTTTACGCCGTCCTCGCCTTATCATTGCTGCTCGGCACCCCGATCCTCAGCATCATTGGCGCGATCGGCGCGGCGCTGACGCTGGGCTTGCGGGGCGGAGGAGTGCTCCTCTCGCTCCTCGTGCTGCCGCTCTACGTGCCGGTGCTGATCCTCGGCGCCGGCGCGGTCGAGATGGCGGGCGCGGGGCTCTCGTCCGCGGGGCAGCTCTTGCTCCTCGGCGCGATGCTGATCGTCGCTGCCGTGTTTGCGCCG
>DASQGW010000192.1:0-2050 GCA_035632415.1 Burkholderiales bacterium | reverse complement strand
GTGACCGCGTCCTCCGCCGTGACGATCCGATAGCCCGCATTGCGCAGGTGCAGCGAGAGCAGCTCGCGCATGTCCTGCGAGTCGTCGATGATCAGGACCTTCGGCGGCTCGCTCGGCCGCGGCTGCGGCACGAACGGCTCGATCAGGCCCTTCATCACCTAGCGCTCCAGGACGTACGTCCCCGGCGCGTCGGCCAGGCGGGGGAACGCTGCGTTCGCCACCGGCGGCGCGGCACGCGGCGCGCCGCAGCGCTTGTCGAGCCAGTCGATCCAGTCCGCCCACCAGGTGCCCTGGTGCTGCTCGGCTGACGCGAGCCAGGCGTCCGCGGTCTCGCCGCGGTGCGCGCGGCCGGCGCGGAAGTTGCGCTTGGGCGGCGTGACGGGCGGATTGACGATGCCGAGGATGTGGCCCGAGCTCGTCAGCACGAAGCGCTTCTCGCCGGTGACATACCCGTTGATGCGGAAGGTCTGGCGCCACGGCGTGATGTGGTCGTCCTCGGCGCTCACCTGGTAGAGCGGCGTGTGGATGGTGGCGAGCTCGATCGGCACGCCGCCGATGGCGATGCCGCCGGGCTTCACCAGGTTGTTCTTGAGATAGAGCTCGCGCAGGTAGAACTCGTGCATGCGCGCGGCCATGCGCGTGCAGTCCATGTTCCAGTACAGGACATCGGAGGGCGGCAGCGGCTCGCCGTAGAGCCAGCCGTGCACCATGTAGTGCCAGATCAGGCTGTTCGAGCGCAAGAGGCGGAAGGTGGTGGCCATGTCCGGGCCGTCGAGGTAGCCGCGCGTACGCATGTTGTCGATCAGCCAGGTGACGCTGCCCTCGTCGATGAACACCTCGATGTCGCCCGGCGACTGGAAGTCGACCAGCGTGCAAAGGAGCGTCCAGTGCGCGACCGGCATCTCTTCCCTGGGATACTTCTTCGCCGCCCATGCCATGTAGGTCGATAGGAGCGTGCCGCCGATGCAGTAGCCCGCGGCGTGCACCTTCTCGGCGCCCGATACCTCGCGCGCGACGCGCACGATCTCGTGCACGCCGTCGGTGATGTATTCGTCGTAGCTCGTGGCGCGCATCTCCGGGCCCGGGTTCTTCCAGCTCGTGATGAAGACGTCGAAGCCCTGGTCGACGAGGAACTTGACCAGGCTCTTCTTCGCCTGGAGGTCGAGCACGTAGAACTTGTTGATGCAAGGCGTGACGATGACGATCGGCATCGCGCGCACGTTCGCCTGCGTCGGCGCGTAGTGGATCACTTCCAGAAGGCGATTGCGGAACACCACCGCGCCGGGCGTGGTGGCGAGGTTCTTGCCCACCGCGAAGCCTTCCTGCCCGGTCATGCGGATCGTGCCCGCCTGCATGTCTTTCATGAAGATGTCGAAGCCGCGCCGCAGGCTCTCGCCGTTCGACTCGATGGCCTTGCGGATGGCGACCGGATTGGTGGCGAGGAAGTTCGTCGGCGCTGCCGCGTTGAGGAATTGCCGCCACCAGAACGCCGCACGCCGGCGCTGCTTCGGCGAAAGGCCGGGCGTGTTGTAGAGCGCGTCCTGCACGTGGCGCGTATGGAAGAGGTACCACTGCTTGAGGAGGTCCCAGGCCGGCTCCTTCGACCACACCGGGTCGGCGAAGCGGGCGTCGTCGGGCTGCGGCCGCACGAGGTCAGGCGCGTCCTGCCCGGCGAGCCGGGCGGCGCTCTGGATCGAGAGCGCCAGGAAGTCGGCCCACCAGTGCGCGGCGAGTTCCGAGGATTCGAGCGGATGCGCGAGCCACGCGAATTGCGCGTGCACGATCGGCGACACCATGCCGAGCGGGTCGAAAGCGGTCTCGATCGAGCGGCGCAGCTCGCGCATGCGCTCGGCAGGCAGGAAGAACTGTTCTCCGATGCCGGCGCCTTCCAGCGCCCGGCTCGGCAGAGCTTGGGGGGCGTTCATGGTGGACAACAGGCTAAACCTGCGCTTGCGCGCGGTATTGACCGCGGTCAAGCGTAGAGCCGCCAGCCGAAACCTGTGCACTCCCGACAAGTCACGCTGCCGACGCGGCCGGTGGCGTGGCACGA
>DASQGW010000191.1:0-52584 GCA_035632415.1 Burkholderiales bacterium | reverse complement strand
TGCTTGGCGAAGGCGACGAAGCTCGCCACGAGCTTCGAGTGGAATTTCTGCTTCGCATAGACCACGCAGAGGTTGCGCGCCATGCGCGGCGCGAACGGGATGCCGACCAGGGTGCCGAGCCGCTTCTCCTTAGCCACGGTGGCGCGCGACATGATGGCGAAGCCGAAGCCCGTGCCGACCACGCCCTTGATCGACTCGGGACTGCCAAGCTCCATCGCCGGCGTAAGCAGATCGGCGGCCATGCCGGCCTTGCGCAGGTAATGATCCGCCACTTCGCGCGTGCCGGAGCCGGGCTCGCGGCTCACGTACGCATGCTGCGTGAGGAGATCCGGCGTGATCGAGCTCCGCTTGGCGAGCGGGTGCGAGGGCGCGCATACGAACTCGAGCTCGTCCTCGCAGCACACCTCGGTGACAAGCGATGGCAGCAGCGACTCGCCCTCGATGAAGCCGACATCCAGGGTCGCCTCGGCGAGCTGATCCTGCACGGCCTCTGAATTCGCTACCAGCAGCCGCGGCACCACGCTCGGGTAGCGTGCGTTGAACTCGCCGAGCACCTGCGGCAGCAGGTAGTCGGCCACCGTCATGCTCGCGCCGATGAGGAGCGGGCCGGCGACGTGGCCGGTCAGGTCCTTCATGCGCGCGTCGAGCTCGGCGGAGAGCCCCAGGATCCGCTCGGCGTACTCGAGCACGACGCGCCCGGCCTCGGTGAGCGAGATCTGGCCGTGGCCGCGCTCGAAGAGCCGGACGTTGTAGTGCTCCTCGAGCTGCTTGATCTGGAAGGTGACCGCGGGCTGCGTCATGAACAGCGTCTCCGCCGCCTTGGTGAAGGACAGATGCTTTGCTACTGCGTGAAAGACCTGGAGCCGGCGGTCGGCCATGAGCGCGCTTGATGGCGTCGTACGATTTGCTTATGTAGCACATAAGGTAGCCCGCCGTAGAATCGCGCGCTTGATCCGCATCATGCTGCTTGCCGCGGGACTCGCTGCGGGCCTCGCCGCGGCGCCCTCGGCCTTCGCCGCCGACGGCGCCGCCGCCGCATGGTGGCTCTGGCCGCTCGGGCTTTTCGTGCTGTGCTTCTTCCTCGGCATCCTCGCCGTGATCGCGGGGGTGGGCGGAGGCGTGCTGTTCGTGCCGATCGTGGCGAGCTTCTTCCCCTTCCACCTCGACTACGTGCGCGGCGCCGGCCTCGTGCTCGCGCTGACCGGCACGCTCGCCGCCGGCCCTTCGCTCTTGCGCTCGGGGCTCGCCAGCCTGCGCCTGGTGATGCCTCTCGCGCTCGCCGGCTCGGTGTTCTCGCTCGCCGGCGCCGTCATCGGCTTCGCCCTGCCGGTGAACGTGGTGCAGACGGCGCTTGGCGCGACGATCATCGCCGTGGCCGTGCTCCTCTGGGTGGCGAAGGTCGCCGAGGACGAGCGCGTCCACGCCGACGCGCTCGGGCGCCTTCTCGGGCTCTCGGGCGAATTCCACGATGCCGCGGGCGGGCGCACCGCATGGCGCACCCGGCATACCGCGCTCGGCATCGCCGCTTTCGGCGGCATCGGCTTCGTCGGCGGGCTCTTCGGCCTCGGCGCCGGCTGGGCCAACGTGCCGGCGCTCAACCTGCTGATGGGCGTGCCGCTCAAGCTCGCCGTCGGCACGAGCGGGCTCGCCATCTCGCTCATCAACAGCTCGGCGGCGTGGGTCTACATCGGCCGCGGCGCGCTCCTGCCGATGATCGCCATGCCGTCGATCCTCGGCGTGATGCTCGGCGCGCGCATCGGCGCGCGCCTCCTCCACGGCATGCCCTCGGCGCTCGTGCGGCATATCGTGATCGTGGTGCTCGCCGTGGCCGGGGCGCGAGCGCTCGCCCGCGGGCTGGGCCTTTGGGTATGAGCCAACCCCGCAGCGAGCACGATCCGCAGGAGCGCTACGCCCGGTGGCTCGAGCTCGGCAGCCGGCTCGTGTTCGTCTTCGGCTGCGTCGCGCTCGGGCTGTATCTCACCGGGCTCCTGCCCGCGCTCGTGCCGGTGCGCGATCTGCCCCGTCTCTGGACGCTGCCGGCGGGCGAATTCCTGCGCGCTACACAGGCGCCGGCCGGCTTCGAGTGGATCGGTTTCCTGCGCTACGGCGACTATCTCAACGTGGCGGCGATCGCCGGCTTCTCGCTGCTCAGCATGGTCTGCACGGTGCGGGTGGTGCCCGCTTTCCTCAAGAACGGCGAGCGGCTGCACGCCCTGCTCGCGGCCCTGGAGGCGCTGGTGCTGCTCGCTGCCGCGCTGAACCTCTTTCCCGGCGCGCATTAGGGGCTCTTATCGGCGGATCAGAACGGTGCGGTTGCACCCGCCGGACCGCGTCCAGACAATCCGCCGCTATGCTCGTGACCCCGCATGGCCGCGGCGCGCTGCGGCCGCTGATGGTTTCCATGGAAGAGCTCGCCGCCGCGAGCGCGCGCGCACGCACGCTGCCCGGACTGCGCGTGAGCTCGCGCGAAAAAGGCGACCTCATCATGCTCGGCATCGGCGGCTTCACGCCGCTCGCCGGGTTCATGACGCACGCAGACTGGCAAGGCGTGTGCGACGGCTACCGCACGGCAGCCGGGCTCTTCTGGCCGATTCCGATCACGCTGTCGGCGAGCACCGCGGACGCCGCGCGCTTCAAGACGGGGAGCGACATCGCCCTGCTCGATCCGGACGGCGGCGAGCCGATGGCGACGATGACGGTCACCGAGAAGTACGCCATCAACAAGGCGCACGAATGCGCCACAGTGTTC
The DNA here is from genome assembly GCA_035632415.1 of Burkholderiales bacterium. Taxonomy (GTDB): domain Bacteria; phylum Pseudomonadota; class Gammaproteobacteria; order Burkholderiales; family SG8-39; genus SCGC-AG-212-J23. The sequence continues at coordinate 49,835 of DASQGW010000191.1, read as the reverse complement.
CGCACGACCGATGCCGCACACCCGGGCGTCAAGATGGTGATGGAGCAGGGCGAGGTGAACCTCGCCGGGCCGGTGCGCGTCCTCTCCGAGGGCGGGTTCAAGGCGAAGTACGGCGCGCTCTTCATGACGCCCGCCGAAACGCGGGCCGAATTCGAGCGGCTGGGATGGTCGCGGGTCGCCGCCTTCCAGACGCGCAACCCGATGCACCGCTCGCACGAGTACCTCGCCAAAGTGGCGATCGAGACCTGCGACGGCGTCCTCGTGCACTCGCTGCTCGGCGCGGTGAAGCCGGGCGACATTCCGGCCGAGGTGCGCACCAAGGCGATCTCGATCCTCATCAGGAATTATTTTCGTGAAGGCACCGTCCTGCAGGCGGGCTATCCGCTCGACATGCGCTACGCCGGGCCGCGCGAGGCGCTGCTGCACGCGCTCTTCCGGCAGAACTACGGCTGCTCGCATCTCGTCGTGGGGCGCGACCATGCCGGCGTCGGCAAGTATTACGGGCCGTTCGACGCGCACCGCATCTTCGACGAGATCCCGAAGGACGCGCTCGAGACGCGGCCGCTCAGGATCGGCGTCACTTTCTGGTGCTACCGGTGCAACGGCATGGCGTCCGACCGCACGTGCCCGCACGGCGATGCCGACCGGCTACAGGTGTCGGGCACGCAGCTGCGCCAATGGCTTGCCGAAGGCGCGGCGGTGCCGGCGGAGTTCAGCCGGCCCGAGGTACTCGAGGTCCTACGCGCCTACTACGCCCATCAGGGCGCCTAGGGCTTCTTCGGCGTCTTGTATTCGGCTTCCTTCTGGAACGGTTCCCAGACGGTTTCGTAGCCGACGAAGCCTTTTTCGTTTGCCGGCTTCTGCCGCGTGGTCACGAACCGCGCGTGGCCGTCCGGAACTTTGGCGGCGGGTTTTTTGGGTTGCTCGCTCATAAACTCACCTCTGTCTCAAACAGCTCTCATGAGTGACGGGTCGACCGCCGCGCGGGCGACGATCGCCCCGCCCGCCTTCTTCTCTTCATCCGTGGCGTCGCGCACGCTCAGTATCTCGAGCGTGAAGACGACCTCTCTGCCGCAAAGCGGGTTGTTGCCATCGACCGTCAACGTCTTGTCGTCCAGCCGCGTGACGAGGAAGCTGCGGGTCTGGCCCTTGTCGTTTTCCATCAGGATGGCGGTGCCGAGCTGCCGGTACTCCTCCGGCACGTTCTCGATGCGATCGGTAAAGACCAGCGACTCGTCCCTCGCGCCGAAGATCCGGTTGCCGTCGATCGGCACTTCGATGAGCTCGCCGGCGCGCCTGCCTTCCAGCTCCTTGTGCACGGCGGGGGCCAGGATTTCGTTGTGGCCGTGGACATAGCCGAGCGGAAATTCGACCCGGTTGAGGACGTGTCCGGACTCCCGGTCGGTCACCTTGTAGGTGAGCTCGACGAACCTGCCGTCGCAGATGGTTTCAGAAGATGGAGGCACCGAAGATCCTGACCTTGTCGTTCTCGTAGCCGAGCACCAGCCGCCCGAGCCACTCGCCCGGCTTCTTGGTGCTGCGCTGCCGGTAAAGAACCGTCACGTGCTCGCCGCGGCGGATGATGCCGAGCGGGTCGAGCTCTTCACTCAGATTTCTCGCCAGCTCGCTGTTGGCGAACTGGTGGCCGGCAACGATCTGGTCCATGGCGAGCGCGAGAGAGCTGGAGAAGTTCTTGGCGAATTCGCCGTACTTGCCTTCGTTCGAGTACTTGACGAGGTCGCGCCACAAAGGATCGGCCATGGCGCGTATCTCCTCGTCGGTTCTTTCAGTGATGCTCACGCCGGGAGCTTCTGCTCCTTGGCATGGCTACTCGTTGCCACCTCTTCCTCCGCAACCAGGTGATAGCAGGGCGCCTTCTCCATCGTGTACTCACCGGTCTTCGGATCGCGGCGCGAAACGGTCAGCACGTGCCAGTTTGCGTCGTCCACCTTCATGGCATCGCCGCGGTAGTAGTAGCCCGGCCAGCGGGTCTCCTTGCGGAACAGCGTGTGCTGCGTCACGCACTCCGCAGCGCGATGACGGTGCTTCAACTCCCACGCGCGCAGCAGCTCGTGAATATCCTTCGCGGCCAGGTTTTCGAGATCTTCCTCCATGATCTTCAGCTTCTTGAGGCCGATGTTCAGGAGCTTCTCGTTGGTCATGTAGTTGACGGTCACTCCGCCGCAGTACTCGTCCATCAGCTTCTGCAAGCGGTCGAGGGCCTGCTTGGGATTGATGTAGTGCGGGTTGACATCGCCCGCCACGATCGCATTGCGGTAGGTCCTGTAATGCTCCAGCGGCTTGTAGATCTCGGCCTTGCGCCGGTTGATCTGCTCGTCGGAGACGACGATGCCTTCGGCCTTGCCGTCGTCGATGTACTTGCAGGCGGCCTTCGCCGCGAGACGGCCTTCGGTGAACGACCCCGACGAGAACGCGTGCGGCGTGCCGCCGACCGCGTCACCGGCGCCGAACAGGCCCTCGATCGTCGTCATGCGGTTGTAGCCCCAGAAATACTCCGGAGGGGAGACATCCTCGGGGCCCGAGCACCAGGCACCCGAACCGGTCGCGTGGGAGCCCATCACATAGGGCTCCGACGTGGTGAGCTCGGGATTTTCGTTCTTGGGGTCGACGTCAGTCGCAGCCCACAGCACCGCCTGGCCGATCGTCATGCCGAGGAAGTTTTCCCAGCCGACCTCTTCCAGGTGAGGATCCTGGAAGGCGCGCATGGTCACCATGTGAATGGGGCCGCGGCCGGCATTCACCTCGTTGATGAGTGCATGGTTGCGCAGGCAGGTCGGGATCGGCCGATGGGTCAGGTGGAAGGAATCCGGATCCAGGTATTCTCTTCCGACCATCTTCTGCAGCTCGGGCCACCACTTGGACTCGTATTCCTCGCCCAGGCCGTTTTGCGTGTAGGTCTTCAGGTGCAGGAAGTAAGCGCCGACCGGGCCGTAGCCGTCCTTGAAGCGCGACAGCACGATGCGGTTCTCCATCTGCGTCATCTTGGCCCCGGCGTTGATCATGAGGCCATAGGCGGAGGCGGACGACCAGGGCGCATACCAGGTGCGGCCGGAGCCTTCGCCCACCGAGCGCGGCTTGAAGATGTTGGAGGCGCCGCCCGCGCCGCAGATCACCGTCTTCGCCTTGAACACGTGGTAGTTCCCCGTGCGGACGTTGAAGCCGACGGCGCCGGCAACGCGGTTCTCCTTGCCGTCGTCCATCAAGAGATGGGTGACGCAGATGCGATTGAAGACCTTGTCGGCCGATTTCTTGGCGGCCTCGGCCACGATCGGCTTGTAGGACTCGCCGTGGATCATGATCTGCCATCGCCCTTCGCGCAGATAGCGCCCGGTCTTCGGGTCCTTCATGATCGGCAGGCCCCACTCCTCGAACTGATGCACGGTCGAGTCGACGTGGCGGGCCATGTCGAACAGCAGGTCTTCGCGCGTGAGCCCCATCAGGTCGATGCGGGCGTAGCGGACGTGGTCCTCGGGCTTGTTCTCGCCCCAGCGGGTGCCCAGATAGCAGTTGATGGCATAGAGCCCCTGGGCGACCGCGCCCGAGCGATCGATATTGGCCTTCTCGGCAATGACGATCTTCTTGTCCTGGCCCCAGAATCTCGCCTCCCAGGCGGCGCCCGTGCCGCCCAGGCCCGCACCGACGACCAGGATGTCGATGCCGTCCTCGATGATCGTTTTGTAGGCCATCAGTAGTACACGCCTTTCTTCAGCTTGAGGCCGGCCGCCTTGAGCGTATGCAGGCCGCCGTCATCCATGCGGATCCATTTCGGCTCGTTGTACAGAAGCTCGCTGTCGCGCATCTCTTTGCTGGGGGCGGGAACATCGGCGAGCTTGGGGATGCCGGTGCCCCAGGGCTTGGTGGTGATGGGCGACAGGAAGTTCTTTTCCGTGCCGTTCCTGAACTTGATCCGCCAGGCGATCGTGCCTTTCTGCTCGTCGCGATGCACGCGAACGCTGTGGCCCAGCGGAGCGAAGTCGGCATAGCCCCGCACATCGATCGCGTGCTGCGGGCAAGCCTTCACGCACGAGTAGCACTCCCAGCACATGCTGGGCTCGATGTTGTAGGCGCGACGATAGGTCTCGTCGATGTGCATGATGTCCGACGGGCAGATGTCGACGCAGTGTCCGCATCCATCGCACCGGGTCATGTAGACGAAGGTCGGCATGAGTCGGGTTCCCTTTTCCTAGTAGTGGCGGGGCGCTTCGCGCTTGATGCCGAGCCCCATTTCCATCGGAGCTTCGCGCAGCAGCTCCATGGAATGTCTCTTCTGCTGCTCGGGATCATCCCGGGTCTGCGTCGGCAGGTTCTCCGCCGTGCCGTCGGCGACGCAGACTCTTTTCTCGAACGCCGCCGCCGGCTTGAAGAACATGTGCGCGAACTTGGACCACGGCACCGAGCCGAAGAGGATCGTCGTGCCGAGGATATAGAGGCCGAACAGCACGCCCGTGCCGCCTCCCGCGGCGGCCCAGATGAGCGCGAGCGTGACGCTACCGACCAGCGAGACGATGAAGAGGTCGGCGCGCACGAAGCGCAACGGCGAATGGCCCTCGGCGGCGACGTCGACCCGGATGAAGAACCAGAACCAGTAGCCGCCCAGGCAGACCATCAATCCGCCGAGCCACCAAAGCTGCGGCCAGACGGGCGCCGGCGAGGCGTTGAAGACCATCACGATGGTGGCGAGGAGGTAGAGGACGAAGCCGTACATGCCGAGCAGGTGCGCGACGCGCCGGCGCGGATTGCAGAACTCGCCGGAGGCGAGCACGTCCACGACCGCGGTTTGCACGGCGATCGACACGAGCTCCCCGCCGCCGACTTGCCGGCCGTTTCTTCTTCGGGCGTTGGCGAAGAAGTACTTGGCGCTGCCCTTGTGCAGCATTTCGAAAATGGTCCCGGCCGCCACCAGGACGATCATGGCGATGACGTAAGTCTGCATGACAGCAGGCGACAGCGCCGACAGCGTTGCAAACGGATTGCTGGTGAACATCTCACCTCCCTCGAATGCGATTTTACGTTCGCGCCGAGAGGGTCTTGCCCAAAAAACCGCTATGCCGCCATAGAAAAAACTTCGAAGCGCATGGCGTCGAGGTCGCCGAGCGCCCAGGTGGCCGGCGCGGCGAGGCCGGCGACGGTGCCGGGATTGACGAGCCAGGTGCTCGTATTTCTCACATTCGCCACCTGGCGCACCTCGGCCTCGTGCGAGTGGCCGCAGCAGACGAGATCCCAGTCGCCGGTGCACGCCATGGCGTGGCCGTACTCCGGGTAATGCACGACGAAGACCTTGCGGCCGCCGAGCTCGAGGCGCGCGTCGGGCCCGTGGTAGGTGAGCTGCCCGGGCCGCTCGCGCGACCAGCGCGCGAGCGAAATCGGGTCGCCGAGGTTGTTGCCGTGGATCACGTGCATCGGCAGGCCGACCGCGAGCGCCGCGCGCAGCGTCTGCGTGCCGATGACGTCGCCGCAGTGGATCACCGCTTCGGCGCCCAGGGCCTTGGCCTCCCGCACGGCTGCGGCGAGCGGCTCGGCGCGATCGTGGCTGTCGGAGACGATGCAGATCTTCACCGCGCGAGATTCTAGGTCCGCCCGGAAGGTCGTGCCGCAGCAATTGCGTTTGCGTTGAGGCCGGTCAAGGCGGGCGGCGTACCCCGGCATACGCTGCCCGGCGCTGCCCGGGCTTTATGGCGCGATCAGATTAACTGGTTGGCCCGCGTACGCGCCGCCCCAAGAAAATCATCGGTTGCGTGAGCACTGAAATCAAGACCACCACCTGCTACATGTGCGCCTGCCGCTGCGGCATCCGCGTGCATCTGCAGGAGGGCAAGGTCCGCTACATCGACGGCAACCCGGAGCATCCGCTCAACAAGGGCGTGATCTGCGCCAAGGGCGCGAGCGGCATCATGAAGCAGTACTCGCCGGCGCGCCTGACTCGGCCGCTGAAGCGCAAGGCGGGCGCCGAGCGCGGCGCGGGCGAGTTCGAGCCGATCTCGTGGGACGAGGCCTTTCGCATCCTGGAAGAGAGACTCTCTTCCATTAGGAAGACCGATCCGAAGAAATTCGCCCTCTTCACCGGCCGCGACCAGATGCAGGCGCTCACCGGGCTCTTCGCGCGCCAGTTCGGCACGCCGAACTACGCGGCGCACGGCGGCTTCTGCTCGGTGAACATGGCCGCCGGCATGATCTACACCGTCGGCGGCTCGTTCTGGGAGTTCGGCGGCCCGGACCTCGAGCGCGCCAAGCTCTTCATCATGCTCGGCACCGCCGAGGACCACCATTCCAATCCTCTGAAGATCGCGATCTCGCAGTTCAAGCGCTCGGGCGGCCGCTTCATCTCGGTGAACCCGGTGCGCACCGGCTACTCGGCGATCGCCGACGAATGGGTGCCGATCCGCCCCGGCACGGACGGCGCGCTGCTGCTCGCGCTCGTCAACGAGATCATTGCCCAGGGTCTCTACGACCGCGAGTTCGTCGCCCGGTATACGAACGGTGGCCAGCTGGTGAAGCGTGACAACGGTCTGTTCGCGCTCGACGAGGGCGCGGATCCGGTGAACGAGCTGTATCCGCAGAACCAGCTCTGGTGGGACCGCCATTCCAACCGCGCCGTGCTCACGCATACGCCCGAGGCGGACCCGAGCCTCTTCGGTGAGTTCCGGCTCACCGACGGCACGCGCGTGCGACCGGCATTCCAGCTCCTCGCCGAGCGCGTGCGCCCGCATACGGCCGAGTGGGCCGAGAGAATCACCGGCATCCCGGCGGCGACGATCCGGCGGCTCGCGCACGAGATGGGCATCACCGCGCGCGACGAGAAGATCGAGTTGCCGATCGCGTGGACCGACTGCTGGGGGCGCGAGCATCCGAGCGTCACCGGCAATCCGGTGGCGTTCCATGCGATGCGCGGGCTCGCCGCGCACTCGAACGGCTTCCACACCGTGCGCACGCTCGCCATCCTCATGAGCCTGCTCGGCACCATCGACCGTCCCGGCGGCTTCCGCCACAAGCCCCCGTTCCCGCGCGCCATTCCGCCCTCGGCCAAGACGCCGACCGGCCCGGAAGGCGTGCAGCCGGGCGAGCCGCTGAAAGGACTTGCGCTCGGCTGGCCGGGCTCGCCGGAGGATCTCTTCGTCGACGCGGCAGGCGAGCCGGTGCGCATCGACAAGGGCTTCTCGTGGGAATACCCGCTCTCGGTGCACGGCCTGATGCACAACGTCATCACCAACGCGTGGCGCGGCGATCCCTACCCCATCGACACGCTGATGATCTTCATGGCGAACATGGCGTGGAACTCGACCATGAACACGGTCGAGGTGCGCCGCATGCTGAACGACCGTGGGGCGGATGGCGAATACAAGATTCCGTTCATCGCCGTGTGCGACGCGTTCCAGTCGGAGATGACCGCGTTCGCCGACCTCGTGCTGCCCGACACCACTTACCTCGAGCGCCACGACGTGATGTCGATGCTCGACCGGCCCATCTCGGAGTTCGACGGGCCCATGGACTCGGTGCGGGTGCCGGTGCTGCCGCCGACCGGCGAGTGCAAGCCGTTCCAGGAAGTGCTGATCGAGCTGGGCAGCCGGCTGCGCCTGCCCGCCTTCGTGGATGGCGAGGGCAGGCGGAAATACAAGGACTATCCGGACTTCATCGTCCGCCACGAGACCGAGCCCGGCTCGGGCATCGGCTTCCTCGCCGGCTGGCGCGGCGCCGACGGCTCGAAATCGATGCGCGGCGAGCCGAACCCGAAGCAGTGGGAGCGCTACGCGCAGAACAACTGCGTCTTCCGGCACGAGCTGCCGCCGTCCTACCGCTACATGCGCAACTGGAACCGCGGCTACATGGAGTGGGCGCAGCGCGCGCGCCTGCGCCGCTGGGGCGAGCCGATCCTCGTCCACCTCTATTCGGAAGTCCTGCAGCGTTTTCGCCTCGCGGCGCAGGGAAAGTGGCCCGGTCGGCGCCCGCCCGAGCGCCTGGCGAAGCGCGTGGCCACCTACTTCGATCCACTGCCCTTCTACTACCCATCGCTCGAGGCGCAGGCGACCGATCGCGAGAAGTATCCCCTCGCTGCGATCACCCAGCGGCCGATGGCGATGTACCACTCCTGGGATTCGCAGAACGCGTGGCTACGCCAGATCCACGCGCACAACTATCTCTTCATCCACCCGCGGACAGCGAGCGCCCGGGGAATCGCCGATGGCGCGTGGCTCTGGGTGGAGTCGCAGTGGGGAAGAGTGCGCTGCATGGCACGCTACAGCGAGGCGGTCGAGCCCGGCACGGTGTGGACCTGGAACGCGATCGGCAAGCAGCCGGGCGCCTGGGCGCTTGCGCCCGAAGCGAACGAGGCGCGCAAAGGATTCCTCCTCAACCATCTCATTTCCGACACGCTGCCCGGCGGCACATCGAACTCCGACCCGATCACGGGACAGGCCGGGTGGTACGACGTGCGCGTGCGCGTCTATCCCGCCGAGGAGCAGGGCGTGTGGCCCGAGTTCCCGGTGCTCGCAAAGGTGCCGGCATGAAGCAGCTCGCCCTCGTCATCGACTTGAACGTCTGCGTCGGCTGCCACGCCTGCGTCACGAGCTGCAAGGCATGGAACACCGGCGGCGCGGCGGGACCGCTCTCCGACCAGAACGCCTACGGCGCCGAGCCCACCGGCACCTTCTTCAACCGCGTGCAGACCTTCGAGGTGGGCGAGTTTCCGAGAACCGAGACCGTGCACTTCCCCAAGTCGTGCCTGCATTGCGAGGAGCCGCCGTGCGTGCCGGTGTGCCCGACCGGCGCGAGCTACAAGCGCGCCGAAGACGGCATCGTGCTGGTCGACTATGACAAGTGCATCGGCTGCGGCTACTGCGCCTGGGCCTGTCCCTACGGCGCGCGCGAGCTGGACGGGAGCGAGAAGGTGATGAAGAAGTGCACGCTCTGCGTCGACCGCATCTACGACCAGAAGCTGCCGGAAGCCGAGCGCAAGCCCGCGTGCGTGCTCGCCTGCCCGACGAGCGCCCGCCTCTTCGGCGACATCCACGACCCGGAGTCGGAGGCCTCGCGCGCGATCCGCGAGCAGGGCGGCTACGCGCTCATGCCGGAGTGGGGCACGCAGCCGGCGAACCACTACCTGCCGCGGCGCAAGACCGCGATCACCATCCATGCCGATGAGCTCGAGCGGCACGCGAACCCGCTCAAGATCGACGGGCAACTGCCGCAGCCGGCGACCTCCGAGCCCGCGCTCGACGACGTTACGAGCTGGTAGCGATGAAGCCCGCCTGGTCGGTCATCCTGCTCACCACCCTCATCGGCGCGGGGCAGGGGCTGTACCTCGCTCTCGTGGCGGCGGAGCTTTTTTCCCGTCCGGAAAGGGCATTCCTGGTCGCCGGTGGCGCGCTTTGCCTGGCGCTGCTCGCGGCCGGCCTCGCCGCTTCGTTCTTCCATCTTGGCCGACCGGAGCGCGGCTGGCGCGCCGCCGCCATGTGGCGCACGTCGTGGCTTTCGCGCGAAGTGATCGTCCTGCCGGCCTTTGGCGCGGTAGTGCTCGCGTGGGGCGTAGCGCATTGGCGCGGCACACCGACGCTCGCCTGGAGCCTGGCCGGCGTGACGCTCGCCGCGGCGCTCTTCATATGCACCGGGATGATCTACGCCTGCCTCAAGTTCCTCCAGGAATGGCATACGCCGCTCACGGTGCTCAACTTCACTACTCTCGGCTGCGCGTCGGGCCTCACCGCCGCGGCGGCGCTCGCGGCGTGGCTGCAGCCGCCGCTTGCGCGCCCGTACGCCGCCGCCGCGCTCGTCGCCGGCATGGTTGCCTATATCGGCCGTCTGGCGACGCTCGCGCGCAATGCGCGCCTGCGGCCCAAGTCGACGCTCGCCAGCGCGATCGGCGTCAAGCACCCGCGCATCGTGCAGATCGCACAGGGCGCGATGGGCGGCTCGTTCAACACGCGCGAGTTCTTCCACGGCAAGCCGCGCGAGGTCGTGCGTGCGGTGCGCTGGACTCTCCTTGCGCTCGCCTTCCCGGTGCCTGCTCTGCTTCTTCTCGCCGGCCTTCCGACGGTGGCATTCCTCGCCCAGTTCGCCGGACTGCTCGCCGAGCGCTGGTACTTCTTCGCCGAGGCGAAGCATCCGCAGAACCTCTACTACCAGGCGATCGCGTGAGGACGGCGGCGGAAGAGGCGACGGCACTTCTGCGCTCGCTCGCCGACGCCGACCGGCTGCTGGTCCTCTGCCAGCTTTCGCACGGCGAGCGCTGCATGGACGAGCTGGAGAAAGCGCTCAGCATCGAGGAGCTCGCCCTGTCGCAGCACATGAACGTCCTCAAGAACCTGGAGCTCGTCGCGAGCCGCGTGCGGAGCAAGCGGATTTACTACTCGATCCGCGACCCGAGGGTGCTCGGCGTGCTGCTGTCGCTGTATCGGTTGTTCTGCGCGCCACGCGGCGAACGCCGCCCCGATTCCGCGTAGCGCCGCGCGAACTTCTCCAAGGGCTCGGGTCGGATGCGCGTGGCGTGTCCAGCGCAGCCGAACTGCTCAAAGCGCTCCTTGCACAGCGCGCGTGCCGCAAGCATCGCTTCCTTGAAGAACTTGCGCGGATCGAACTCTGCAGGATCCCTGGCCATCGCGCGGCGCATCGCCCCGGTCATCGCCAGGCGGATGTCGGTATCGATATTCACCTTGCGCACGCCGTGGCGGATGCCTTCCTGGATCGCCTCGACCGGCACGCCCCAGGTCGGCTTGATCGCTCCGCCGTGCGCGCGGATCACCTCCAGCCATTCCTGCGGCACGCTGGAGGAGCCGTGCATGACGAGGTGCGTGTCCGGGATCCGCTCGTGGATCGCGCGGATGCGGTCCAGGGCGAGCACCTCGCCGGTCGGCCGGCGAGTGAACTTGTAGGCGCCGTGCGAGGTGCCGATCGCCACGGCGAGCGCGTCGACACCGGTCGCCTGCACGAACTCGGCGGCCTGCTCGGGATCGGTGAGCAGTTGCTCGTGCGTCAGCCGGCCCTCGGCGCCGACGCCGTCTTCCTTGCCTGCGGTGCCGGTCTCGAGCGAGCCCAGGCACCCCAGTTCGCCTTCCACCGACACGCCCACCGCGTGCGCCATCTCCACCACGCGCCGCGTCACCGCGACGTTGTACTCGTACGCGGCGGGCGTCTTCATGTCCTCGCCGAGCGACCCATCCATCATGACGCTCGTGAATCCGGAGCGGATCGACGCCTGGCACACGGCCGGGCTCGCGCCGTGGTCCTGGTGCAGGCAGACCGGGATGTTCGGGTAGGCCTCCACCGCGGCTGCGACCAGGTGCCGCAGGAACGGCTCGCCCGCGTACTGGCGCGCGCCGGCCGAGGCCTGCAGGATCACCGGGCTCGAGCTCTCGTCGGCGGCCTGCATGATCGCCTGGATCTGCTCGAGGTTGTTGACGTTGAAAGCCGGCACGCCGTAGCCGTGCTCGGCGGCGTGGTCGAGCAACTGCCGCAGCGCGACGAGCGCCATCGCGCCTAGCCTTTCTCGAGGGTGAGCCGGCGCCGTTCCATCAGGCGCCAGATCATCGGCGTGAAGATGAGCTGCATCGCCAGGTCCATCTTGCCGCCCGGACAGACGATGGTGTTCGACCGCGACATGAAGGAATCGTGCAGCATCGACAGGAGGTACGGAAAATCGATGCCGCGCGGATTGGCGAAGCGGATGACGAGCATGGACTCGTCCGGCGCCGGCACGTGGCGGGCGATGAAGGGATTCGAGGTGTCGACGATCGGCACGCGCTGGAAATTGATGTGCGTGCGCCCGAACTGCGGCGTGAGGTAGTGCACGTAATCGGGCATGCGCCGCAGGATGGTGTCGGTCACCGCCTCGGTCGAATAGCCGCGTGCGGCCTTGTCGCGGTGCAGCTTCTGGATCCATTCCAGGTTGATGACCGGCACCACGCCGATGAGCAGATCGACGTGCTGCGCGATGTTGATGCGGTCCGTCACCACCGCACCGTGCAGGCCCTCGTAGAAAAGGACGTCGGTGTCGCGCGGCAGGTCGTCCCAGGCGGTGAAGCTGCCGGGTTTCTGGCCGAAGGGCGCCGCCTCGGCTTCGTCGTGCAGGTACTTGCGCGTGCGGCCGCGGCCCGCCTCGCCGTAGCTGCGAAAAAGCTGCTCCAGCTCCTCGAACAGGTTGTTCTCCGGCCCGAAGTGGCTGAAGTGGTGATTGCCACGCGCCGTCTCCTCGGCCATCTTCTCGCGCATCTCGGCGCGGTCGTAGCGATGGAAGGCGTCGCCCTCGACGAAGGCCGCGCTCACGCCTTCTCGGCGGAAGATCTGCTCGAAGGTCTTCGACACCGAGGTGGTGCCGGCGCCCGAGGAGCCGGTGATCGCGATGATGGGGTGGCGGCTACTCATCGTTCGGCCTGCAAGCCGGCGCGGAACAGGCCGCGCGCGCCGAACAGCGGCGCGTCATACTCGCGCCGGTTGAAGTCGCGGTGGTAGCGCTCGAGGCGCTCGACCTCCTGCTTGGAGCCGAACATCAGGCCGACGCGCTCGTGCAAGGCACGCGGCGCGATGTCGAGGATGCGCTCGGTGCCGCTCGTCGCGCGGCCGCCGGCCTGCTCGATCACCAGGGCGATCGGGTTCGCCTCGTACAGCAGGCGCAGTCGCCCGTTGCGCGTCGCGTCGCGCTCGTCGCGCGGGTAGAGGAACACGCCGCCGCGCATCAGAATCCGATGCGCCTCGGCGACGAGCGAGGCGATCCAGCGCATGTTGAAGTCGCGCCCGCGCGGCCCGTTCGCTCCGGCCAGGCACTCGTCGACGTAGCGCTTGACCGCCGGCTCCCAGAAGCGCGCGTTGGAGGTGTTGATGGCGAATTCGCTCGTCTCCTCGGCGATGCGCAGGCTCGGGTGCGTCAGGATGAACTCGCCGATCTCGCGGTCGAGCGTGAAGCCGTGCGTGCCGCGGCCGAGGGTCAGGACAAGCATGGTGCTCGGGCCGTAGATGGCGTAGCCGGCGCAGACTTGCTCGGCGCCGCGCTGCAGAAAGTCGCCGTCGCCCGCGCGCAGCACGGAGAAGATCGAGCCCACCGGCGCGTTCGCCTCGAGGTTGGAGGAGCCGTCGAGCGGGTCGTAGGCGAGCAGGTAGCGTCCCTTCGGGTACGGCTGCGGGATGAGGTAGGGTGCCTCGCCCTCCTCCGAGAGCATCGCCGCGAGCGTGCCGCCCCATTCGTTGGTGCGCCGGAAGATCTCGTCGGCACGCACGTCGAGCGCCATCTGCGCCTCGCCCTGGCTGTTGTGCGAGCCGGCCCGGCCCTGCGCTCCCGCGAGCGCGCCCTTGCCCACGAGATAGGAGATGCGCTTGCAGGCAAGCCGCACGTCGTTCACCAGCGCGGTGAAGCCCCCGGTCGCGCCCGGGGCCTTCCTTTGCTCGCCGATCAGAAATTCCGTGAGAGTGGTTTCCATGGACTCAGGCCGCCATGCCGCGGCCGCGGGCGGCGTGGTGCAGGCGCCGGATGTCTTCCAGGGTCTGCCCGCCGAGATCGGGCCGCAACAGGTCGGCGCCGGTGAAGTCCTGCGCCATCGTCCAGCGCGAGGGCGTGACGACGCTGGTCATGCCCGCCGCGTGCGCCGCGCGCAGGCCGTTCGCCGAGTCCTCGAACGCGACGCAGGCGCTCGTCCCCTTGCGCAGCAGCGACGCGGCGCGCTGATAGAGGTCGGGCGCGGGCTTGCGCCGCGGCACTTCGTCGGCGCAGACGAGAAGATCGATCTCGCCCCGGAAGTGGTTGTCGAGCACGGCGCGCGCGTTGACCGTGGCGCTGGTCGTGACCACCGCCACGCGCAGGCCCTGGTCGTGCGCCTCGCCGATCAGGCGCTTGACTCCGGGCCGAAGCGGCGCCTGCCAGGCGCGCACGAGCTCGAGGTAGATCTCCGACTTGGCGGCGTGGATCGCGGGCACGATCGCGTGCAGCGCCGCCCTCTCGTGCCGCGCCGCCCGCAGCGCGTCGATATAGGCGTGCAGCCGGTCGACGCCGCTCGAGATCTCGAGCAGCTCCGAATAGCGCAGCGGCCCCCAGTCCCACCACAGCTCGAGCCTGATGAAGGCGGCGTTGAAGGCCTGACGGTGCACCTCCTCGGTGTCCGCCATGGTGCCGTCGAGGTCGAAGATCAGCGCCTCCAGCGTCATGGCTGCGCTCGCTGTGCGGCGAACACCCGGCTCGCGCGGATATCCTCGGCCGCGATCGTCATCAGCTGGTCGAGCGTCACCTGCGCGGCCCCGGAGAACAGGCGGCTCGCGTGCCGCAGCCGCGCGCGGTCGAGCGCGTTGCGGATCGAGCGCGCATTGGCGAAATTCGGCTGCGCTTTGCGCAGCGCGATGTACTCGCGCAGCGCGTCGGCGGCGTCCTCGCTCAGCCGGTAGTGCATGCGACCGAGCATCAGCTCGGCGATGGCGAAGAGCTCCGCCTCGCCGTAGTCGGGGAACTCGACATGGTGCGCGATGCGCGAACCCATGCCGGGGTTCGAGGCGAAGAACTTGGTCATCCTGTCCCGGTAGCCGGCGAGGATCACGACCAGATCGTCGCGCTGGTTCTCCATCACCTGCAGCAGGATCTCGATCGCCTCCTGGCCGTAATCGCGCTCGTTCTCGGGCCGGTAGAGGTAGTAGGCCTCGTCGATGAAGAGGACTCCGCCCATGGCGCGCTTCAGCACTTCGCGTGTCTTCGGAGCGGTGTGGCCGATGTACTGCCCGACGAGATCGTCGCGCGTCACGGCGACGAGATGGCCTTTGCGCACGTAGCCCAGGCCGTGCAGGATCGACGCCATCCGCATCGCCACCGTCGTCTTGCCGGTTCCCGGGTTGCCGGTGAAGCTCATGTGCAGCGCCGGCGGCTCGGCCTGCAGGCCGGCCTGGCGGCGCAGCTTCTCGACCGCGAGCAGCGCCGCGATCTCCCGTACGCGCGTCTTCACCGGCGCGAGGCCGACGAGCTCGCGCTCGAGGGCCTCGAGATCGGGAGCGTCGAGCTGCAACGGCAGCGGCTGCGCGGCGGACAAGGCGGGGCTCAGGTCCGGATCGTGTAGCGAAGAGCGCGACCGGCCGCTTCCTCGCGCTCGAGCCGCAAGCGCGGCTCGTTCGTCGGCCGGTTGACGATGAACGCCATGCGCGGCGTCTCCCAGCCGCGCGTCGAGTCGAAGGCCATCACACGCAAGTAATGCTCGGGAAAAGTCCTGCGGCACTCGTTGATCTCGGCGAGGATGCCGGCCGCGTCCTTGAGGTCGAACATCGGCATGCCATGCATTTCCCAGTAGGTATTGCGCGGATGCGGATCGTCGGTGTGCTCGACGCTCACGGCCCAGCCCTTGCCGAGAGCGTACTCGACCTGCGCGGCGATCTGCCGGTCCGTCAATGGAGGGAGAAAGGAGAACTGTCCCTGCGTAATCATGGTCAGGCGCTCGCGGTGGCGGTGGGTACGAAGTCGGCCGTGTCGGTCGACTGGTAGTTGAAGGTGACGTCCTTCCAGGTATCGAGCGCGGCGCGCAGCGGCGCGCAGCCGCGCGCGGCGGCCTCCAGGATCTGCGGGCCTTCGTTCCAGATGTCGCGGCCTTCGTTGCGCGCGAGGATCATGGCCTCGAGCGCAACGCGGTTCGCTTGCGCGCCGGCCTGGATGCCCATGGGATGGCCGATGGTGCCGCCGCCGAACTGCAGCACCACGTCCTCGCCGAGGTAGTGGATGAGCTGGTGCATCTGCCCGGCGTGGATGCCGCCGGAAGCGACCGGCATCACGCGGTTGAGCGAGGCCCAGTCCTGGTCGAAGAAAAGCCCGTTCTCCAGGCTCACCGGCGTGTGCCGCTCGCGCAGCGTGTCGTAGTAGCCCTTGATCATGTGCGGGTCGCCTTCGAGCTTGCCGACCACCGTGCCGGCGTGCAGATGGTCGACGCCCGCCATGCGCATCCACTTGCAGATCACGCGGAAGCTCATGCCGTGGTTTTTCTGCCGCGCGTAGGTGGAGTTTCCTGCGCGGTGCAGGTGCAGGATCATGTCGTTTCTGCGCGCCCACTTCGCCATCGACTGGATCGCGGTGTAGCCGATGACGAGGTCGATCATGACGATTACCGAGCCGAGCTCTTTCGCGAACTCGGCGCGCTCGTACATGTCCTCCATCGTTGCCGCGGTGACGTTGAGGTAGTGGCCCTTCACTTCGCCGGTGGCAGCGCAGGCCTTGTTCACCGCCTCCATGCAATAGAGGAAGCGATCGCGCCAGTGCATGAAGGGCTGCGAGTTGATGTTCTCGTCGTCCTTGACGAAGTCGAGGCCGCCTTTCAGAGCTTCGTACACCACGCGCCCGTAGTTGCGCGCGGAAAGGCCGAGCTTCGGCTTGGTGGTCGCGCCGAGCAGCGGCCGGCCGAACTTGTCGAGGCGCTCGCGCTCGACGACGATGCCGGTCGCGGGCCCCTGGAAGGTCTTGAGGTAGGCCACCGGCAAGCGCATGTCCTCGAGGCGCAGCGCCTTGATCGCCTTGAAGCCGAACACGTTGCCGATGATCGAGGCGGTGAGGTTGGCGATCGAGCCGGGCTCGAAGAGGTCGAGGTCGTAGGCGATGTAGGCGAAGTACTGCTGTTCGCTCCTCGTGCCCGGCCCGGTGTTCGGCACCGGATCGACGCGGTAGGCCTTGGCGCGATAGAGCTCGCAGGCGGTGAGGCGATCGGTCCACACCACCGTCCAGGTCGCGGTCGATGATTCGCCGGCGACTGCCGCCGCCGCTTCCTCGGCATCGACACCTTCCTGCGGCGTGATGCGGAAGAGCGCGATCACGTCGGTGTCCCTGGGCAGGTAATCGGGCTGCCAGTAGCCCATCTTCTTGTACGGGATGACGCCGGCTTGGTAACGGTCCATCCGCCGCAGTATTGGGAGAATCTGGAATAAGGTACAGTCAAAAGAATTTAGGGCGCGATTAAGAAAACCTTATGAGAGCGGTCTCGCTGCGCCAGTTGTCCGTGTTCGCCTCGGTAGCGAAGCACTTGAGCTTCGCGCGCGCCGCTGAGGAGCTGCACCTCACGCAGCCGGCGGTGTCGATGCAGATCAAGGAGCTCGAATCGGCGCTCGAGCTGCCGCTCTTCGAGCGCGCCGGGCGCGGCGTGCGCCTGACGATGCCCGGCGAGTACTTCCTCGTCTATGCGCGGCGCGTGCTCGCGACGATGAAGGAGGCGGGCGACGCCATGGCGAAGCTGCGCCGCGTCGAGGGCGGGCGCGTCACGCTAGGCATGGTGAGCACGGCGAAGTACTTCCTGCCGCGGCTGCTCGCGCGCTTTCGCGCCGAGCACCCGGCCGTCGAGTGGCGCCTCGAGTCGGGCAACCGCGAGCAGCTATCGAAGCTGCTGCACGACAACGAGGTCGACCTGGCGGTAATGGGCCGGCCGCCGCGCGAGCTCGACACGCGGGCCGAGCCATTCGCCGCCCATCCGCTTGCCGTGGTGGCCGCGCCCGAGCACAGGCTCGCGCGACGCCATGAAATCGCAGCGCAGGCGCTCAACAGCGAGGAGTTCATCGTGCGCGAGCGCGGCTCGGGCACGCGCGCCGCGATGGAGCACTATTTCCGCGACCACCGGATCGCGCCGGCGCAGGTCATGGAAATGCCGAGCAACGAGACGATCAAGCAGGCGGTGATCGCGAACATGGGCATCGCCTTTCTCTCGCTGCATACCGTAGCGCTCGAGCTCGCAGCGCGCCAGCTCGTGATCCTCGATGTGGCGGGTCTGCCGCTCGTGCGGCGCTGGTACATCGTCAACGTCGCCGGCAAGCCGCTGTCGCCGGCGGCCGAGGCGTTCCGCTACTTCGTGCTCGAGCGCGGCGAGGCGCTGCTCGCCGAGCAGTTCGGCCACGCGGTGCCCGTCGCCTGATTCAGGGCAACACGCCTAGCGCGCCGGGCAGGCGGCGCCGCCCGGCACGCTTCCCACCAGGCGCAGGAAGCTCTCGAACGGCCCCATGTTGCCCATGGCCTCCAACATCGGCCCGTCGAACTGCAGCCGGTTGAACATCATGGCGCGCATCGGGCCGTATTCGCCGCGTCCCATCTCCTGCCAGCGCGCGGTTTCGGCATACATCAGGTAGTCGACCGAGGTATCGAGCTTGGCGGTCTCGAGCTTGCCGCCGTAGCTGCAGCGCGCCTTGCCGTTCTGCTCCGCGATGCGCAGCTCGACGCGCGGGCTCTCGGTGCAGTCGCTGCGGTAGATCTGGATCACCTTGAAGCCGCGCTTCGCGTTGTTGGCGGCCCAGCCCGACTCGCCGAGCTTGTCGGTGAGCGCAGGCTCGGCGTTCCAGGCCGTGCACGCGAGCTCGGCCCAGGCCGCGGACATGAGCGGCGGCGCGTCCTGCGCCGCCGCCATCGCCGGAGCCAGGGCGCAGAACGCCGCTGCGACGGCGTGCCTCAGAACCGCGTGCCCCACGCGATGCCGAGCGAGTCCTCGGATAGCGAGATCGTCTCGGTGCCGCCGACGTTGAAGTAGGGGTTGGTCGCGGGGCCCTGCACCGATTTCTTGAAGGCGTGCATGTACGCCATCGTGAGCTCGGAGCTCCTGCCGACGCCGTAGGTGAAGCCGAGCGTGGCGTGATCCTGCACCACGCCTGGCGCGAGGATGTTGAACGTCACGTCGCGCGCCTGGATCGGGTTGTCGCTGTGGTTGTAGCCGGCGCGCAGCAGCAGGCGCTCGTTCATCTGGTACTCGACGCCGAGCTTGATCGCGTTCACGTCGCCCCAGCCGAAGCCGATGCTCGTGTCGCTCGCGCCAAGGCACGCCGCACCGGTGCCCGGTCCAGCGGGAAAGCCGGGCGCGCAGCCAGGTTGCGTGCTCGGGTTACCGACCGACTTCACCTTGCTGTAGCTGATGTGCTGCCAGTCGAGCGCGAACGTAAGCGCGGGACTCGCCTTCCAGGCGAGGCCGACGTTGTAGTTCTCCGGAATGTCGAACTTGCCCTGCTCGGCGAAGAGGCCCTTGTATTGGTCGAACTTGCCGCTGATCTTGGTCGAGTAGGCAGCGCCCACCGCAATGGCGCCGAGCTGCGCGAAGTAGCCCACACGCAGGCCCCCGCCCCAGGTCGTGTCATAGCCCTTGTTGGTGAGGTGCGCCGGGTCCGAGGAGATCGGCGAGAAGGCGTCCAGGCCGTAGGCCTTGAAGCGCTGGTAGCCGATGAGCGGCGAGATGCCGATCGACTGCGTCGGCGTGAACTTCCAGCCGAAGGTCGGCGCGATGATGAGCTGCGACAGATCGACGCCGAGGTTGCCGGTGCCGCAGAGCAGGTTCACCTTGACGCCGGTCGGCGCCCCGCCCTGGCACACGCCCTGGTCGAGCTGCCCGCTCTTGTAATCGGTGTTCATGCCGCCGTTGCCGTACACGGTGATGCCGAGCGACATGTTCGGGTTCACCATCTTGTTGTAGCCGAACTCGGGAATGAGGAAGTCCGAGGTCTCGTTGCCGTCGGCCGAGCCGTCGAGGAACCCGGTGCCGCCCGCGCTGCCGACACGGGAAGCGGAGCGGTCCGGCCGGAACCAGTCGATGCCGACGTCCAGGCGGTCGCCCGAGAACGCCATGGTCGCGGGATTGACCGCGCCGCCGAAGCTGTCGGTGGTCATCGCGGTCGAGGCGCCGCCGCGGCCTTTCGCCTTCATGCCGTAACCGTGCGAGAAATAGCCGTCGGTCGCGAGCGCGACGCACGGCACCAGGGCCGCCGCGACTGCCGCGGCCAGTAACTGCTTCTTCATGTACCCCTCCCTATATGAACAGACTGACATCCGCGTCCCTTGCCATGGGCAGGAACGTCGCGGCGCCGCAGTACTCTTTTACTTCCGGTATGAAATCGTTCGGCGTGAACCCGAACAGGTCGACCGTCATCTGGCAGCCGATCAGGTTCACGCCCCCTTCGACGCAGGCCGCGCGCAGCTCCTCGACGCCCGCGACGCCCTTGTTCTTGATGGTCTGCTTCATCAGCGTGGTGGCGAGCGTCTCGAAGCCCGGCACCACGCCCTGCACCGCGTTCGGGATGTTCCAGTTGATGTGCTTGAACCACTCCGGCCCGAACGGCATCTTCATCGGCATGCCGGGATTGCCGAGCGGGCTCACCTTGAGCTCGCTCAGGTCCTTCCTCAGGAGGTTCAGGCCGTAGAACGTGAAGAACACCGAGACGTTCCATCCGAGCGCGGACGCCGTCGACGCGAGGATGAACGGCGGGTAGGCCCAGTCGAGCGTTCCCTTCGTGGCGATGATGGTCATCGAGGGCGTCTGCTTCTCGCGAAGCTCGGCGAGCTTTTTCGGCAGAAGCGCGTCGAGGCGTTCGTTGATCAGGCGATCGAGCGTGGCGGTATCGAGCTGGGCGGACATGCGAAGTCTCCGGAATTTAATACTGGCTGGGAGTATCGATGATCAGATTACTCTATGAACCGATGCCGGTCTCTGATGATGCGCCGCGGAAATGAGAGGTGCTGGCGCTTGATATACCCCACCGTGTATAGTCCCGCCGCGCGATACGCAGCCATTCAGGACGCAGTCAGGTTACGCCTGCGCGGCGGACGAGAAGTTGACGCCCCTCAAGAGTTGATCGAACGCGGAGAGCACAATGAGCGATCCGAGAATGCACGACGCCGAAGCGAAGAAGGCAATGGATGCGCGCCTCGCGCGCATCGAGGGCCAGGTGCGCGGGGTGCGGCGCATGATCGACGAGCACGAGACGTGCGAGGCCATCGCGCAGCAGCTCGCCGCGGCGCGCAAGGCGCTCGACCGGGCGTTCTACGAGATGGTGTCCTGCATGATCCGCCACGAGCCGGCGAGCGGCGGCAAGGTCGCCGAGCTGCTGACGCGCTTCGGCTAGCCGCTCTTACCCTTCAATCGCTGACTAGGAAGACACGTCTATGAATTTCGACAAGGAACTCGACGCCCGCGGCCTCAACTGCCCTCTGCCGATCCTGCGCGCCAAGAAGGCGCTGAACGAGCTGAAATCCGGACAAGTGCTGAAGATCGTCGCCACCGACCCCGGCTCGGTGAAGGACTTCCAGGCCTTCTCCAAGCAGACCGGCAACGATCTCCTGTCGCAGTCGGAGTCCGACAAGGAGTTCGTCTTCTTCTTGAAGCGCAAGTAGCTAGGCGACGCTACCGAAGCCCCTGTCGATCGCGCCCGCCGGCGCCTTGAGCCCGGCGATCCGGCAACCCTGCGCCACCGGCCCGCCGGGAAACAGCAGGTACAAGTGCCGGATCCCCCCCTGGCGGTGGAATTTCTCGTCGAGCGCGTCGTGCAGCTCGCGCAGGTTGATCGCGGTCGGCTCGTGGCGCGCGAAGTACTCCTGCAGCGCGCGCAGCGCCGTCCAGTGCTCGTCGCCGAGCTCCAGCCCCTCCTGCTTCGCGGTCTCGTCCGCGCGCGTGCGCGTCCAGCCTTCCGGCGCGTGGGGAAATGCCGGGTCCGGAGTGGCCGTGCCGCCGGCGCGGATCTCGTCCATCAGGCTTGTCATGCAGGCCTCCTTTGCCTCAGCGTTTTCGAATGTGGAATTCATACTCGCCGGGCGCCCGCTCGCGCGCACCGGCGAGCTCCATGCCGGTGGCCTTGACCCAGCTGCGCACGTCCGCGCGGATACCGGGGCAGTCGCTCACGAGCTGCAGCACCTCGCCCGCCTGCATGCGCTTGAGCAGCTTCGTTGCCTCGATCACCGGGCCCGGGCAGGTGGCGCCGCGCACGTCGAGCACGGCCTGGGGCGAGACGCGCCGTCCGACGCCCTTGCGGATGTAGTAAGCCGTGGCGTCCTTCGGGCGCTTTTCCGCCTTGAGGATTTCGACGTCAGCGTACTTTGGCCAGGAATAAAGGTCGTCGCGCGTCGCCGGGCAGTCGGAGATCAGCAACATCACCTCGCCCGGCAGCAACTCGTCGAGCACGCGCCGCGCGCCGAGCAGCGGCCCGGGGCAGGCGGCGCCCTTCATGTCGAGCGTGACGTGGGGCTTGGGCTTTGCGGTCTTGGCCATGCGGGGGAAACGTGCCGCGCGATGCTAGAGTCAGTATATACGCGTCATGGTGCTGCGCAATCTCCCCGAGCTGGCCAATGTCGTTCAGCGCAACTGCGACATTTCCGACGCGCGTTATGCGGGCGACTACGGCATGTGCACGTTCCTCCTCAAGATGCGCGAGTACTACCGCTGGGAGCATGAGCTGCCGTTCACCCGCGCGCTGCCGCGGCGGGAGCTCGGCGACTGGCTGAGCGCACGCGAGGCCGAATGGCGCAATCTCGAATCGGCAGACTTCCTGCCGCTGCCGCTTGCGTCAGGCGCGGCGGACCCGCTCGCCGCCGACGAGGCGAACCGCGAGCTCTTGCCGCGCGGCCTCGTCTACAGCGCGGGTTACGGGCGATTTCGCAAGCCGGTCTTCTTCCTCGGTGCGCTCGAGCGCGTAGAGGAACGCGACGGGTACCGGGTGATCGTCTCGTCGTGCGAATACGCGCGCGAGCTCGCCGCGCCGCCCGCGATGCTGCAGGGAGGCACGATCTATGTGCGCCTCGAGTCGGTGCGGCGCTACCTGTGGGAGAAGATCGAGGAGTGGCAGTGGCGCAAGGCCGGCGGGCGCATGGCGCGCGCGCTCGCGAGCTACGATTTCGTGGCGGACCCGGAGGGCGCGCTCGCGCGCATGGCGGAGAACGAGACCGAGAGCATGATCCTGCACGAGCTCGGCGAGGCGCGCGCCGCCGCATTGCTCGGCCCGGGCTGGCAGGACATGATCGCCTCGGTGGCGCGCACGGGCGCCGAGATCCAGGCGCGAGCCGTGCGCGACCTGCTCGCCGACTGCCTGTCCACGCTGCCGGCGCTCGTCGCGCGCGCTAACCTGCCCGCGCTGCATTTCCACTTCGCGACCTTCGATGAGCCGCGCCGCAGCCGCTTCCCCGAGGCGCTGGAGGCGTATGAAGAGCTGCTGAAGAACGGCTCGCCCGCGCCGCTCGAGCGCGCCGCGCGCGAAGGCGCGGCGCGCTTCCTCGCCGAGGCACGCGCGCTGCTCTAGGAGGGGGTTACAGGGGAACCTGGGTTCCCCGGTTCCGATACGGTCTGCTCGACCAGCTTCTTCGCGAGGCGCACCATCTCCGGCGCCTCGACGTCCATCATCTGCTCGATCACCCAGCGGTTGTCTCCCTCGGCCATCCGGTCGGACACGCGCGAGGCGAAGTAGCGCAGGCACGCGTAGCCAGGCTCGCCGTCCTTGTACTCGAGCTCCGCATATTCGCCGAAGCGTGCGTTCATCGCGTCGATGAAGGGCTGGCGGTACTCGCCCGGGCCAAACAAGTCGAGCTGGTTCGTCTCCATGGTGGTCGCAAGATGGCGCACGAGCTCGCCGATGAGCGTCGCGCGATCCGCCTCGCTCAGCCGGCCATACACGGTCCGGTCGACGAGCTGCACGAGGAAGGCGATGAACTCGGTCAGCACATCCGTCACCAGGCGGTCCGAACCGAAGCGGAAGCCGTCCCTTTCCATGTGCTTGAAGAACTCGAGGGCGAGCTTCCAGATGTTGGCGCCGATCACGCCGGCGCGATCGGCAAGGCTGCGCGGACCCTTCTTGCGCCAGCGCGTCTTGATGAGCCCCACCGAGGGGCGGCTACTGATAATCGCCATGCTCGCGGATAATAGCGCGGCATGTCGTCGGGACCGGACATGGAGCTGGCGAGCGGCATCGCCGCCTTCGAGGCGAAGGAGTTCGCGCGCGCGATGCAGCTCCTCCTGCCGCTCGCCGAGCGCGGCGAGCCGCGCGCGCAATACCGGGTGGCGGTGATGGCGCAGGTGGGGCTCGGCATGGTGAAGAACTGCGCGAGCGCCGTGAAGTGGATGCGCGCCGCCGCCGAGCAGGGCTATGCGCTCGCGCAACACGGTCTCGGCTTCATGTACTTCCAGGGCGAGTGCACCAAGACCGACCCGGCGGAGGCGGCAAAGTGGTTTCGCCTCGCCGCCGATCAGGGGCTCGCCGGCTCCCAGGCGACGCTCGCCACGATGTACGAGAAGGGCGTGGGCGTCGCGCGCGATCCGGCCGAGGCCGCCCGGTGGCGCGAGCGCGCCGAGAAGAGCGCATGCGATTCAAGGTAACGGTCGCCGAGCAGCTCTACGCCGTGGAGGTGCCGGAAGAGCTGCTCGGCGAGGTGCGCGAGTTCCACGAAAAGCTCGACCGCGACATGGACCGCGGCTGGCAGATGAGCCGCGAGTTCGTGGCGCGCCCCGATCGGCTGCAGCGTTGCCAGATCGTCGCCGACAAGCTGCTCACCAGCCTCTCGCAGGGCAACGACGCGACCGCCATGCTCATGGCCTCATACATCGCGCTGCGCATGCCGGGCGCAATCGGCGTGGACATCGACGCGCAGGGCGAGATGCAGAACACCGAGCTGCTCTACGCCTGATGCTGCTCAACGTTCCCGGCGTCCTCAAACCCGACGAGCTCGCGCTCGCGCGCTCGTGGCTCGCGGGCGTGCGCTTCGTCGACGGCAAGGCGTCGGCCGGCGCCGCGGCGCGGCGCGTGAAGCACAACGTGGAAGCCGAGCGCGGCGCTGCCGAGCTCGAGCGGCTCGACCAGATGGTGATGGGCAACCTGTCGCGTCACCCGGCGTACCGCGGCGGCGCGCTGCCGCTGCATGCCGCGACGCCGCTCTACATCCGCTACCAGGCGGGCATGGACTACGGCGAGCACCTCGACGATCCGATCATGAGCGGCGGCGGGGTGATGTACCGCTCGGACCTCGCCGTGACGCTCTTCATCAGCGGCCCCGGGGAGTACGATGGCGGCGAGCTGGTGATCCGCGGCGCGTCGGGCGCGCAGTCTGTGAAGCTTGCAGCCGGCGACGCGGTGCTTTATCCGGCGGGCACCCTGCACCAGGTGAGTCCGGTGACTCGCGGCGAGCGCCTCGTGGCGGTCACCTGGGTGCAGAGCGTGGTGCGCGACGCGGCGCGGCGGGAGCTGCTCTACGGCCTCAACCTCGCGCGCGAGAGGCTGCTCGCGAGCGCGCCCGCGGCCGAGGAGACGGCGCAGGTGAACGCTGCATATCTCAATTTGATCCGCATGTGGTCGGACCTATGAGCGAGACGGAGCTGTCGAAGGAGGAGCGAATCCTTCAAGCCGTGAAGCTGACGCTCGCCGGCGTCATTCGCGACACGGCGACCCCGCACGGCATGCGCCATCCGCTCTCGGATGCGACCATCGAAGACCTGCGCCAGTGCCTTGCGCTCATCAGCGCGCGCGAGCGCGAGCTCGCACACGCTGCGGGCCGCGACGCGAACACGCGCCCGCGCTACAGGGACCAGGATGGCTGAGAGCAACTGCAGCGAGCTCGAGCCCTACGCGCTGCGCGTGCTGGGCGACAGCATGGAGCCGGAATTCCCGGAGGGCTGCATCATCATCGTGGACCCAAGCTACATCGCGAAGCACGGCTCGTACGTGATCGTCGAATATGCCGGCGACGTCTTCTTCCGCCGGCTGGTGGTGGAGGGCGAGCGCCGCTTCCTGGAGCCCCTCAATCCGAAGTACGGCGGCTTCGAGCTCATCCCGCCCTACACGATCCGCGGCGGCGTCGTGCAGCGCGCCGGTCGCCGGCGCGCCGAGCGCAAGCACTACGCCTGAAGCGGGCGAAGCCTCGCGATCATCTCGTTCCACGCCGCTACGGCTTCGGCGATGACGGCAGCCTCTTCCTTTCCTTCCGCGGGAACCGCCGGGCCGAGCTGCCCGCACACCGGACAGACCACTCGGTACACCCCTTCGTCGCGCCCGTCCTGGGTTCGGCGCGTGCCACGACGCGCATCCGCTTCGGCACCACAGGTGCAAAGCCTTGGTGTAGCCACTCTTAGTAGCCGCCCTTGCGCATGCTCTCCGGCAGCCCTGCGATCTTGCCGGCCTGCTTCGAGGGGTTGCCCGGGAAGAGGTCGAAGAGCGTCTTGTTGTCCACCTGCCGGCCGGTCCACTTCTCCTGCATCGCCTTGAGGATGGCGCGGTTGTTGGGCTGCTCGCCGTTGTGCTCCAAATACGCCTCGCGCAGATAGTCGATGACATCCCAGTGGTCCTGGGTGAGCGCGAGGCCCTCGGCCGTTGCGATCGCCGCGGCGACGTCCTTGTCCCAGTCGTCCTGCGAAACAAGGAAGCCGCTCTCGGTGGCCTCGAGTACCTTGCCATTCACTTCGTAGCTCATGGTTGCCTCTGAACTAAGGAAAGAAAACTCATGTTCGATCCGATCACACTACCCTTCGGCGCGAAGATGCTGTTCAACACCGTCAAGCTCAAGCCAGGCGTCAAGTTCGAGGATGTCGAGCTGGCGGTCGGCGAGATGTGCAACGTCGTCAAGGAAACCTACGGCGGCGACAAGGGCGGCTTCATCGCCGGCCAGGTGTTCAAGTTCTCCGGCTTCGTCTCGGCGGAGGGCTCGCTCAACGCCTCGCGCAGCGCGGACGAGCACTACGTCATCGTCACCTACTGGCGCTCCTTCGCGGAGCACGAGCGCTCGCACGCCGACGCCACGTTCTCCAGCAAGTTCGAGTCGCTGGCGAAGATGTGCACCGAGACCAAGGAGCTCGGCTACGACATGCTCTGGCAGGGCACGCCGGAAGGCCAAGGCTAGTCCCGGTCTTCTCTCGCGCGCGCTGCGCCGCGCAGGTCGCCGACGTCCCTGTGGGGAATGAAGACGCCGCAACCGAGCTTGCGCGCCTTGCCGAGACCTTCGCGCTGGAGCGCGAGCGATTGCCCGGGCGTCGCGACGGTCAGCATGAGGCTGCGCGTGCGGAAGGCACCCTCCGGCGTGGCGAGGGTCACGTCGCGGCCGCAGAGCATCGTGGAGGCTTCCACGCCGAGCACGCGCAATGCCTCGGTCGCGGCGCGGAGGAACGCCGATTCGTCGAGCGCCTCCTCGAAGAGCACGCTGCGCGAGAAGAGCGAAGCGATGCGCACGAGCGGGCGCGCAGAGAGCCGCCCCACGCGCATTGGAGACCCCGCGACGTCCAGCGTCCGCCCGGTGAGCGCCGCCGCATCGGCCATGCGATGACCGGGCAGCCGCAGCACGAGCTTCGTGCGCCGCGAAAGCTCGAGTTGCGCGTCCTCGCCCTCGGGCCGCTGCCAGCCTGCGCCCGAGGCCGCGCCGTGCACGGTGTGCAGCCCCGCTTGCGGCTCGTCGGCGAACCAGGGCAGCGCCGCCTGGATCGCCGCCGAGAGCGCGTAGGCGTGGTCGACCGGCAGAGTGCGGCACTCGATCGCGAACACCGCGTCCACGACCTCGTCCATGGCTTTCAATCCGGAGGCAGCGCTGCCTGCAGGCGATCGCGGTCGAACCACCAGTCGTCCTGCACCAGCACGTCGACCACGTTGCGCAGGCGCGGCAGGAATTTCGCCGGCTCGGCGAGCTCCATGTCCTGGATCCAGCGGTTGAACGCCGCCTGCCCGTCCACGCCGCTATGGCGCCGCGCCACCGTGGCGAGGACCTGGTTCGCGTACAGCAGCAGGTGCTCGCGCTGCGGCTCCTGCGAGCGCAGGTCCGCCACGTAGTACGCGGCGATCGCCGCCACCGCGGCGCCGTCCGCATCGGCCGGCGTTTCCTCCACCACGCGATGCAGCAGCGCGACGCTCAACTCGGGATCCACCGGAAAGGTTACGGCGAGCCAGATACCCTGGCCGAGCGCGGCGAGCGACTGTGGCTCGTCGGCAAGGAAGAGCACGTCGCAGCACTGCGCCGCGCCCTCCCACGCCTGCTCGCCGATATAGAGATCGAACGCCTCGCGCGCCGCCGCCCAGGCCTCGCTCCCTTTCTCCAGCCGCACGAGCGCCCGACCCAGCTGCAGCAGGAGGTCGGCGCGCCGCAGCGGCGCGGCGCCGCTCGAGAGCTCTGCGATCTCCTCGCGCGCCTGCGCGACCAGGCGCTCGAGTTTGGCGGTCGATTCCTTCGCGTCCGAGCTGTCGTCGGCGTTGCCGACCGACGGGTCTTCGCGGATGTACTTGAGCGGGATGTGCTTCATGGCGCGCCGATGCGATCGCAGTATCTTGCGCGGTAGACGAGCCGGCCGGCGCCGGGCGCATCGGTGAATGCGCTGCGATCGTGCAGCACGTTGTTGCACACCAGGCCCTGGCCCGGGGCGAGCCGCACCCTGAAGACGTACGGCGAATCGGAATCGAGAAGTTCGCGCAGGCGCTGTACCGCGGCGAGCGTCGCCGCGTCCGCGCGCCACTCGATGCTGCGCGTGCGCGCGGTGTAGCGCATGTGCAGTGCGCCGGCGTCAAAGGAGAAGACGGGCCCGGTCTGCACCGCGCGCCGGCTGGACGGGTCCTCCTCGTTGGCCGGGATGGTCATCGCGTCGCTCGCTGACAGCGCCCGCACGTGCTCCGGGTCGGCGTCGCGCAGCAAGAGGTAGGCGATCTCGTGGTCGAGCAAGCGATTCTCACCGCCCGACGCGGCGGCGCGCACGCAGTGCAGGATGAAGGCGCGGATGCGGCTCGACGGCGGGTTGTAATAGCCGTCGGTGTGCCAGAGGAGGCGCCGGTTCGAGTAAGGGATGTAGCCGCGCGCCGCTTTCTCCGGCGCCGTCTCGAGCGAGCTGATGCCGTCCTCGTCGGCGAACGGGTTCGCCTGCAAGCGCTCGAGGCCGAGGCGCTCAGCGACGCGGCGCACGACGTCCTTGTCCTCTGGGGCGGCGAGCCGGCTCGAATAAACGGCCATGTTCGCCACGGCGCACACCTGGCGGAGCTTGTCGACCTCGCTATCGCTCAGGTTGCGCGGATCGCGCACCTCGACGACGAGATCTTCCGCGCGATGCGGATAGGCCGCGAGCTTGCGCTCGCGCCAGCGCTTGTAACTGTCGGGGCGAGTGAGAACGGCGCTCATGTTTCGCGAGCAGAACGGTACTGCAACCATTCGCCGCGCGGCGTCGCGTCCCATGCGACGGCTGATGGATCCATAAGGCGCGCCAATGCCCGCGAGCTGCGCGAAGCGGTTGAATCAGTGAAGTTTCCGGTGCGCTTATATCTCCAAAGTGAGGGGTACGCCGTGCAGCGAATATCCCTTCTATCTTCTCAGCCACCAAGTTGGTGCATGGGACACTGCGCGGGCCGAGTCCGCAACCGTTGGAGGAGACGATGGCCGAAGCGCAGAAGCCGCCCAAAGATCCCGCGCGCCACAGCACGTACCTGCCGAGCGAGAAGAAGTCCACCAAGCCGTTCCACCCGACCCCGATGCTCGACCAGCTCGAGGGCGGACCGTGGCCGAGCTTCGTCACGGGGCTGAAGCGCCTCGCGCACGAGAACAACATGATGGTCGACCTCCTCGGCCAGCTCGAATACTCCTACAAGACGCGCCTGGGCTACTGGAAGGGCGGCACCGTCTCGGTGTTCGGCTACGGCGGCGGCATCATCCCGCGCTTTTCCGAAGTCGCGAGCATGTTCCCCGAGTCGAAGGAATTCCACACGCTGCGCGTGCAGCCGCCGGCAGGCAACCATTACACGACGAAGATCCTGCGCCAGCTTTCCAACTCCTGGAACAAGTGGGGCTCGGGCCTCATCGCCTTCCATGGCCAGACCGGCAACATCATGTTCATCGGCTCGACCACCGAGAACACGCAGCACTTCTTCGACGAGATCAACGAATACGGCTTCGACCTGGGCGGCGCCGGCCCCTGCGTGCGCACGGCGATGTCGTGCGTCGGCGCGGCGCGCTGCGAGCAGTCCTGCACCAACGAGCATCGCCTGCACCGCACGCTGGTGAACAACTTCATCGACGACATGCACCGCCCGGCGCTGCCCTACAAGTTCAAGTTCAAGGTCTCCGGCTGCCCGAACGACTGCATGAACTCGATCCAGCGCGCCGACTTCGCGGTGATCGGCACCTGGCGCGACGACATGCAGGTCGACCAGAAGGGCGTCAAGGACTACATCGCGAGCCACGGCCGCAAGTACACGATCGACAACGTCATCACGCGCTGCCCGACCAAGGCGCTCTCGCTCAACGACGACGACACGCTGGAGGTGGACAACAAGAGCTGCGTGCGCTGCATGCACTGCATCAACGTCATGACCAAGGCCCTGAAGCCCGGCAAGGACCGCGGCGTCAGCGTGCTGATCGGCGGCAAGCGCACGCTCAAGATCGGCGACACCATGGGCACGGTGATCGTCCCGTTCATGAAGATGGAGACGGACGAGGACTTCGAGAAGATCCGCAACCTCGCCGCCACCGTGATCGACTTCTGGGCGGAGAACGGCCTGGAGCACGAGCGCTGCGGCGAGATGATCGAGCGGATCGGCCTTGCCAACTTCCTCGAAGGCATCGGCATCGAGGTGGATCCCAACATGATCGCCCATCCCCGCACCAGCTCTTACGTGCGCATGGACGACTGGGACCAGGAGGCGCAGAAATGGGTTGAGAGGCAGAAGCAGGATCGAGCGCAGAAGGAGAAGTCGGCATGAACCAGGTTGTGCAGAGCAAGCCGGCGGAGAAGAAGCCGATGCGGCAGCCGATCGAGAGCGGCTGTCCGGACGGGATGCAGTACATGCATCCGCTGATGGTCAAGAACTTCGGCAAATGGAAGTACCACGACCGGCCGCGGCCGGGTGTGCTGCACCACGTCGCTTACTCGGGCGACGAGATCTGGACTGTGCGCGTCGGCACGCAGCGCCAGCTCGGGCCGTACGAGATCAACCTGCTGTGCGACATCGTCGACAAGTACGGCGAAGGATACGTGCGCTTCACCATCCGCTCGAACCTCGAGGTGATGGTCTCGAAGTGGGAGAAGGTCGGCCCGCTGATCCAGGCGTTCAACGACGCGGGTTATCCGGTCGGCGGCACCGGCAACTCGGTGACCATGATTTCGCACACGCAGGGGTGGCTGCACTGCGACATTCCCGGCACCGATGCCTCCGGCGTGGTGAAGTCCCTGATGGACGAGCTCTACGCGGAGTTCGTAAGAGAGGAAATGCCGAACCGCGTGCACATCACCACCTCGTGCTGCCAGATCAACTGCGGCGGCCAGGGCGACATCGCCATCAACATCCAGCACACCAAGCCGCCGAAGATCAACCATGACCTGGTGGCGAACGTGTGCGAGCGGCCTTCGGTCGTGGCGCGCTGCCCGGTGGCGGCGATCCGCCCGGCGATGGTGAACGGCAAGCCTTCGCTGGAAGTCGACGAGAAGAAATGCATCTGCTGCGGCGCCTGCTACCCGCCGTGCCCGCCGATGCAGATCAACGATCCGGTGCACTCCAAGCTCGCCATATGGGTGGGCGGCAAGAACTCCAACGCGCGCTCGAAGCCGATGTTCCAGAAGCTGGTCGCCGCGGGGTTGCCCAATAACCCGCCGCGCTGGCCCGAGGTGGCCGAGGTCGTGAAGAAGATCCTCTACACCTACAAGAAAGACGCGCGCCACTGGGAGCGCGTCGGCGACTGGGTGGAGCGCATCGGCTGGCCGCGCTTCTTCGAGCTGACGGGCCTGCCCTTTACCAAGTTCCACATCGACAACTGGCGCGGGGCGCGCAACAGCCTGAACGCGTCGGCGCACATCCGGTTCTAGAGCATGAAGCTCGGCATCCTGGTGAACGAAGGGCCGTACACGCACGAGGCGTCGGACAGCGCCTATCAGTTTGCAAAGGCGGCGCTCGCCAAGGGCCACGAAATCTGCCGCGTGTTCTTCTATCACGACGGGGTGAACAACGGCACGCGTCTCACCGTGCCGCCGCAGGACGACCGCAACGTCGTCAAGCGCTGGAGCGAGCTCGCGGCCGAGCACAAGCTCGATCTCGTGGTGTGCATCGCCGCCGCGCAGCGCCGCGGCCTCATGGACAAGAACGAGGCGAAGCGCCACGGCAAGGATGCCGACAACCTCGCGCCCGGCTTTCGCATCTCGGGCCTCGGGCAGCTGATCGAAGCGGGCATCGAGGCCGACCGGCTGGTGGTGTTCGGTGACTGAAGAAGGCGCCGGCGGCAAGGTCAAGAAGTTCCTGTACGTGAACCGCAGGGCGCCGTACGGGACGATCTACGCGCTCGAGTCGCTCGAGGTGGTGCTGATCGGCGCGGCCTTCGAGCAGGACGTGAGCCTCGCCTTCGTCGGCGATGGCGTCTACCAGCTCGCCAAGGGCCAGGACACGAAGGGCCTGGAAGTGAAGAACTTCTCGCCCGCGTTCCGCGCGCTCGAGGATTACGACGTCACCAAGCTGTACGTCGACGAGGAGTCGCTGCGCGCGCGCGGCCTTACCGCCGAGGACATGCTGGTGCCGATCGAGGTGGTAAGCGCGGAGCGGATGGCCGAGATCATGGAGAGCCAGGACGTGGTCCTGAGCTTCTGAACATGCGAAAGATGCTGCACACGGTGAACAAGTCGCCCTTCGAGCACAGCGCGCTCGACAGCTGCCTGCGCTACGCGCGCCAGGGCTCGAGCGTGCTCCTGATCGAGGATGGCGTCTATGCCGCGGCACGCGACACCGCCGTGGCGAGGAAGATGCAGGAGGCCCTGAAGCGCGTGCAGGTGTACGCGCTCAAGCCCGACGTCGAGGCGCGGGGCATGCAGAACCGGGTGATGGACGGCGTTCGCCTGGTGGACTACGCGGGGTTCGTGGACCTCGTGGTGGAGCACAACGCCGTGCAGTCCTGGCTTTGAACACTAAGAGGAAAGACACGACATGAGCATCGAAGTGAACGGCCAAACGTTCGAAACCGACGAGGAAGGCTACCTGACGAACCGCGCTGACTGGAACGAGGAGCTGGCGAAGGAGATGGCACGCATCGACAACTGCGAGCTGACCGAGAACCACTGGGAAGTGATCAACTTCCTGCGCGAGTATTACGACGAGTACCAGATCGCCCCGGCGGTGCGCGTGCTCACCAAGGCGATCGGCAAGAAGCTCGGACCCGACAAGGGCAACAGCAAGTACCTGTACGAGCTCTATCCGTACGGCCCCGCCAAGCAGGCATGCAAGTACGCGGGCCTGCCCAAGCCGACCGGCTGCGTGTAAGGCAAAGCGTTGTCGGCGCTGACCGTCCTGTACGCGGTTCTCTTCTACGTCGCGACGGCGGCGCTGGTCGGCGGCGTGGCGTACAGGTGCTGGCAATACGCGCGCACGCCGCAGCCGCTCAAGATTCCGGTGCCGCCCGCACCCACCACGCGCGGCGGCGTCGTGCTGCGCATGGCGGCCGAGGTGACGCTTTTCCGCAGCCTCTTCCGCTCCAACAAGTGGATCTGGCTCTTCGGCTGGATCTTCCATGTCGCGCTCGCCCTCGTGCTCGCACGGCACCTGCGCTACTTCACGCAGCCGGTGTGGTCCTGGGTGGAGCTCGTCCAGCCCTTCGGCGTGTACGCCGGCTTCGCCATGCTCGCCGGGCTCGCCGGACTGTGGGCGAGGCGCGTGCTCGTCGATCGCGTGCGCTACATCAGCAGCCCGTCCGACCACCTGATGCTCGCGCTGCTCGTCGCCATCGGCGCAAGCGGGCTCGGCATGAAGTACGTGGCGCACACCGACATCGTGGCGCTGAAGGCCTTCGTCCTCGGCGTCGCGACTTTCGAGTGGCAGCCGTTGCCCGCCGACCCGGCGCTCCTCGTGCATCTCGCGCTGGTGGCGACGCTGATGATCGTGTTTCCCGTTTCCAAGCTCCTGCACGCGCCGGGCGTGTTCTTCAGCCCGAGCCTCAACCAGGTGGACGACGCGCGCGAGCGGCGCCACCTGGCGGGCTGGTCGGCGCGCCTGGGCTGACCATGGCAGCCACCTTCGAGACGCCGAAGTTGGGCGATTACCCGGTGATCCCGCTCCTGCGCAAGGACGCCATGGCGCACTCGAAGCCGTTCGTCGCCAAGCCCGAGCACCAGAAGGCGCTCGGCTTCCCCGGCGAGCGGGTGCCCGACTGGGAGAAGGTCGCGGTGACGCGCCTGGGCGAGCTCGTGAGCGAGTCGCGCGCGCTGCGCGTGTTCCTCGACTCCTGCGTGAAATGCGGCGCCTGCACCGACAAATGCCACTACTACCTCGGCACCGCGGACCCCAAGAACATGCCCGTCGCTCGCCAGGACCTGCTGCGCTCGGTCTACCGGCGGTACTACACGCTCGCCGGGAAGCTTTTCCCGAAGCTTGTCGGCGCGCGCGACATGACCGAGGACGTGCTCGACGAGTGGTACGCCTACTTCCACCAGTGCTCGCAGTGCCGGCGCTGCTCGGTGTTCTGCCCCTACGGCATCGACACGGCCGAAGTGTCGATGGCGGCGCGCGACATCATGGACGCGGTCGGCCTGGGGCAGAAGTACTCGAACGAGATCATCGGCAAGGTGCACAAGATCGGCAATAACCTCGGGCTGCCCGCGCCCGCGTTGCGCAACACGCTCGATGGCCTGGAAGAGGACGTGAAGGAAGAGAGCGGCGTCGACGTGCGCTTCCCGCTCGATGAAAAGGGCGCCGAGGTGCTGCTCATCACGCCGAGCGCCGACTTCTTCGCCGAGCCGCACATCGACGGCTTGATCGGCTACGCCAAGGTGTTCCACGCCGCCGGCATCTCCTGGACGCTCTCCTCGCACGCATCCGAAGCCGCGAACTTCTCGATGTTCATCGGCAACCACGACAACCTGCACAAGGTCGCCGCGCGCATTCGCGAGGCGGCGCTCGAGCTCGGCGTGAAGCGCATCGTGGTGGGGGAGTGCGGCCATGCCTGGCGCGTGGCCTACAGCTTCTGGAACACCCTCATCGGACCGTTCGATTTTCTCGATGCACGCTACCCGGCGCCGCAGCACATCTGCGAGGTGACCTGGGACCTGATCCAGCGCGGCGCGATCGCGCTCGACAAGAGCGCGAACGACGACAAGGTGGTGACCTTCCACGACTCGTGCAACGTGGCGCGCGGCTCCCGCATGGGCGGCGTGCCGGGCGGGCAGTTCACCATTCCGCGCAACGTGATCCGCGCCTGCGTCAACAAGTTCGTGGACATGCCGCCCGAGACGATCGGCGAGACCACGTTCTGCTGCGGCGGCGGCGGGGGCCTCCTGACCGACGACCTGGTGGAGCTGCGCGTGAAGGGCGCCGCACCGCGCATGCAGGCGCTCCAGGCTGTGGTCGACGAGCACGGCGTCAACTACCTCGCGGCCATTTGCGCCATCTGCAAAACCCAGTTCGCGAAGGTGCTGCCCTACTACAAGCACCGCATGGACATGATCGGCAGCGTGCACGGCCTCGTCGCCAAGGCGATCGTGCTCGGGGCAAAACAATGAGCGAGTTCAACCGGAGATAACGATGTCAGCGCCAGCGGCCAAGCCGGAAGCAAAGTCCGGGCATACCTTGCGCAGGTTCAAGGACGGCGACAACACATGGCGTTCCAACCAGGAGCGCATCTTCGCCGGCGACGAATCGGACAAGTGCCCGACCTACGTGCACAAGACGCCGCCCTGCCAGGCGAGCTGCCCCTCCGGCGAGGACATCCGCGGCTGGCTCAATATCGTGCGCGGCATGGAGAAGCCGCCGAAGGGCACGGCGATGCAGGAATACGCGTTCCGGCGCTCGACCGACGCGAATCCCTTTCCCTCGATGATGGGCCGCGTCTGCCCGGCGCCGTGCCAGACCGGTTGCAACCGGAACAAAGTGGAGGATTACGTCGGCATCAACGCGGTGGAGCAGTACATCGGCGACTACGCGCTCAAGCAGGGCTACACGTTCCAGGCCGGTACCGACACCGGCAAGCGCGTCGCCATCGTCGGCGGCGGTCCGGCGGGCCTCTCGGCCGCGTACCAGCTGCGGCGCAAGGGGCACGCGGTGACGCTGTTCGACGATCATGCCGAGCTCGGCGGCATGGCGAAGTACGGCGTGCCGGGCTACCGGCTGCCGCGCACGCATCTCGATGGCGAGATCAACCGCATCATCGGCATGGGCGTCGAGGTGCGCGCCAACACGCGCATCGGGCGCGATGTTCAGCTCAAGGACCTCGAAGCCCAATACGACGCCGTGCTGATCGCGATCGGCTGCAAGTCCGGCCGCCCGCTGCCCGTACCGGGCGCGGATGCGCCCAACGTGATCAGCGGCGTCGCCTTCCTTGAAGCCTTCAACCAGGGACGCCTTAAGGCGGTCGCAGGGCGCGTGGTGGTGGTCGGCGGCGGCGACACGTCGGTCGACGTGGTGTCGGTCGCGCGGCGCCTGGGCTACGTCGAGGACGCCGTCGAGACCGAGCGTCCCGAAAGCGTGATCATGGGCCACACCGCGCACGACGTCTCCAAGCTCGCCGCGCGCCAGGGCGCCGACGTGATGCTCACCTGCATGCAGCCGGTCGAGCAGATGAACGCCGCAAGGCACGAGATCGAGGACGCGCAGCGCGAAGGCGTGAAGATCCGCGGCAACATCCTGCCCAAGAAAGTGCTCATCGACGAGGCGACTGGGCGCGCCAAGGCACTGCGCCTGATCGAGGTCGAATGGGCGAAAGGCAAGTTCAGCGAGAAGCTGGGCACCGAGTTCGACGTCGAGGCCGACCTGATCGTGGTTGCGATCGGCCAGGCGGGCGACCTCTCGGGCATGGCGGAGCTCGACAACGGCAAGGGCCAGATTGCCGCCGACAAGTACTACCAGCTGCCCAACCGCCCAGGCCTCTTTGCCTGCGGCGACATCATCCGCCCGCACCTCCTCACGACGGTGATCGGCCAGGGCTCGATCGCCGCCGACAGCATCGACCGCTACCTGAACCGGCAGGAGATGCCGAAGCGGGCCAAGGTGGATGTGCACCACTTCAACCTGCTCGACAAGCTGCGCGAGGCGAAGCTCGAGCCGGCGAAGTTCGAGGCTTCTCCGGCAAACGGCCCGCGCCCCATCGACCAGGGCGTGCGCGGCACCTCGCTCGCCGGCAAGGCCGTCGGCGGCTTCGCCATCCACAACTACGAGGACCGCAGCGCCTCCGAGGTCTGCAAGTCCGACGAGCTCTTCCTCGGGCACTTTCCCCACGCCGAGCGCATCAAGCGCGCGGAAGTCGGCCCCGGCGCCGAGGAGGTGCTGGGGCATTTCGAGGAGCGCATGGTCGGCTTGAGCGACAAGCAAGCGGTGGACGAGGCGAAGCGCTGCATGAGCTGCGGCATGTGCTTCGAGTGCGACAACTGCGTGATCTACTGCCCGCAGACCGCGGTGAAGCGCACGCCGAAGTCCGAGGCGACCACCGGCCGCTATGTCTACACCGATTACGACTTGTGCATCGGCTGCCACATCTGCGCCGACGTCTGCCCCACCGGCTACATCAAGATGGGGATGGGCGATCACTGATCGGCGCTCCATGACGCGCATCGTCGCCGGGATCCTCGCTGCCGCGCTCGCGCTCGCCGCGCACGCCGCAGGGCCCAAGATCAAGATCGAGGCGGGCGGAGCTTGCGTGGCGCCCACCCCGGAGATGCGGCGCAACCATATGAAGTTCCTCTTCGAGCAGCGCGACCGCACGATGCACGAAGGCATTCGCACGGCGCGCTTCAGCCTGAAGAACTGCGTCGACTGCCACGCCAGCCGCAAGACCGGCAGCGTGCTCGGCGAGGAGGGCTTCTGCTCGAGCTGCCACGCCTATGCCTCCGTGAGCATCGATTGCTTCGAGTGCCACAGCCCGATGCGCCAGGCGAGCGCCCGATGATTCCCGAGCGCCGCCAGTTCCTCGGTCTTGCGGCTGCCGCTGCCCTCGCCCCCGGGCTGAGCCTCATCGAGCTCGCGCGGGCGCGCTCGCCTGAGGAGGCGGCCTCGGCACTGCAGCGCTGGGGGCTGCTCGTCGACGTCGAGAAGTGCGCCGACTGCGACGCCTGCGTCACCGCGTGCCGGGACGAGAACGGCTGGGCCGGGCACGGCCACCCGGCGACCGATTCGCAATGGATCCGCAAGGCGAGCCTGCGCGACAAGCGCACCGGCTACGCGCAGACGCTGCCGCTCATGTGCCAGCACTGCGAGCACCCGCCGTGCGTCGACGTCTGTCCCACCGGGGCCTCATTCCGGCGCGCCGACGGCATCGTGCTCGTGGACAAGCACACCTGCATCGGCTGCCGCTACTGCGTCATGGCCTGCCCGTTCGGCGCGCGCTCCCTGGTCCACGAGCCGATCAGCGGGCAGAAGCCCGACGTGCCGCGCGGCAAAGGCACGGTCGAGTCCTGCACGCTGTGCGTGCATCGCATCGACCGCGGCGAGCGGCCGGCGTGCGTCGAGGCCTGCAACCGCGAGGGCGGCGGCGCGATGACTTTCGGCGACCTGAACGACGCTGCGAGTGAAATCCATGCGCGCTTGCGCAGCGAGGCGTCCACGCCGCTGCGCCCAGACCTCGCGCTCAATCCCGGCGTGCGCTACCAGCACCTCTAGCCATGGCGAGCGTCCACTACCGCGAGATCGAGGGCCGGAGCGGCGGCTTCTACGCACTCCTTGTTGTCTTGGGAGTCTTCATCGCGGCAGGCCTTGCCGCCGCCTGGGCGATGGAGCATCAAGGCCACGTCATCACCGGCATGACCAATCGCATCGTGTGGGGTACGCCGCATGTCTTCGCCGTGTTCCTCATCGTCGCGGCCTCGGGCGCGCTCAACGTCGCCTCGGTCGCCTCGGTGTTCGGCCGCGAGCTCTACAAGCCGCTCGCGCGCCTGTCGGGCCTCGTCGCGATCGCGCTGCTCGCGGGCGGGCTCGCGGTGCTGGTGCTCGACCTCGGTCGGCCGGAGCGCCTCGTGGTGGCGATGACGCACTACAACTTCAAGTCGATCTTCGCGTGGAACATCTTCCTCTACACCGGCTTCTTCGCCGTGGTGGCGCTCTACCTGTGGACCATGTTCGAGCGGCGCATGAACGGCTACACCTCGCGCGCCGGCCTGGCTGCGTTCCTGTGGCGGCTCGTGCTGACCACCGGCACGGGCTCGATCTTCGGCTTCCTCGCCGCGCGCGAGCCCTACAACAGCGCGCTGCTCGCACCGCTCTTCATCGTCATGTCGTTCGCCTTCGGCACCGCGGTGTTCGTGCTGGTGCTGATCGCGGCGTGCCGCTGGAGCGCCCGGCCGCTCGGCGACGAGCCGCTCGAGCGCCTGGGAAGCCTGCTCGGCGTCTTCGTCGCCGCGGTGCTCTACTTCGTCGCGGTACAGCACCTCACCAATCTCTATCTCGCGCGCCAGTGGGAGCTCGAGCGGTTCTTCCTCGTCGACGGTGGCATCTACACGGCGCTCTTCTGGATCGGCCAGATCGTCGTCGGCGGCGCGGTGCCGCTCGTGCTCGTCTTCGCGGTGCGCGGACGCGCCGCGCTCGCCGCCGCTGCAGCTTGCGTGATCGCCGGCGGCCTTGCGCAGGTCTACGTGATCATCATCGGCGGGCAGGCTTACCCGCAGCAGATCTTCCCGGGGAAGGAGATCTCGAGCAGCTTTGTCGATGGCGTCGTCGCAAGCTACGCGCCCAGCCTGCCCGAGATTGCCCTCGGCCTCGGCGGCGTGGGCCTCGCGCTCGCCTTGACCGTCGTCGGGCTCAAACTGCTGCCGTTCCTTCCGACCAAGGTATGAACCGGCTCTTCATCTCGGCCGCGCACAAGTCCTCGGGCAAGACGACGCTCTGCATCGGCCTTGCCGCGGCGCTGCGGGCGCGCGGCGTGGCGGTGCAGCCTTTCAAGAAGGGGCCGGACTACATCGATCCGCTGTGGCTCGGGCTCGCTGCCGAGCAGCCCTGCTACAGCCTCGATCCGTATCTCAGCGCCGCGGGCGAGCTGCGCGCCGAGTTCGCGCACCGCATGCGCGGCGCCTCGCTCGGCCTGGTGGAGGGCAACAAGGGCCTCTACGACGGGCTCGCGCTCGACGGCAGCAACAGCAACGCGGCGCTCGCGGCGATGCTCGGCACGCCGGTCGTGCTGGTGATCGACGCGCGCGGCATGACGCGCGGCATCGCGCCGCTCATTCTCGGCTTCCAGGCATTCGACCCGGCGATCCGCATCGCCGGCGTGATCCTCAACCGCCTGGGCGGGGCGCGCCACGAGGCGAAGCTGCGCGCAGTGATCGCGCATTACACCGACGTGCCGGTGCTCGGCGCGGTGCAGCACGACGAGGAGCTGACGATCGTCGAGCGCCACCTCGGCCTCGTGCCGAGCAACGAGGCGCAAAGCGCACGTGCGCGGGTCGAGCAGATCGCCGCGCGCGTCGCTGCGCAGGTGGACCTCGACGCCCTGCTCGGCGTCGCGCGCTCTGCTCCCCCGCTTCAAAATCAGGGACAGAGCACATTTTCTTCTGTCCAAGAGCGCCCCCGGCTGCGCCTCGGCATCGCGCGCGACGCCGCATTCGGCTTCTACTACCCCGGCGACCTCGAGGCGCTGCGCGCCGCCGGAGCCGAGCTCGTGCCCTTCGATACGCTGCGCGACCGGCGCCTGCCGCGCGTCGATGCGCTCTTCATCGGCGGTGGCTTTCCCGAGACGCACATGGCCGCGCTCGCGGCGAACGCGGAGCTGCGCGCCGAAGTGCGCGGCGCCATCGAGGCCGGCATGCCCGCGTACGCCGAGTGCGGCGGCCTCATGTATCTCACGCGTTCGATCGAGTGGAATGGCCGGCGCGCCGAAATGGTGGGCGCGCTGCCGGCCGATGTCGTGATGCATGCGCGTCCCGTTGGGCGCGGCTACGTGCACCTGCGCGAGACCGGCCGCGGCCCTTGGCCTGCGCGCCCGACGACGCTCGTGCGCGCGCATGAGTTTCACTACTCGAGCCTGGAAAACCTCGCGCCCGGCCTGGAGTTCGCCTATGAAGTCGAGCGCGGCTACGGCATCGACGGCCGGCACGACGGCATCGTGTACAAGAACCTGCTCGCCTCTTACGCTCACCTGCGTGATGTCGCCGGCCACCCCTGGGCCGAGCGCTTCGTAGAATTTGCCGCGACCGCAACGATCCACGCCTGATGACGACACTCGACGAAGAAGGCTACCTGGTAGATCCCGCCGATTGGAACGAGGCCATCGCCGAGGAGCTGGCGCGCAACGAGCGCATCGTGCTCACCGGTGCGCACTGGACGGTGCTCCGCTTCATGCGGCGCTATTACGAGGAGCATCACATCGCGCCCGATGCGCGCCATGTCATGAAGCACCTCGCCGAATACCGCGGCCCGCAGCAGGCGGACCGCAACGATCTCTTCCGGCTCTTTCCCTACGGCTACGTGAAACAGGCGTGCAAGATCGCGGGCATGCGCCGGCCGCGCGCCTGGAGCACCGGCTGATGATCATCGTCACGCCGCAGGCCGCCGAGCAGATCGCCAGATCCGCCGAACAGTCCGGCGCGTGCGGCGCGTGCCTGCGCCTCGCCGCGCGCCTCGACGCGAAGGGCGTGGTCGAATACGGCATGGGTTTCGACGACAAGGCCGAGGGCGACACGCAGTTCGAGAGCGCCGGCGTGAAGCTGCTGGTCTCGCCCGGAGCCGTCGAGCTCCTGACCGGCGCAACCCTGGATTACGTGGAGCTCAACCCCGGGGACTGGCGCTTCATCTTCATCAACCCGAACGACCCGTCGCACAAGCCGCCCAAGCCCGCGCGCTGACGTGCTAGTCTGAACCGCGGTATGGCCCAGACGCCGGCGGTGCGCCTCGCGCGCAAGACCCAGTCGCTCGACATCCTGTACGCGGTAGCGACGACCCTCAGCCAACCCGGCACGCTCGAGCAGGTGCTGGACGGATTCCTCGACACCTTCATCGAGCTCGTCGATGCGCGCGCCGCAAGCGTGCGCATCGCGACCGGCGACGGCGGCACGCGCCTCGTCGCGAGCAGGGGGCTCGCGCCGGAGGTGGCCGAGCGCGACCGGACGATGCCCGCAGGCGCTTGTCCGTGCAGCCGCGCGGTGGCCGACGGGCGGCTGCAGCTGCAGCCAGGCACCGGCGCCTGCGCGGCGCTGATCGGCATGCCTATGCTCGAGCGCGATTGCGCCGAGTTCGTCGCGGTGCCGGCGCAGTACCAGGACCACACCGTCGGCGTCTACAACCTGCTGCTCGACCGGCCGCTCGCGGCCATGGGCGAGGACATGCCCGACCTCCTCATCAGCGTCGGCCGGCACCTCGGCCTCGCCATCGAGAAGGTGCGCCTCGAGAGCGAGGCGCGCCGCGTGGCGATCATGGAGGAGCGCGCCATCATCGGCAACGAGCTGCACGACTCGCTCGCACAGTCGCTGATCGGCATGCGCCTGCAGGTGAAGCTGCTCGGCGAGTACCTCGCGCGCAAGGACGTGGGCCACGCCCAGTACGAGGCCGGGCGGCTGCGCCGCGCGGTGGAGCAGGCGAACGACGACGTGCGGGAGCTCCTCACCAACTATCGCCTCAAGATCGGCGAGGGCGGTCTCGCGCACACGCTCGCCGAGCTGGTCGAGCGCTTTCGCCGCGACACCGGCATCGCGGTGTTCTTCCAGAACGAGTGCAGTTCCCTCGAGCTCGCGCCGGCGCAGGAGATCCAGGTCTTCTACATCGTGCAGGAGGCGCTCGCCAACATCCGCAAGCACAGCGCGGCGCACAACGTGCGCATCCTGCTCAACAACCAGGACGAGCTCTACACGGTGCTGATCGAGGACGACGGACTCGGCATGGCCGAACCCGGCGAGGTGGCGACGAGCGAGCACGCGGGACTCGCCATCATGCGCGATCGCACCGAGCGGCTGCAGGGCCAGATCGTGATCGAGAGCGAGCCGGGCGAGGGCACGCGCATCGTGCTGATGTTCAACGCGCCGGGACGGTGAGATGCGGGTGAAATGCGCGTTCTCCTGATCGACGACCATGCCCTCGTGAGAAAGGGCATCGAGGAGCTGCTGCAGAGCCGCGGCGTGCAGGTGGTAGCCTCGGTCGGCTCGGGCGAGGAAGGCGTGCGCCGTGCGCGCGAGCTGCCCACGGATCTCATCCTGCTCGACGTCAAGATGCCGGGCATGACCGGCATCGAGACGTTGCGGGCGCTGCGCGCCGCGGGCGTGCGTACGCCGGTGGTCATGCTCACGATGAGTCGCGAGGACGCCGACCTGGGCGCGGCGCTCCGCGCGGGCGCGCAAGGCTACCTGCTGAAGGACATCGAGCCCGAGGAGCTCGTGCCGGCGCTGCAGGCGGCGCTCACGGGCAACAACGTCGTGGCGCGCGAGCTGGTCGGCTCGCTCGCGCGGCTGGTTGGCGGCAAGGCGAGCCCGGCGCCAACCGCGCCGCGCCCGGCAGCGCCGTTCGCCGAGCTCACGCCGCGCGAGCGCGAGATCCTGGAATGCATCGCCGAC
Organism: Burkholderiales bacterium; assembly: GCA_035632415.1. Lineage (GTDB taxonomy): Bacteria > Pseudomonadota > Gammaproteobacteria > Burkholderiales > SG8-39 > SCGC-AG-212-J23. Next base: position 6,729 of record DASQGW010000191.1, on the reverse strand, counting down.
GGCATGAGCAACAAGATGATCGCGCGCGCCCTGGACATCACCGACGGAACGGTGAAGCTGCACGTCAAGGCGATCCTGCGCAAGCTCGGCATGCGCTCGCGGGTCGAGGCCGCGGTGGCCGCGGTCGAGCACGGCCTCGGCCGCAAGCGCCGCGCCGCGAACTGATTTCGATCAAACCGTCGTCGCCGCGCGGCGGGAAAATGACGCCATGGCGGCCGATGCAGGCGTTGCTACGCAGGAGTTCGTCGCACAGGCGAGCCGCGAGGTCGCTTTCCAGCTCGAGGCCTGCGTGCACTGCGGCCAGTGCGCCGACGCCTGCCACTTCCATCAGGTGAGCGGCGACCCCCGCTACGTGCCGGTGTACAAATTGCAGCCGATGCTAAGGGCCTACCAGCGCGAGGCGGCGCCTTTCTCGTCGCTGCGCAAACGCCTCGGCCTTGCGCCGCCGGCGCCTACCGCCGAGGAGCTGCAGGAATGGTCGGCGCTCCTCTACGACTCGTGCAACCTGTGCGGCCGCTGCACGCTCGTCTGCCCAATGGGCATCGACATCGCCGGCCTCGTACGCCTCGCGCGCGAAGGCATGGAGGCAGGCGGCTTTGCGCCCGCGGACCTGTATGGCGCTGCGAAGCGCGCCCTCGAGACGGGCAGCCCGATCGGGCTGCGCTGGGCGGCGTTGCGCAAGCAGATCGAGGAGCAGGAAAAGGAGACCGGGCTGCCGGTGCCGGTCGACGCCGAGGGCGCTGAATTCATGGTTATCCTGACCTCGATCGAGATCATGGGATATGCCGAGGCGATCGGCGCGCTGGCGCGGATCTTCCGCGAGGCGGGCGCGACCTGGACGATCCCGAGCGCGGGCTTCGAGGCGACCAACGTCGGCGTGCAGATCGGCTCGCGCGCGGTCGCGGCCGAGCTTGTCTCGCGCGTCGTCGCTGCGGCGGAGCGGCTGAAGGTCAAGACGGTCGTCAGCCCGGAATGCGGCCATGCCTACATCGCGCTGCGCTGGGAAGGCCCCAACCTCATCGGCCGGCGCTACGGGTTCGAGGTCGTGCATATCGTCGAGCTGCTCGACCGTTTCGTACGCGAGGGCCGGCTGCGCCCGCGCGCGAGGGACACGCGCCGCCTCGCTTTCCACGACCCCTGCCAGCTCGTGCGCCGCGGCGGACTCACCGAGTCGCCGCGCCGGGTGATGGACGCAGTGGTGGCGAACCGGGTCGAGACGCCCGGCGCGGCGGCAGGAAGCTTCTGCTGCGGTGGCGGCGGTGGCGTGAGCGCGATCAGCCGCGCCGAGGCGCTGCGCTTCGCCGCCTTCGCATGCAAGAAGCAGCAAGTCGAGGCGACCGGCGCAGAGGCGCTCGTCACCGCGTGCGCGAACTGCCGCAATGTGATCGAGGAGGCGATCGACCATTACGGCATGAACCTGCCGGTGCTGGGGCTCACCGAGCTGGTGGCGCAGTACGCCACTCCGGCGCAGGCACGGCAATGACTGCGCTCGGCCTCCTGGAGCTTGCGCGCGGACCGGCGCTGTGGTTCTCGCTAGCGGTGCTGGCGGTGGGCAGCCTCTGGCGTGTCGCCGGCATCCTGCGGCTTCCCGCGCGGCCCGATCTGTCCGAGCCGCGCAGCACGCGGCTCTTCTCCGGCGCGCTGCACGGCATCGTTGCCCGCATGCTGCCGCACCCGAGCCTGCGATGGCGCAGCCGCTTCGGCGCTTGGAACGCATATGCGTATCACATCGGCCTCGCGATCATCGTCTTCGGCTATCGGCCGCACATCCTGTTCATCGAGCGCCTGACCGGCCTCGCCTGGCCGGCAGTCCCCGAGGCGCTGGTGTTCGCGGCCGTGGGGGTCACGTTCGTGTCGTTCGTCCTCGCCCTGCTCGAGCGGCTCGAAGATCCGGTGCGCAGGCTTCTCTCGAGCTTCGACGACTATTTCAGCTGGGTGGTCGTGCTGCTGCCCCTCCTCACGGGGATGGCCGCGCTCAGCCAGTCCTACGCCGCCGCCGTACCGCCGGCGGTGCCGCTCGACCCGCTGCCGGTCGCCGTCCACCTGCTGAGCGTGGAGCTGCTTTTCGTGTGGCTGCCCTTCGGCAAGCTCGCGCACACGTTCCTCCTGTTCGCGTCGCGCGGAGTCACCGGGGCAGCGCTTGCGCGCAGGGGTGCTGCGCTCTGATCAGGCCCCGGGCGTACTCAGCCTGAGCTGCGCGCGCGGCAGGCCGTGCTCGAGGAACTCGAACTCCGCTGCGTGCACGCGCTCGGCCTCGCCCGCGACATACACGTCCGTGTCCTCGAGGCGCGGATGCGCCTGCCGCACCCGCTCGAGCACCGAGCGCGCGATGGCCTCGTCCGGGGCATCCGGCGAGGCGGTGAGCGGGTCGTAGCGGAAGTTGTCCAGCGCATCGCTCCAGGAGCGGCACAGGTTGTCGAGATAGTGGCCGCGGTCGCCCGCAACCCAGACGAGCTGCAGGGTCTCGGAGGCATCGAGCGCCATCGCGTGCTCGATGAGGCTCTTCACGGGCGCAAAGCCCGTGTCGAAGGCGACGAAGACGAGCGGCCGGGTGGACGTTTCGTCCAGCACGAACTCGCCGTGCGGCCCCTCGACCCGTACGTTGTCCGCAGCCTTCAGGCCGGCGAATACTCGCTCGACGAAAGCGTCGCCCGCGCGGCGCCGCACGTGAAACTGCAGGTTGCGCTCGTCACACGGACAACTGGCGACCGGGAAGGACGCTGCGTGCTCGCCGAGCGAGAGCTGCACCGTCTGGCCGGCGAGAAAGCGCAGCCGGTTGGTGCGCGGCGTCTGCAGGTGCAGGAGGCGCATGTCGTCGCCGAGCGGGCTCACCGCCTTGACGCGCGCATCGATCGCCTGCAGCGGCATGTCGGCCGCGCCGTGTGCCTCGCGCGCCTCGATCACCACGTCGGTCGCCGCCGTATGGCAGCACATGAGCACCATGCCGGCGGCCTTCTCGGCCGCGCTGAACGCGTAGTCGGAGGGGCGCAGGCGGTGCACCTGGCCCGAGACGACGCGCGCCTTGCACTTGCCGCAGTTGCCGCTGCTGCAGCCGTAGTCGAGCGAGAGCCCCGCGCGCAGCGCCGCTTCAAGCAGGCTGTCGCTGCCGTCGACGAAGAACTCGTGGCCGCTCGGCTTCACCTGGACGTGCGCGGACATGATCCTAAGCAGGCTCTCGTGGGCAAGAAGCCCCGCCGTCGCGGGGGCAAGGCGCTCCTGCAGCCAGTCGAGCAGGCCCGCTGCACCCCCCGGATCGCGCAGCCGCGCCTGGAGCTCCTGCACGATGATGCGGTACTGCTCGAGCTCGGCGAGGCGCGCCATCAGCACTTCCGCGCTCGGCAACACGCGCTCGCGCACGCGGCGGGCGAAGGCGGCATCCTTGATCGCCTCGAGCCGCTCGAGGACCGTGTTGTCCTCGAGGTGCGCCTCCGGGTAGGCGCGCAGCAGGTCCTCTTCCGAGACCATGCCTTCGAACGCGGCGAGCTCGCCCGCGCGGATCTTCGACTGCAGCGCGCCGCGGCGCACGCCGACCAGGCGCGCAGCGCGCGACAGTGTGAGGTACCGGGGCATGCACCGTTCCGATTGAATCTATCATAGGCCGATGCAGTTCCTGCCCATGTTCCTCGACGTGCGCGACGCGCCTTGCCTCGTGGTGGGCGGCGGCGAGATCGCGGCACGCAAGTGCGCGCTGCTCGCGCGCGCCGGTGCGCGCGTCACCGTGATCGCGCCGGAACTCGGCGAGGTGCTCGGCGCCGAGGCCGCCGCGGGACGCATCGCGCACCGCGCGGCGCGCTTCCGCGACGAAGACGTGGCGGGCCACGCGGTAGTGATCGCCGCGACGAGCGACCAGGCGGTGAACCGCGCGGTGGCCGCCGCGGCGAAGGCGCGGCGCATCCCGGTCAACGTCGTGGACCAACCGGCGCTCTGCTCCTTCATCCTGCCCTCGATCATCGAGCGCGCGCCGCTCGTCGTCGCGGTCTCGAGCGGCGGCGCCTCGCCCGTGCTCGCGCGGCTCTTGCGCGCGCGGCTGGAGAGCATGATTCCCGCGGGCTACGGCCGCCTCGCCGCGCTCGCCGCGGAATTTCGCGAACGCGTGAAGGCGCGCTTCAAGGGTGCGGAGCGGCGCCGCTTCTGGGAGCACACGCTGCAGGGGCCGATCGCCGAGCTGATGCTCGCCGGGCGCGACGCCGAGGCGCGCCGCGCGCTCGCCGCGGCGATCGACGACACGCGCCTCGCCTTCCACGGCGGCGAGGTGTCGCTCGTCGGCGCCGGGCCGGGCGATCCGGATCTGCTCACCTTCCGCGCGCTGCGCCTCATGCAACAGGCCGATGTCGTGGTCTACGACCGGCTGGTGTCGAAGCCAATCCTGGACCTCGTGCGGCTGGAAGCCGAGCGCATCTACGCGGGCAAGGAGCGCGCGAAGCACACGCTGCCACAGGAAGACATCAATCACCTGCTCGTGCGCCTGGCGAAAGAGGGCAAGCGCGTCGTGCGCCTGAAAGGCGGCGATCCGTTCATCTTCGGGCGCGGCGGCGAGGAGATCGATACGCTCGCCGCGGCCGGCATCCCGTTCCAGGTGGTGCCGGGCATCACGGCGGCGGCGGGCTGCGCTTCCTACGCCGGCATCCCGCTCACGCACCGGGAGTACGCGCAGTCGGTCGTGTTCGTCACGGGCCACATGCAGGACGGCAGCATGGATCTCAACTGGCCGGCGATCGCGCAGCCGCGCCAGACGATCGTGTTCTACATGGGCCTCACCGGCGTCGAGGTGCTCTGCCGCGAGCTCGCCGCGCACGGCCTCGCCGCCGACACGCCGGCCGCGCTCGTGCAGGCCGGAACGACGCCGCAGCAGCGCGTGCTGACCGGCACGCTCGCCACGCTGCCGGGCATCGTGCGCTCGAGCGAAGTCAGGGCGCCGACCCTCATCATCGTCGGCGAGGTCGTTCGCCTGCGCGAGCGGCTGAAGTGGTTCGAGCCCGTCGCGTGACATTCGGCGTGACGTTCGTCGAGATCGCCAAGGCAGGCGAGCTGCGCGAGGGAACGATGAAACGCTTCGACGTCGCCGGCCGGCGCATTCTCGTCGCCAACGTGGCGGGGACGCTCTACGCTGTGGACGATACCTGCACGCACGAAGAGGCTTCCCTCTCGAGCGGCGTGCTGAAGGGCGAGCTCGTCAAGTGCCCGCTGCACAACAGCCGCTTCAACGTGCGCACGGGCGAGGTCCTCGAGGAACCCGCGGAGCAGGACTTGCGCACCTACGCCGTGCGCGAGGAGGACGGGCGCATGCTGGTCGGCGTGCCCACGCGAGGCTCGCCGTGAGCGCCGCGCTGATGAGCTCCATCCTTAAGCGCATCGCCACGGGCCCGGAGCTCTCGAAGGACATCTCGCGCGAGGAGGCGCGCGAAGGCATGCGCCTCGTGCTCGACGGCGCCGTCGATCCGGTGCAGGCGGCGGTGTTCCTCATCGCTTTGCGCATGAAGCGCGAAACGGACGATGAGAACCGGGGGCTGCTCGAGGCGATCCGCGACGCGACGAAGCGCGCCACTGCGCCGGTGGACGACGTGCTCGACCTCGGCGATCCGTACGACGGCTACAACCGCACGCTGCCCGCGGCGCCTTTCCTGCCGGCGGTGCTCGCCGCCTGCGGCGTGGCGACGGTCTCGCACGGCGTGGAGAGCATGGGTCCCAAGTACGGCGTCACGCACCGCCAGGTGCTCGCCGCGGCGGGCGCGAAGGTGGAATCGACCCCCGAGCAGGCCGCCGCGCGCCTTGCCGATCCCCGCATCGGCTGGAGCTACGTCGACCAGAGCGCGTTCTGCCCGAAGCTCCACGCGCTCGCACGCCTGCGCACGCTCATCGTCAAGCGCCCGGCCATCACCACCGTCGAGGTGCTCGCCGGTCCGGTGCGCGGACGGCGGGCGACGCATCTCGTCACCGGCTACGTGCACAAGCCGTATTCGCGCATCTACGCGCTGCTCGCCCGCCACGCCGGGTTCAACTCGGCGCTCATCGTTCGCGGAGTGGAGGGCGGCGTGATTCCTGGCCTCACGCAGACCGGCAAGGCGTTCCGCGTGCTCGGCGAGGCCGAGGAGATCCCCGTGGAGTTCCAGCCGGGCGATCTCGGCATCGAGGCGACGGTTCGCGCGCCGCGCATCCCGGGCCGCGACCAGCCGGACGAGGAGCGCGAGGCGCCGCTCGACACGGCGGCGGTCGCGAAGGCCGCGGCCGAGGCGGGCCGCGCGGCACTCGAGGGCGCGCCGGGACCCACGCGCGACGGCCTCGTGTACGGCGCGGCACTATGCCTCTGGCATCTCGGCCGCCACGGCTCGCTGCGAGCGGCCGCCGACGCGGTGCGCGAGGTGCTCGACCATGGCCCGGCGCTCGCTCGGCTCGACGCTATAGTGCGCAATACCTGAACCGGAGGAGGAAACGCATGAAAGCTCTGTACCTTTTCATCCTGCTCGCCGGCATTGCCGGCTGCGCTTCGACCGGCGGCAGCGGCGGCGGTCAGGAGAAGGTCGTCTATCACTTCAGCGATGGCCTCGCGCAGGCGACCAACGGCCTGCGCAACATCAATAACCAGCTCGAGGTCGACCCGCACGCGAAGATCGTGGTCGTGTCGCACGCGCTCGGCGTGGATTTCATGATGAAAGGCGCCAAGGACAAGAACGGCAACAAATACGAGGACCTGGTCGAGCAGCTCGTGCAGCGCGGCGTGCAGTTCGACGT
>DASQGW010000190.1:0-6924 GCA_035632415.1 Burkholderiales bacterium | reverse complement strand
TGTGGCGCAGCTTCGCCATCAGCGGATCGGGCAGGCGACGGTGTTCACGCCGAGGTAGATCTCGCGCATGAAGAGGCCGAGGCTGCCGATGAGGGCCAGCATCGCGAGCATGAAGAGCACGGCGACGAGCTGCGAGAGGTCGATTGCCGTCAACGCATCCAGGAACGCGATGGCGATCAGCAGGCAGATCAGGAACGCGGCGCCGACGGCGAGCAGGATGGCCGTGTAGATCAGGCGCACGCGGCGGTGGACGTAGACGAGCTCGCCCTGCGCGTTTGCGGCGAGCGCCGCATCCGCGGACGGCAGGCTCGCCGTCAGCGCGCGTCGCCGGTCGACGGAGCGGCCGAGGCGGTTGACGAGGACGTTGATCAGCGTGCCGATCGCCGTGAGCAGGAACACCGGCGCGATCGCAAGCTGGATCACATGGGTCACGTCGCCCAGGTGCAGGGTGGCCGCCACGATGCTCGATACGATACATTGTCTTTCATGCTCGACGCACGGATCGTTCCGCGCACGCGCGACCTCGGCGAGCGCTTCATGGTGCGCCGCGCGCTGCCGGCGGCCGGGCGGAAGAGCGTCGGCCCGTTCGTCTTCTTCGACCAGATGGGGCCGGTGGCGCTCGCCCCGGGCAAGGGCCTCGACGTGCGGCCGCATCCGCACATCGGGCTTGCGACGGTGACCTATCTCTTCGAAGGCGAGATCCTGCACCGCGACAGCCTCGGCACGGTGCAGCCGATCCGGCCCGGCGACGTCAACTGGATGACCGCGGGGCGCGGCATCGTGCACTCCGAACGCACGCCGCCGGAGATGCGCGCCCGGGGCTCGCGCGTCTCCGGCATCCAGCTCTGGGTGGGGCTCCCCTCGGCGGACGAGGAGGTGGCGCCCGGTTTCGTGCATGTCGGCGCCGCGCAACTTCCGCTGATGCAGGAAAAGGGCATGCGCCTGCGCGTGATCATCGGCGACTGGGAAGGCAGCCGCTCGCCGGTGCCGACGCGCAGTCCGATGTTCTATGCCGATGCGCGGCTCGACGCAGGTGCGCGCCTTACGCTTCCCGCGTATTACGCCGAGCGCGCGGCGTACGTCATCGAAGGCGCGGTCGAGCACGGCGGCAAGGCCTTCGCCGCCGGCGAGCTGCTGGTGTTTCGCGCGCTCGCCGATGCCGACCTTGCCGCGCGGGCGCACGCTCGCGTGCTTCTGCTGGGCGGCGAGCCGCTCGATGGCCCGCGCTTCCTCTGGTGGAATTTCGTCTCGAGCCGGAAGAAGCGGCTCGCAGAGGCGGCCGACGAGTGGCGCGAACAGCGCTTCGCCCGCATCCCCGGCGAGACCGAATTCATCCCGCTGCCCGATAACGCACCCGGCGTGACCGATTACCCGTAACGGCCCAGCGTTACGCAAGGTTCGGGAATTGCTACCGGTTGGCTCATGGAACGCGCGCCTGCGCGCCAGAACTGGCGCAGCCATGCGCGGTCGACACTATGCGGATGAAGAAGGGCTTTTACAGCGCGGCGAGCGGGCAGAAACCCGAGCCACTACGCGAGCCCGAAACGGCGGCGGTCGCAGAATCCGCTCGCCCGAGGTGGCGCGAACGCTACAAGCGTCACGAAAAGCCCGTCCTCTTCGCCGTCGGCGCGCTCGTTGCGGCCGGATTCTTTCTCGCGTACGGCGCGCTCGAGCCTGCGCCGTTCGCGCTTACGCAGGAAGACATCGACCGGGCTGTAGCGCACACGCTCGAGACGAAGCCGGTGCCTTCGCCGGCGGTGAAGGCGTATCAGGCCGTGCGCCACTCCATTGTGCGGGTGCGTGCGGTGACCGACCCGGTCGACTTCGACGAGTATGCGGGCGCGGTCGGCTCTGCGGCCACGGGCAGCGGCGTGGTGATCATCGACCGCGGCGTCATCCTCACGAGCCTGCATGTCGTTTCCGGCGCGAGCCGCGTCCGCGTGCTGTTCGAGGACGGTCTCGAATCCGACGCCGTCGTCTTGAGCGAGCAGCCGGAGAGCGACCTCGCCGTGCTGCAGGCCGACAGGATTCCCGACGAGCTTCACGCGGCCACCCTGCGCTCCGCCCGGCATCTCGTCGAGGGCGAGCATGTCACGGCGGTCGGCTTTCCCTTCGGCATCGGGCCTTCCGTGTCGCACGGCGTAATCTCGGGCCTGAAGCGCGAGTACCGCTCGCCCGACGGCGAGCGCGTGCTCTCCAACCTGATCCAGTTCGACGCGGCCGCGAACCCGGGCAGCTCGGGCGGCCCGCTCGTCAATGCAGCGGGAGAAGTCGTCGGCATCGTCACCGCGATCCTCAGCCCCGGCGAGAAGGGCGGATTCGCCGGCATCGCCTTCGCCGTGCCGATCGAGACGGCGGCAGGAGCGGCGGGGCTGCCGCCTTTCTGAGAGCCGGGTGACATGACCTTTCTCTGGCCCGAGGGGCTTTGGGGGCTGCTCCTCGCCCCCGCGCTCATCGCGCTCTACCTGCTCATCCTGCGCGAGCGGAAGAAGAGCGCTCTCGCCTATTCGAACTTCGCGCTGGTGAAGGAGGCGCTCGGCAAGCGCGCGGGCTTCCGCCGGCACGTGCCGCCGCTCCTGCTCCTTGCTGCGTTCATCGTGATGCTGCTCGCGCTCGCGCGCCCGGCGAGCACGGTGACCCTTCCTTCGCAGCGGGAGACGGTGATCCTGGCGATCGATGTCTCGGGCAGCATGCGCGCCGACGACGTAAAGCCGACGCGCCTCGCCGCCGCGCAGGCGGCGGCGCGCGCCTTCGTCGAGGACACGCCGGCCTCCACCCAGATCGGCGTAGTGAGCTTCGCCGGCAGCGCGGCGCTGGTGCAGCCGCCGACGCGCAATCGCGACGCGGTGTATGCCGCCATCGAGCAATTGCAGCTGCAGAACGCGACCGCGATGGGCAGCGGCATCCTCGTTTCGCTGAAAGCGCTCTTTCCCGACCAGGATTTCGACGGCACGCCGGCGCAGCTGTACGCCGGCACGGGCTCCGGATCGGCGGCTGCCGGAGGGAGCTCGCGCCCGCTGGGCGCGCCGAGGAAGCCCGAGCCGAAACCCGTGCCGCCCGGCTCGTACAAGTCCGCGGCGGTGATCCTGCTCACGGACGGGCAGACGACCACCGGACCCGATCCGGTCGAGGCGGCGCGCATTGCGGCAAAGCGCGGCGTGCGCGTCTTCACCGTCGGCGTCGGCACGCCCGACGGCCAGATCCTGACCGGCGAAGGCTGGTCGATCCGCGTGCGGCTCGACGAAGACGCGCTCAAGGTGATCGCCGATCTCACGCGCGGCGAGTACTTCTTCGCCGGCAGCGCGCCCGACCTGAAGAAGATCTACCAGGGGCTCAATTCGAAGCTGGTGATGGAGCGCCAGAAGACCGAAGTGACTGCGCTCTTCACCGCCGTGGCCGCATCGCTCACGCTGCTCGCCGCGGCGCTCTCGCTGATGTGGTTTAACCGCATCTTGTAGAATCCGCGCTTTTCGCGCGGCAAATCACGGTGGAACTGCTGGCCGATCCCCAGGTGTGGCTCGCCTTCGTCACGCTGACGGTGCTCGAGCTCGTGCTCGGCATCGACAACGTGATCTTCATCTCGATCCTGGTCGACAAGCTGGAGCCCGGGCGGCGCGAGCTCGCGCGAAGGGTGGGACTGTTCCTCGCCATGTTCATGCGCATCGCGCTGCTCGGGGCGCTCGCCTGGCTGGTCGGGCTGAGGGAGCCCCTCTTCGCGCTTTTCGGCCATGAGATCTCGGGGCGCGACCTCATCCTCATCGGCGGCGGCCTTTTCCTCCTCTACAAGAGCACGGTCGAGATCCACCAGCTGCTCGAAGGCGAGGAAGGCGCCGCATCGTCCGCGGTGCGTGCCACCTTCGCCGCGGTGATCGGCCAGATCGTGATCATCGACCTCGTGTTCTCGCTCGACTCGATCGTCACCGCCGTCGGCATGGTGAGCGAGCTCGCGGTCATGGTCGCGGCCGTGATCGCCTCGGTGCTGCTCATGATGGCCTTCGCCGGTGCGATCGGTCGCTTCATCTCCGGGCGGCCGACGATCAAGGTGCTGGCGCTCGCCTTCCTCTTCATGATCGGCCTCGTGCTGGTCGCCGACGGCTTCGACCACCACGTGCCGAGGGGCTACGTCTACTTCGCGATGGCGTTCTCCGTGCTGGTCGAGATGCTCAATACGCGCCTGCGACGCAAGCGCGATGCGGTCCGGCTGCACGAGCCCTATCGATAGACGACTCGGTAAAATCAGTCAGTGTCCCTGATCGTCCAGAAATTCGGCGGTACGTCGGTCGGCTCGGTCGAGCGCATCAAGAATGTCGCGCGCCGCGTCGCGAAGTGGCGCGCCGCCGGCCACGACGTCGTCGTAGTGCCTTCGGCCATGGCGGGCGAGACGAACCGCCTGATCGCGCTCGCCAGGGAGATCCAGCCGCATCCCGACCCGCGCGAGCTCGATGTCGTCGCCTCGACCGGCGAGCAGGTGACGATCGGCCTCCTTTCGATGGCGCTCCTCGAGCTTGGCGTGAAGGCGCGCAGCTACAGCGGCTGGCAAGTGAGAATCGTCACCGACTCGGCGTTCACCAAGGCGCGCATCGTGTCGATCGACGACAAGGCGATCCGCGGCGATCTCGAGGCGGGCACCGTGGTGATCGTGGCGGGCTTCCAGGGCGTGGACGAGAAGGGCAACATGACCACGCTCGGCCGCGGCGGCTCCGATACTTCTGCGGTGGCGCTCGCCGCGGCGCTGAAGGCGGACGAATGCCACATCTATACCGACGTGGACGGCGTCTACACCACCGATCCGCGCATCGTGCCCGACGCGCGGCGCCTGAAGACCATCACCTTCGAGGAAATGCTCGAGATGGCGGGCGCGGGCTCCAAGGTGCTGCAGATCCGCTCGGTCGAGTTCGCCGGCAAATACCACGTGCCGACGCGCGTGCTCTCGAGCCTTACCGACCCGATGCTGCCGGTCGCCGAGGAAGCGCAGGCCGGCACGCTCATCACTTTCGAAGAAGATCCGCACATCACTATGGAAAAACCCGCCATCTCCGGCGTCGCCTTCAACCGCGACGAGGCCAAGATCACCGTGCATGACGTGCCCGACCGCCCGGGCATCGCCTACGCCATCCTCGGCCCGATCGCGGATGCCAATATCGACGTCGACGTCATCGTGCAGAACGTGGGGGTCGACGGCATGACCGATCTTTCCTTCACCGTCGGCCGGACCGACTACGCGCGCGCGATGAAGCTGCTCAAGGGCAAGGTGCAGGCGCACATCAAGTGCCGCGACATCACCGGCGACGAGAAGATCGCCAAGGTCTCGATCGTCGGCATGGGCATGCGCTCGCACGCCGGCATCGCGGCGCGGATGTTCCGCACGCTGTCGGAGGAGGGCATCAACATCCAGATGATCTCGACCTCCGAGATCAAGATCACCGTGGTGATCGAGGAGAAGTACACCGAGCTCGCCGTGCGCGTGCTGCACAAGGCCTTCGAGCTCGACCAGGCTTAGGCGATATTCCGCGGCTCAGCAGACTTCGGTCCGGCAGCCATGGCTGCCGGCGCTGCAATCTACTTGCCCGCGTAGTCGATGCGGTAGACGGCGCCGGCCCGGTCGTCGGAGACGAGGAGCGCGCCGTCCGGCGCGACGATCACGTCGACGGGGCGTCCCCAGGCGTCGTTGCCCTGGAGCCAGCCCTGGGCGAAAGGCTGGTAGCTCGCCGCGCGGCCGTCCTTCAGCTTCACCACCGTCACGCGGTAGCCGATCTTGGTCTCGCGGTTCCACGAGCCGTGCTCGGCGATGAAGATGGCCCCGCGATACTCCGGCGGGAAGCGGGTCCCGGTGTAGAAGCGCATGCCGAGCGAGGCGACGTGCGGGCCGAGCTTCTGCGCGGGCGGCGTGAACTCCTTGCAGGAGCGCTCCTTGCCGAACTCGGGATCCGCCACGTCGCCACCGTGGCAGTAGGGAAAGCCGAAATCCATGCCGGCTTTGGGCGCGTGATTCAGCTCGTCGGGCGGCACGTCGTTGCCGAGCAGATCGCGGCCGTTGTCGGTGAACCAGAGCTCGTTCGTGCGCGGGTCCCAGTCGAAGCCTACGCTGTTGCGCACGCCATTCGCGAAGATCTCGCGCTCGGCACCGGCGCGCGAGACGTCGAGCCGGCTGATCGTGCCGAACTCGCCTTTGCGCGGGCAGACATTGCAGGGCGCGCCGATGTTGATATAGAGCCGGCCATCGGGCCCGAAGCGGATCGTCTTGAGTCCATGGTGGCGCTCGCTCGGCAGGTCGTCCGCCACGACCACCGGCTGCGGCGGGTTTTGCAGCCGGTCCTCGATGCCGTCGTAGCGCTGGATGCGTCCCACTTCGGCGACATAGAGGGCGCCGCCGCGCAACGCGACGCCATGCGGCGCATCGAGCCTGCGTGCGATCACGATCGGCTTGCCGCCGCCCGCCGGGATCGCATAGACGTTCGAGCTCGTCGAGCCCACGAAGAGCGTGCCGTGCTCGCCGAGCGCGAGGGAACGCGGCCGCTCCAGGCCTTCGGCGTAGATCGAGATGCGGAACCCGGGCGGCAGCTTGATGTCGTCCAACCGCGGCGCCGCCGCGCACGTTCCGCTCGCCGCCAATAGGAAGATCAGCAGATGGCGCACGGGCGCGAGGTTAGCGCTAATAGAAGTAGAATGCCGTTCCTTCCGGAGTGATGCCCGAGTGGCCGAAGGGGGCGCCCTGCTAAGGCGTTATACCGGCTTAAACCGGTATCGAGGGTTCGAATCCCTCTCACTCCGCCAGATCCCTCTTGTGCGGCCCGAACACATAGGTGACGGGACGTACCTAAGACATAGGTGACAACCTCGGGCCGAACGGGTTGTCTAGGGGTTGCAGAGTCTTTTGCTCCAGGTCGATGTAACCGAGATCGTAATGCATGAAGCTCACGATCC
>DASQGW010000189.1:0-6160 GCA_035632415.1 Burkholderiales bacterium | reverse complement strand
GTGGTGCGCGTGCTTGACGAGCGACACGCGCAGACCCGCGCCGGTGAAGCGCGGGATCAGTTTCTCGATGAGCGTGGTCTTGCCGCTACCGGACCAGCCTGCAAAACCGAAGACCTTCACGCGGCGATTTTATCAGCCGCGAGTTCACCTGATCCTCCCGCCTTCCAGATGCAGCCGCGCAACGCCCTCGAGTGCGATGACTTCCTGGTCATGGCAGGCGACGATCACCGTTCGCCGCTCGTCCCGCAGCTGGGCGAGCAGCGCGAGCGTCTGCTCGCGGCCTTCCCTGTCGAGGTTGCTCGTCGGCTCGTCGAGCAGGATCAGGTCCGGCCGTAGCGCGCGCACGCGGGCGAGCGCGGCGCGCTGCTTCTCGCCTCCGGAAAGATCCTGTGGCGGCACGGCGCGTCGCGCGCGAAGTCCCGACCAGGCGATCGCCTCCTCTGCGCGCGCACGCCGCTCCTCCGGCGCGACGCCGCGGCACCTCAGCCCGTATTCCATGTTGTGGCGCAGGCTGGTGTGGAAGAGATAGGGGTGCTGATGCACGTAGGCGATCGAACGGCGCAGTCGCTCGGGAAAATGCGGCGCGAAGCCGACCGGTGAGCCACGAAAGACGAAGCGCCCGCGCTCCGCGCCCTCGAGACCCGCGAGCATGCGCAGCAGCGTGGTCTTGCCCGAGCCGTTCGGCCCGGTGATCACGTAGCTGCGCCCTTCGTCGATCCGTAGCCGCTCGATGTCAAAGAGCACCCGCGCGCCAAAGCGCTTGCCTACGCCCTCCAAGAGGACCAGCGGCCCGGTCATCGCAGGCCACCCCTGCCCTGCAACAGCGCGAGCGCGATGTTGACACCGAGCGCCACGGCCATCAGCACCATGCCGAGCGCGATGCCTTGCGGAAAATCGCCCTTGCTCGTCTCGAGCGCGATGGCGGTGGGGATGTTACGGGTCAGCCCCTCGATGTTGCCGCCCACCATGATGGCGCACCCGACCTCGGAGACGACGCGGCCGAATCCGTTCACTACCGCGGCCAGCACGCCGAACCGCACTTCCCAAAGCGTGGTGGCCGAGGCGCGCGTGCGCCCGGCGCCGAGACAGCGCGCCGTCTCGTACACGCGCGGGTCGGCGCCCTGCACCGCCGAGATCGTGAAGACTACGAGAATCGGCAACGCGATCATCATGTAGCCAGAGATGATGGCGCTCGGCGTGAAGAGCAGCTCCATGAAGCCGAGCGGGCCGCGGCGCGAGAGCAGCAGGTAGATCAAGAGGCCGATCACCACGGTCGGGAAGGACAGCAGCGCCTGCACCAGCACCACGAGGGTGCGCTGGCCGGGGAACTTGCGCTTCGCGAGCAGGAAGCCGAGCGCGACCGACGGCGGGGCGACCAGCGCGATCGCCACGATCGAGGTCCAGAGGGAAAGCCAGATCGCCTCGAGGAGGCGCGGGTCGCCTTGCAGCAACAGCTCGAAGGCGCGCCGCGTCGGCTCGAGCAGGTTCACTTCTTCCTATAGTCGGGGAAGAAGAGCTGCGCTCCCTTGGGCTGGTACGACGCAATCACCTGCTGGCCCTCGTGGGAGGTCAGCCAGTCGATGAAATGCATGGCGCCCGTGTAGTTCACGCCTGGATATTTCTTCGGATTGACCGCGATCACGCCGTAGGGATTGAGCAGGTTCTTCGAGCCCTCGACCATGATCTCGAGGCCAGTCTTGTCCTTGTAGGTCGCGTAGGTGGCGCGGTCGGTGAGCGTGTAACCCTGCTTCTCGGAGGTCACGGTCAGCGTCTGCCCCATGCCCTGGCCGATGGAGAGGTAGTTCGGACCGTTCGGATCGACGCCCGCCTCTTTCCACAGCCCGAGCTCCTTCTTGTTCGTGCCCGAGTCGTCGCCGCGCGAGACGAAGGTGGCATTGCTCGACTTGAGCTTTTTCAGCGCGGCCTGCAGGTCCTTCATCCCGCGGATATGGGCCGGGTCGGAATGCGGGCCGACGATGACGAAGTCGTTGTACATCAGGTCACGCCGGTTCACCCCATGGCCTTCGGCGACGAACTTATCTTCGGCGGCGCGGGCGTGGACCATGATCATGTCGACGTCGCCGTTCTCGCCCAGCTTGATGGCGTTGCCCGTGCCGACGGCGGTGTAGCGCACCTTGCAGTGGCACTTCGCCTCGTACTTGGGCAGCAGGTAATGCAGGAGGCCTGAGTTGTCCGTGCTGGTGGTGGTGGCCATCTTGATGTCCAACCCGACGGCCGCTGCACCGAGCGAGAACACCGCGGCCAAGGCCGCGAGCCAGGATGCGGCGATGCGCGAGATCGTCATGGGGTCTCCTCTAATGGTAGTTTTCAGCCAATGACAGGGTCGGCATGCTAAGCGCTGGGCGGCTGTCCGACTATATGCGGTACACTGCATATTATGCGGTTGGTGCCCGACATCGCTTGGATCACCGCCGAGCGCGAGCCGCGGCGGCTCGACCCACGCCTGCTCATCCTGCTGCGCGAGATCCGCAGCCGATCGACCCTGCGCGCCGCCGTGGCGGGCGCCGGGCTTTCCTACCGGGGCGCCTGGGACCTGCTCGGCAGCCAGGCACGAGCGCTCGGTGCGCCGCTCGTCGTGCTGCAGCGGGGCAAGGGTGCGCGCCTGGCACCGCTCGCGGAGGAGCTCCTCGCGGCGGACGAGCGGGCGCGCAAGATGCTCCAGGCCTCGCGCGAGGAACTCGCCGTGCGCGTGCAGAGCGCACGCCGCACAGCGTCGTTGCGCTGCGTTGCGAGCCACGACCTGCTGCTCGCCGAGTTCACAAAGACGGCCGGCCTGCCGCTCGAGCTCAGTTTCCGCGGCAGCCTCGATAGCGTCGCCGCACTTGCGCACGGCGAAGCAGACTTGGCTGGTTTTCACCTGAGCCCAGGCGCGCCGGCGGGCGCAATGCCTTATCTACGGCTGCTGAAGGCGCGGCGCGACCGCCTGGTGCGCTTTGCAGCGCGCGAGCAAGGTCTGATCGTCGCCGCGGGCAATCCGAAGAAGGTGCACTCGCTCGCGCAGGTGGCCGGAAGGCATCTGCGCTTCGTCAATCGCCAGCGCGGCTCGGGCACCCGTGCGCTTGTCGACGAGCTTCTGCGCAAGGCGAGCGTCGCACCCGCCGAGCTGCGCGGCTATGCCGACGAGGAGTTCACCCATGCCGCAGTTGCGGCCACGGTCGCTGCCGGGCGGGCCGATTCAGGCGTCGGCGTGCGCGCGGCCGCGACACGCTTCGGCCTCGGCTTCGTGCCGCTCAAACGCGAGCACTATTGGCTTGCGGCGCACGAGCGCACGCTCGCCTCGCCAGCCGGGGAGCGCATCCTCGCTGCGCTGCGCACGCCGTCCTTCGAGCGCACCGCGGCACGGCTCACCGGCTACGACGTCGCCGGGGCGGGCGAAGTCGTCGCGCTTTCTGTGCTGCGCAGCGACCGCACGTGAGCCGCATCCTGCTCGCGCTCCTCGCGTGGCTGCTCGCCGGGGTGGTCCACGCGCAGCCACCGCGCCTCGTCGTCTTCGCCGCGGCAAGCCTCAAGAACGCGCTCGATGAAGCCGCCGCAAGCTATCCGCTAAGACCGGTGATTGCGTACGGCGCCAGCTCGGCGCTCGCGAAGCAGATCGAGAACGGTGCGCCGGCGGACGTCTTCATGTCCGCGGATCTCGACTGGATGGATTACCTGCAGGGCAAAGGCCTGCTCGTCCCGGGCACGCGGCGCAACCTGCTCGGCAACCGCCTCGTCCTCATCGCACCGGCGAAGCAGCCGCAAGAGCTCGACCCTGCGCCGGGGTTTGCCATCGGCCAGGCGCTGGGCAAGGGTCGCCTGGCGCTCGCCGAGCCGAGCAGCGTTCCAGCCGGGAAGTACGCCAAGGCAGCGCTATCGAGCGTCGGCGTTTGGGACGCGGTGCGTGCTCGCATTGCCTCAGCGGAGAACGTGCGGGCAGCGCTCCTGCTGGTCGCCCGCGGCGAAGCGCCGCTCGGCATCGTCTACCAGACCGATGCGCGCGAGGAGCGCGACGTGATGGTCGCCGGCGTGTTTCCCGCCGCCACGCACCCGCCGATCGTCTATCCGGTCGCGGCGCTGAAAGCGGCAAAGCCTGGCGCCGATGCCTTCCTGCGTTTTCTCTCTGCGCCGCAGGCGCGCCGCATTTTCGAGAAGCACGGCTTCACCGTAAACTGAAGGCGTGTGGAGCCTCTCGCCGGGGGAGACCGAGGCCCTCCTCCTCAGCCTCAAGGTCGCCTTCTGGAGCGTCGCTGCGAGCCTCCCGATCGGCGTCGCCCTGGCATGGCTGCTCTCGCGAGCGAGCTTTCCGGGCAAGAGCCTGCTCGACGCGATCGTGCACCTGCCGCTCGTGCTGCCGCCCGTGGTGGTCGGCTATTTCCTCCTGATCTTCTTTGGTCGGCGCGGGCCGATCGGCGGCTTCCTCGAAGAGTATCTCGGTGTCACGCTTGCGTTTCGCTGGACCGGCGCGGCGCTCGCCAGCGCGGTGATGGGCCTGCCCCTCCTCGTGCGCGCCGTGCGCCAGTCCCTCGATGCCGTCGATCGCGGCCTCGAGGATGCGGCATCCACGCTCGGCGCATCGCGCGCATGGGTGTTCGCGACCGTGACGCTACCGCTCATCATGCCCGGCGTACTCACCGGCATGCTGCTCTCCTTCGCCCGCAGCCTTGGCGAATTCGGCGCGACCATCACCTTCGTTTCCAACATCCCGGGCGAGACGCAGACGCTGCCGCTTGCCCTCTATACGTTCACCCAGGTTCCGGGGGGCGATGCACAGGCGCTGCGCCTGTGCCTCATCGCGATCGCGCTGTCGCTCGCTGCGCTGATGATCTCCGAACTGCTCCTGCGGCGCGCCAATCTGCGCGCCGCCGGCCGCGATGCTTGAGTTCACCGCACACTATGCAGCTGGCCGGTTCGTGCTCGATGCGCAGTTCTCGACACGGCCGGGAATCACAGCCTTGTTCGGTCGCTCCGGCGCCGGGAAAACGACCGTGCTCGGGCTCATTGCCGGCCTCAAGCGGTCGCATCGCGGGCGCATCGCCGTCGATGGGCGCGTGCTCTATGACTCGTCCCGCAACGTAGACCTTCCGCCGCACCGGCGCCGCGTCGGCTATGTCTTCCAGGAAGGCCGCCTGTTGCCGCACCTCACGGTCCGCCAGAACCTCCTGTACGGGCGTTTCTTCTTTCCCCATGGACGCATGGCGTTCGAGCAGGCAGTGACGCTGCTCGGCCTCGAAAGCCTGCTCGCTCGCCGTCCGGGTACGCTGTCCGGCGGCGAAAAGCAGCGCGTCGCCATCGGGCGCGCGCTGCTCGCCGATCCGGCGGTGCTCCTGCTCGACGAGCCGCTTGCCTCGCTCGACGCGCCGCGCAAGGCGGAGATCCTGTACTACATCGAACGGCTGCGCGACGACGTGAAGGTGCCGATCGTCTATGTCAGCCATTCGCTCGACGAGGTCGTGCGCCTCGCCGACTCGATCGTCGTGCTCTCCGAGGGTCGCGTGGTCGGCAGCGGCGAGGTGCGCGAGATGATGGGCCGCGCGGAGCTCAGGCCCTATCTCGGCCGGCAGGAGGGCGGCGCCGTGATCGAGGCGCGCGTTGCCGAGCAGGACCTGCAGAGCGGCTTGGCGCGGCTGGACTTCGCCGGCGGCGCGCTCGAGATTCCCGACGTCGAAGCGCTCGTCGGCGAGCGCGTGCGCGTGCGCATCCGCGCGCGCGACGTCTCGCTCGCATTGACCCGTCCGGACGGGCTCAGCATCCGCAACATACTTGCCGGTACCGTCGTGCGCCTGGCAACGGAGGAAGGACCGAGCTTGGACATAGAGCTCGATGTCGGCGGCACACCGCTCATTGCGCGCATCACACGGCGCTCGGCGCTCGACCTGGGCCTGAGACCGGGTCTCGCGGTCTTTGCGTTGCTCAAATCGGTCTCCATCGACCGCCGCAGCGTCGGCTACGCGTGATCTCGTTCCGCGAGGCGCTCGCCTTCTGGCTGAAGCTCGGCTTCATCAGCTTCGGCGGGCCCGCCGGACAGATCGCGATCATGCATCGCGTGCTGGTCGACGAGCGCAAGTGGATCGAGGAGGAGCGCTTCCTGCATGCGCTCAACTTCTGCGTCCTGCTGCCGGGGCCGGAGGCGACGAAGCTCGCCACGTACATCGGCTGGCTC
>DASQGW010000188.1:0-6903 GCA_035632415.1 Burkholderiales bacterium | reverse complement strand
GGCTCCTCATGGGCAGCGACGCCGAGCAGATCGTGCGCTACGCGCCGGTCCCCGTCATGCTGGTCCGCTCGGGCGGCTAGCGCGGCGCTTCAGCTTGCGCCAAGCCTGGCCCGGCCCCGGCGTAAGCGTGAGCAGGACGCCGAGCAGGATCAGCATCGCGCCCGCAATCATCGACAGCGGCTTGCGCCAGGCCGGTCCGGCGTGGCGATTCTGGCGGTAGCGTTCCGTGAAGCGGCGTCCCGGCGTCGCCTCCAATAGCTCGCGCAGGTTCACCGGTTGACCTCTATCAAGCGACGTGCCGCCCCGGGGTGTAGAAGAGTGCGAGGAGGTGGACCATGAACGCAATGACGATGTTCGTGTTCGCCGCTGCCGCGATGGCAGTGCTCGCGCTTCTCAACGGCGTGGTCTCGATGGCGCACGGGGGCGATGAAGACCAGCTTCACTCGCATAGCCTGATGTTCCAGCGGGCTGCGTGGCAGGGACTCGCCGTCGTTCTCTTGCTTTTCGCTCTGCTGACGAGCTAGTGCGACATTAGCACCGGCACGGTCATCGACTCGAGCACGGTGCGAGTCGCGCCGCCCAGCACGAGCTCGCGCGCGCGCGAGTGCCCGTAGGCGCCCATCACGATCAGGTCCGCGTCGCTGTCGGCGGCGCGCGAGAGGATCTGGTTGCCGACGTCGATGCTGGCATGCTGCTGTGCGGCGGTCGCCTGCACGCCGTGTCGCGCGAGGTAGAGCGCGATGCCGGCGCCCGGCCGCGGTCCATGGCCTGTGGCGCTGGGCTCCGGGTCGAAAGCCACGACTTCCACCGAGCGGGCACGCTGCAATAGCGGCAGGGCGTCGCTCAGCGCGCGCGCCGCGTCCTGGCCGGCGTTCCACGCCACGAGCACACGCGCGCCTATCGTCGAGAAGTGTCCAACGTAGGGCACGAGCAGGACCGGTCGGCCCGCGGTCAGCACGACTTCCTCGGCGAAGCGCTCCGCAATGCGGGCTTCGCGCAAAGACGCCTCGCCATCGTCCTGTCCCACGACCACGAGATCGGCATAGCGCGCGGACAGCCGCACCGCCGCCACCGCGTCCTCGGGCGCGTCGCGCCACTCCGCCTTCACGCCATGCCGGGCGACCACGCGCTCGAACTCGTGCTGCGCCTCGGCGGCTGCCTTCTCGCGCCAGCTCTGTTCGCTCGCGAGCACCGTCCCGGCGTTGCCGCCAAAGGCAAACGGCACGGGGAGCGAAGCGAGGGCGAAAAGGCCGACCAGGTGGGCGTCGAAGCCCGCCGCCAGCGTGCAGGCGATCTCGAGCCGCTCGGCGCGGCGCGCCGCGGCATCCAGGTGAACGACGATGGTCTTATAGCTCATGGTATGGGGGCGCGGCGCTCGGAGGCGCACAGCGCGTCGCGGTGGCGCGCTTCGCAGCGCGGATGCTTGAGGATGTAGTCGCGGATGATCGATTTGAGGGCGAGCGCCTTCAGGCGGTCGCCGCAGGCGGACGCGTCCTCGATGTCGTCGCGGATCATCTTCTTGATGCGCTGCTCGCCTTCGGGCGTGTGCACGAGATAGCTGCCGAGCTCGATGGCGCTCATCGCCGGAATGTGCTCGTGCTGGGCGATGGCGAGGACCTCTTCCTCGGAGAGATCGCACAGACCGATGCAGTCGTCGAACGTGAGGTACATCAGGCCTCCGCCATCTCGGGATCGGTTGCCCTCGGCCGCTCGAGCTGGGCGATCATGCAGTCGGTGGTGAGGACGAGGCCGGCGATCGAAGCCGCGTTCTGCAGCGCGGTGCGCGTGACCTTGCAGGGATCGAGCACGCCCATCTCGACGAGGTCGCCGTATTCGCCGTTCGCGGCGTTGAAGCCGAAGTTGCCCTTGCCGTCCGCCACGCGCTGCACGACGACCGCGGGCTCGGCGCCCGCGTTGCGCACGATCTGGCGCAGCGGCTCCTCGACCGCGCGGCGCACGATGCCGATGCCGGCGTCCTGGTCGGCGTTCGCGTCGCGCAGCTTGTCGAGCGCGCTGCGCGCGCGCAAGAGCGCCACGCCGCCGCCGGGAAGGATGCCTTCCTCCACCGCCGCGCGCGTGGCATGCAGCGCGTCTTCGGTGCGGCTCTTGCGCTCCTTCATCTCGGTCTCGGTCGCCGCGCCGACGCGGATCAGCGCGACGCCGCCCGAGAGCTTGGCCGCGCGCTCCTCGAGCTTCTCCTTGTCGTAGTCGCTGGTCGCTTCCTTCGCCTGCGCCTTGATCTGCGCCACGCGCGCAGCGATCGCCTTAGCGTCGCCCGCGCCGCCGATGATGGTGGTATCGTCCTTGTCGATCTCGACGCGCCGCGCATGGCCGAGTACCGTCGGCTCGGCCTTCTCGAGCGTGAGCCCCGCCTCTTCCGCCACCAGCGTGCCGCCGGTGAGGACGGCAAGATCTTCCAGCATGGCCTTGCGACGGTCGCCGAAGCCCGGCGCCTTGACCGCGCACGACTTCAGGATCCCGCGCAGCTTGTTCACGACGAGCGTGGCGAGCGCCTCCGCTTCCACTTCCTCGGCGATCACGAGGAGCGGCCTGCCGAGCTTCGCCACGTGCTCGAGCATCGGCAGCAGGTCCTGGATGCTCGAGATCTTCTTGTCGCAGAGAAGGATCGAGACGTCCTCGAGCACGACGGACTGCTTTTCCATGTTGGTGATGAAGTAAGGCGAGAGGAAGCCGCGGTCAAACTGCGTGCCTTCGACCACCTCGAGCTCGTTGGCGAGGCCCTTGCCGTCCTCGACGGTGATGACGCCTTCGCGTCCGACCTTGTCCATCGCCCGGGCGATCATGTCGCCGATCGAGGGATCGTTGTTTGCCGAGATGGCGGCCACCTGCGCGATTTCCTTGTGGCTGCCACAGGGCCGTGCCAGCTCTTTCAGCCGCGCCGCGAGCGCCTCGACAGCGCGGTCGATGCCGCGCTTGAGATCCATCGGATTCATGCCGGCGACCACGTATTTCATGCCCTCGTTGACGATGGCCGCCGCGAGCAGCGTCGCCGTGGTGGTGCCGTCGCCCGCGACCTCGGAGGTCTTGGCCGCCACCTCGCGCACCATCTGCGCGCCCATGTTCTCGAAGTGGTCCTCGAGCTCGACCTCCTTCGCCACGGCCACGCCGGAATTGATCACCGTCGGCGCGCCGTAGCTTCGCTCGAGCACGACAGTCCGGGCCTTCGGCCCCAATGTCACGCGCACCGCGTCGGCCAGGATGTTCATCCCGCGCAGCAGCCGGGCGTGCGCCGGCTCGCCGAATAGAACCTCTTTCGCTGTCATGCCGCTAATTTAGGCCGCCCGGCGCGGCGCTCGTTGACGGAGGTCAAAAGGAAGAGTTCCGAACGGACCATGGCACCTGCGGCGAATATTGCTTCTCAGAGGCACAAACTCACGTCGGCGTCGACATGAAGATCTGCGTGCATAGCAACCGGGGACCTCGCGGCGAGGAGGCCCCGTGCGCGTTTTACCTGGGCGGACGGCGGCTGCCGGTGACCGTGGTGCTCGAGCGCTGGAACGATGCCACGCACTGCTATTTCGAGGTGCTGGTCGATGACGGCCGCCGCTTCGTCCTGCGCCTGCAGCCCGGTACTCATTTCTGGGAGCTTGCCGCGGTATTCGCTGCGCAGGCCAGGAAACCCGCGCCCAAGCCGGTAACTCCTACCGCACCGCGTAAGTTCTTCTCGCCGCTGAACACCAAGTAGCCCCTATAGCTCGACCGCCTGGCCGCGCGCGGCGACCTCGGCCACCCAGCCGGGGCGTCCGGCGAGCGCATCGCGCAGGCTGAAGGCGGCGAGCGGCTCGCCGTGCACCAGCCACGTCTTGCGCGGCGGGCGGCGGAAGCCGCCGAGCCACCCGAGAAGCGCGGAGCGGTCGGCATGCGCCGAGAGACCACCGATCGTAAACACCTTGGCGCGCACGGCGTACGGCTCGCGAAAGAGGCGCACCATCTTCGCCCCGTCGACGATGCGCCGCCCGAGCGTGCCAGCCGCCTGGAAGCCCGCAAAGACGATGGCGCATTCCGGGCGCGACAGGTTCCAGCGCAAGTGATGGCGAATGCGCCCGCCTTCGCACATGCCGCTCGCCGAGATGATCACCGCCCCCGTGCGGATCGAGTTGATTCTCTTCGACTCGGCGAGGTCCTCGGTGAAGTGCAGCCGCTCGATGGGGGGCAGGCTCGCGTACTTCAGTGTAATGCGCGTCGCGGCGAGCGCCATGGGCGAATCGACATAGACCTCCATCTTTCGCGGCAATCGACCCGCGGCCTGCAGCTCGCCGATGAAATGCAGCACATCCTGGGTACGTCCGACGGCGAACGCCGGGATCAGCACGTTGCCGCGCTTGCTCGCGAGCGTGTCATTCAGCGCAAACGCGAACTCGTCCAGCGTCTGCACGAGCGACTTGTGGTCGCGGTTGCCGTAGGTCGACTCGACCAGGAGCACATCGGCCTCGTCGATGCGCGTCGGGTCGGCGACCACCGGATGTCCGGGCTGGCCGAGGTCGCCCGAGAAGACGAGCTTCGTGCCGCGCAGCCAGAGCTCGAGGATCGAAGAGCCGAGGATATGGCCGGCGTCCCGGAACCGGCAGCGCACCGAGGCGTGCGGCTTCACGTCGCTGTCATAGGCCACCGGCACCAGATGCTGGAGCGCCGCCTGTGCCTGCGCCGCAGTGTAGAGAGGCGGGCGGCCGCTCCATTCCGCTTCCTTCTCCTGCAGGTGGCCACTGTCGGGCAGCATGACGGCGGCGAGCTCGCAGGTCGCCTGCGTGGCGTACACCGCGCCCTGGAAACCTTCGGCGACGAGGCGCGGCAGCAGCCCCGAATGGTCGATGTGCGCGTGCGAGAGCAGCACGAACGCGATCTCGCGCGGATCGAAGGCGAAGCGCCGGTTCTTGGCGTCCGCGGCGCGCCCGCCCTGGAACAGGCCGCATTCGACGAGGAACTTCACTGCGCCGGTGTCGACGAGGTAGCACGAGCCGGTGACTTCGCCGGCGGCGCCGAGAAAGGTGAGCCGCATCAGCGGCAGACGAGGAGCGGGATCTTCGAGTGCGCGAGGACTCGCATCGTCTCGCTGCCGAGCAGCGCCGCCGCCATCGCGTCGCGGCCGTGCGAGCCCATGACGATCAGGTCGCAGCCCTGCCGCCGCGCGGTGCCGATAATCGACTTCCACGCGTGAGCGCCGTGCACTCGATGGGTCTCGCAGGTGACGCCATGGCGCCTCGCCTCGCGTTCCACGTCGTGGAGCGCCTGGTCAGCCTCGTATCGCAGGAGCTTGCGCAGCTGCGGCGAGAGCGCGGGCGACG
The DNA here is from genome assembly GCA_035632415.1 of Burkholderiales bacterium. GTDB lineage: Bacteria > Pseudomonadota > Gammaproteobacteria > Burkholderiales > SG8-39 > SCGC-AG-212-J23. The sequence continues at coordinate 1,600 of DASQGW010000188.1, read as the reverse complement.
CATAAAGCCCCGCGTCGAAGAGCGTGGGCACGCGCTCGAGCACTACGCAGACCGCAAGCAGGCGCGCGCCCGCCTTGCCCGCGAGCGCGGCCGCCGTGCGCGCGGCGCGCCGGGCACGCGCGGAGCCGTCGGTCGCCACCAGGATGCGGCGATAGGCTTTCGTGGCCATCGGGTTTGAGCCTACGCGCGATGCGCGCTCGATTATTGATCTCTCTCAATTCCGCATCCGCGGCGAGGACTAATGTAGAGCCATGAAGGGCAATCTCGACAGCACGATGCAAGCGCTTTTCGCGCGCTGGCCGGCGCTGTGCGGATTCGCCGTCGAGGAGCTGCGCTCGGTGCCGAACGGCCGCCAGATCGTCTTCCGCGACGTGGCGATCCAGCCTTGGGCCGGCGTCCATCCCTCGCCCGAGTTAATGAGCGACCTTGCGGCTTCGCTGCTCGATTTCGCCGACGAAAGCGACCAAGCGGCCGAGGAGCTCGCCGGGCGCACCTTCGCGCCGAGCATCCACTAGCCGGAGATCGGCGTCTCGCTGTTCCTGTGAACGATCGCGCCGTGGCCATCGACCACGGTCACCGAGACCGGTATGCCGCGGCGCACGCTGTCGGTCACGATGCAGAAGTCCTCGAACTGCTCGAGGCAGCGCTCCTGGTGCGGAATGTCGCCGAGCGTCTCGGTGAGCGATAGCACGACGTCGATCCCGCCAATACGGTAGCGCCCGCGCTCGTTGCGCTCGAGGCGCCCGATCGCCATGGCCCGCACGGGCCCCGGCTTCTGCTTGAACTTGCCCGCGAGGCAGAAGACGAGGCTCGCGGAGAGACAATTCGCCACCGCTGCGGCCACGAGGCGCGCCGCATTCGGTCCGCGCGCGCCGCCGAGCGGCGGCGGCTCGTCGAGAAGCAGCTCCGCCTCGCGCGGCGAGTCGAAGCGCACGCGGAATTCGTACCCGGGCCCCTGCTCGAGCTCGACACTGAAAGTGAGGCTCTCGCTCATGGGCCTACTCGGCGTCCTCGCGTGCCCACCACGGCCCGAACTGCCGGAATTCCTTGCGCTGCTCGGGCGTGAGCACCTTCTCCACGTCCTTGCGCATCTCGAGGCGCGAGGCGAGCATCTCGCGGCGCAGGTCGTCGACCTTCTTCTGCTGCTCGACGATCGCCTTGGAGTCTGCGTTCTCGGCGTTGAGCATGCGCTGCAGCTTGAACGTTTCCGCGCGCATCTTGCTCATCGTGCCGAAATTCTTGCTGCGGTGTTGCTCCTGGATGGCGAAGACCTTGTCCTGCTGCTCGTCGGTCAGGTTGAGCCGCGCGAACATGCCTCCGCCCCATCCGGGACCGTAGCCGCCGCCCATCATGCCCGGGCCGTAGCCGCGCATGCCGGGACCGTAGCCGGGTCCGTATCCATAGCCCTGCGCCATGGCGCTTCCTGCGGCGAGGGCGAGCGCCGCGACCAGGATCTTGAGTGCGGGGGATTTCATGGTGCGCTCCAGTCGAAAGAGGGGTGCGGAACGCTTCCATGGTGCCGCGCCGGGGACCGAGGCTCTTGATGTGCGTCAAGCCGTCACCCCCGGACCCTGCCGCCCTGCACCGCGCCGCCGACACG
>DASQGW010000187.1:0-64785 GCA_035632415.1 Burkholderiales bacterium | reverse complement strand
GGCGGTCGCATTTCTCGAGGCGCGGCCGGTGGCCTACGACCTGCCGACCATGGAGCACGGCGGCACGACCTACCTCGATCTGCGGGGGCTGCGCATCGAGCAGACGCAGATCGACAAGGCCTACCTGCGCAACGTCAACCTGCGCTGGGCGATCTTCCGCGATGTCGGCTTCAAGAACGCGCGCTTCTCCCACTGCAACCTGAGCCAGGTCACCTTTATCGACTGCTACCTGCGCCGCGCGCAGTTCGAGAAGTGCGACCTCGTCAATTCGCGCTTCGAGTCGTGCGACTTCTCGCAGGCCGTGATGGCCGAGAGCCGGGTCGACTTCGCCAACTTCAGGAACTGCGAGATCGGCCTCGAGACCATCAAGTTCCGCAGGGACGCGACGCCGCGCGCCATGGTGCGGGTCTGCCGCAGCCTCAAGCTCAACGCCATGTCGATGGGCAACTTCGGCGATGCGGGTGCGCTCACCTACCTGGAGAAGACCTACGAGCGGTTCGGCTACTACCGCGATAAGGCGTGGGGGCGCTGGTTCGGCTCGTTCCTGCAGGACATCCTCTGGGGCTACGGCGAGAAGCCGGCCCGTCTGGCGGTCGCGATGGCATTCAACATCGTCTTCTTCGGCACGCTGTTCCACGTGCTCGATCCGCTGCCGGGCAAGAGCTTCTGGGAGCACGTCTACTTCAGCGGCATCACCTACCTCACCGTCGGCTACGGCGACCTCGCGCCGCACGCGCCGGTGGCGCGCCTCATCTCGGTCGTTTGTGCGGCCTCGGGCATCGCGACCTTCGGGCTGCTGATCGCCTCGGTGACGAAGAAGATCATGTACCGCTGATGGCGCGCATCCTGATCGTGGAAGACGACGACGACCTCGTCAATCTCGCCACGCACTGGCTCGAGCGCGCGGGCTACGCGGTGGAGCACGCGGCCGACGGCCAGGCCGCGCTGACGCTCCTCAGGAACAAGCCGCTGCCCGCGCTCGTGCTGCTCGACGTCATGCTGCCGAAGATCGACGGCTTCGAGCTGCTGCGCCTGATCCGCTCCAATCCGCAGACCAAGACCCTGCCGGTCGTCATGGTGACGAGCTTCTCGCGCGACAAGGACGCGCAGCGCGGTCGCGACCTCGGCGCCAACGACTACATCGTGAAGCCGCTGATGGAGCTCGACTTCCTCAAGCGCATCGAGCACATCGTCAAGGACCAGTAGCTATTCCGGCCGCGCGACGGTCGGATGCGCTTCCGCCGGCCGGACGGCCGCATCGGCCCCGTTGGGGGCGGGCGGTATGGGCTTCTTGCCGGTGGAGAAAAGGCAGTAGGCGTTCTTGCCGGCCTGCTTGGCGGTGTACATCGCTTCGTCGGCGTGCTGGACAAGCGTGACCGCATCCGGCGCGTCATCGGGGAAAAGGCTGACGCCCAGCGTGGCGGAGACGCGGCGCTGGGCGTCGCCGAAGCCCGTGTAGGGCTTGCGCAGCGCGTCGATCAGCTTCACCACCACGCGCTCGACGCCGACCAGGTCCTGCACGCCATCCAGCATGACGAAGAACTCGTCGCCGCCGAAGCGCGCGACGAGGTCGCTCGCGCGCACATGGCGGCGCAGGCGGTGCGCCACTTCGACGAGGAAGGCGTCGCCTGCGGCATGGCCATGCCGGTCGTTGATCTGCTTGAAGCCGTCCAGATCGATGAACACGCCCGCGATCTTGCCGCCGTGGCGCTTGGCACGCTCGATCGCCTGGTCGAGCGCCGGCGCGAGACTCACGCGGTTGGCGAGCCCGGTGAGCGGATCGCTGTAAGCGAGCGAAGCTATGCGCTCGCGCGCGAGCGCGATCTCGGTGACGTCGCGGCCGACGCCCCGGTAACCGAGGAAATTGCCGCGCGCGTCGTAGTGCGGCTGGCCGCTCACGGCGAAGTAGCGGGTGCCGCCGTCGGGCGCGGTGCGCGCCACCTCGAAGTCGCGGAAAGGCAGCCGGCTCTCGAGCGTCGCCTTGTGCGCTTGCCAGCCGGAAGGGTCCGGGCGAACGGCCGGGATCTCCCACGGCGTTTTTCCGACCGCGGCGTAGCCGACCCGCGCCGCCGCCGCGCTCGGGCCGTGCACGACGCTCGACAGGCGATGCTGCGTGTCCGTCTCCCAGAAGAAGTCGCTCGAGAGCTGCGTGAGGCTCCTGAAGCGAGCCTCGCTCGCCCGCAGCGCTTCCTCGGCGTCCTTGCGCTGCAGGAACTGGCCGAAGAGGCTGCCGATGGCGGGCGCCGCATCGACGAAAGCATTGTCCGGCTCGCGCGTCGTATGGCCGGAGAAGGCGAGCATCGCGATCGTGTGCTGCTGCGCGACGACCGGGATGGCGAAGGCGCCGAAGCGTCCGCCCTGCGCGCGCGGCAGATCGGTCGACCAGACCGGCTTGCCGGCCTGCCACAGCACGCGCGATCCGCGCAGGAGCTGCTCGATGTCGCCTTCGCGGGTGAACCAGCCCTCGGTATAGGCGACATCGCCGCTCGCCGCATCGACGCGAAAGCAACGCCCGGCATCCCATCCCTCCACGTCGCAGATGAGGCGCAGCGCGGCGCGCACGCCTTCGCTGGCGCTCGCCGCCTGCGCGAGCTCCCGCGCGATGGCGTGCTCGAGCCGGGAGAGCTCCTCGGCGCGTTTCTGGGCCGTGATATCGCGTCCGATGCCGCGATAGCCCTTGAACGTGCCGGCGTCGTCGAACATCGGCTCGCCCGAGAGCGAAAGCCACACGATGCGGCCGTCCTCGGTGGCGTGCTGCACCTCGAAGTCGCGGAACGGCTGGTGCCACTCGAGCTGCGCGCGATGGCGTTCCCAGTCGGCGTCGGTCAGGTTGAGCGCCGGCTGTTCCCAGTGCCTGCGGCCGACATAGGGGAACGGATCGGCGGAATTTTCCGGGCGCCTGGTCGAGACGACGGTGAAGCGGAACTCCGCGTCCTGCTCCCAGTACCAGTCGGAAAGAAGGTGGACGAGCGAAGCGGGAGGGCGCTCCTGCGGGGCGGGACCGTCCGACGCGGTGTTCGGGATCGCCATGCTTCGCACTGCGCGGCAATTTACACCGATTACGGCTGATGCGGGCGAATTGCTTTCAATGTGAAAAGCTCGATCGGCTCCTCGACGCCGCGCAGGCGATGGCTGCCGAGCGACACGCAGTCCGCGACATGGCGCGCCACAGGCTCGGAGAGCACCAGCGGAACGTCCAGCGTCTTGCAGAACCCCTCGATCCGGGCCGCTTCATTGGCGGCTGCGCCGATGACGGTGAATTCGATCCGGGTCGGCGTGCCGATGTTGCCGTACAGCACATGCCCGAGATGCAGGCCGATGCCGAAGCGGAGCTTGCGCTCGCGCCGGGCATTGAACGCCGCCATGCGCTCGACCGCCGCCTGGGCGGCCTGGACCGCCCGGCGCGCCGCTCCGGCCCGCTCGGCGACATCGCCCTGCGGGATGGGAAAGATAGCGAGCGCAGCGTCGCCGATGAACCGCAGCACTTCGCCCTTCTGCTCGAGCACCGGGCCGAGCACGCATTCGAAGAACTCGTTCAGGAGGCGCAGGAATTCGACCCGGCTCATCGAATCGGCGAGCGGCGTCGAGTCGCGCAGGTCGCAGAACCAGATCACCGCGCGGATGTCCTCGCCGTCGCCGCGGCGGATTCTCCCGGCGAGCACCTTCTCGCCGGTCTGCTCGCCGAGATATGCATCGAGGATATTCCGTGCCGTGCGCTTCCAGGCGTAGATCTCCGCCACGCGGGAAAAGGCGGGCATGATGCGCCGCAGCGCTTCGAGCTCGGCATCGGCGAAGCCGCCGGCGCGGCGCGTGACGAAGCTCGCCCCGTGGACCTCGCCGTTGATGAAGCGCATCGGTACCGCGAAGAAATCGGTCGCGCCCTCCTTGCGCAGGTCCTCGAGGATCGGGAAATCGAGCGCGCCGGGACCGATGCGCCGCCGCACCTCGACGTGCTCGGTAAACACGACGCGCACCGGGCTCTTCAGGTAGGTATCCGTCTCCTGGATGCCGAGCTCGGCGGTGACGATCTCGACCGCGTCCTGCGGCTCGTGCCAGATGAACGCGCGGCCGGCGACGTTCGGATGCAGCGTGCGCACGAATACGGCAACCCGGTAGAGCGGCATGCCCAGGCCGACGAGGCGCCGGCACAGGTGCTGCAGCACGTCCTGGGGGCGCTCGGCCGGCTGCGCGCCCGCATCGAGCCACTCCTGGACGGAAGAAGTGTCTAGGACTTGCGCAGCCATAAGCTCGACTCGATCGCGCCTCGCTTGAGCGGCAGCCGGGAGAGGACGCCGTCCCGTTGCCTCGTCTGGTGACTGGAGAACTCCATGGCGTAGCCCTGCCCGATGAGCGGCGCGACGACTTCCTGCTCGTTGTAGCGCCGCCAGGCCCATGCCGCCGGATAAGGGTCAGGCAGGAAGATATCGTGGAAGTGCACGCGCACATCCTTGGCAAGGCGCGGCAGCACCTTCTCCAGCAGGAATTCGACATCGCTGCCCGGCTTCATCTGGTGGCTCGAGTCGATGAAGAGGATGTCGCGCGCCTCGAGCGCCTGGAAGACATCCAGCGCAGTCGTCTGCACCGGCTGCTTCAGCCAATGAACCTTCAGCCCCTCGAGGCTCGCGCGCGGTTGCGGGTCGATGGCGCTGATGTGCGTATCCAGACCGCCGTCGGCCACCGCGCGGGCGAGAAAGCGCGTCGAGTGGCCCGAGCCGATTTCCACGATGCGCTTCGGACGCAGCGTGCGCACCATCGCGTAGGCGGCGGCGGCATCGAGCCGCGGAAACCAGTCCTGGTTCCAGCGAGGCGCGGGCGGAGGTGCGTCCTTTCCTATCGCGTCGAGCTCGGCCGCGTACGACTCGATGCTGATGACAAAGCTCAAGGCTCGAGGACGAGCCCTTCGTGCGCGACCACGCAACCGGGCATCTGCTTTCCGATCTCGCGCGCGATGCCGTCGAGCATTTCGTCGTCGTGGTCGGGATCGTGGTGGAACACCACCATGCGCTTCACGCCGGCCTCCTTGCACAGGCGCACGCCTTCCTGCCAGGTCGAGTGGCCCCAGCCGACGTAGCGCCGGTATTCGTCATCGGTGTACATGCAGTCGTAGACGACGAGGTCCGCCCTGGCGATGAGCCCGAGCACGTTGCGGTCGAGGCTGCCGGGGACGTGCTCGGTGTCGGTGACGTAGCAGATGGCGCGCCCGTCGAACTCGACGCGGTAGCCGGTCGCTCCGTCGGGATGGTTGAGCGGCGCCGTGCGCACGGTGACGTTGCTTGCTGCGGATAGCGTCTCGCCCGCCTTGAAATCGCGGTACTCGAGCGTCGAGCGGAACACTTCCGGCGGCACGGGGAAGAGCGGCGACATCATGAATTCCGCCAGCACCCGCTTCAGCGTCATCGCGCCGCTCAAGTGGCCGGCCCAGAGGCGGAACTTGTTCTGCGGCTGAAAGAGCGGCCCGAAAAAGGGCAGGCCGCACACATGGTCAAAATGTGTATGCGTGAAGTAGATATCGCCGTCGATGCGCGAGCCGGTGAGGGTCTTGCCGAGATAGCGGATGCCGGTGCCCGCATCGAAAAGGAGAAGACGGTCGCCGCAGCGCACTTCGAGCGACGAAGTGTTGCCGCCATAGCGCGCCGTGCGAGGACCGGAGCACGCGATCGAGCCGCGCACGCCCCAGAAGCGAACGGTAAAAGGTGCCTTACCCCCCATGCACTAGAATGGTAGCGGGGAATTTCCGCTCTTGGAACGCAGCCTCTTCGGCTTCATCCTGAAGTACAGCAAGCGCGATCAGCTGCTGATCGTGCCGCTCGTCGTCGCGTCGATGGTGGTCTATTACCTGTCCCTCGACCTGCCGAAGACGATCATCAACCAGGCGATCCAGGGCATCTCCTTCCCGACCGCCGACTCGGTGAGGCGCCTGCTCGGCTTCGACCTGCACCGCATCCCGTATCTCTTCGCGCTCTCGATCCTGTTTCTCGGCCTGATCGTCCTCAACGGCTGGCTCAAGTTCCAGATCAACACCATGAAGGGCTGGATGGGCGAGCGCATGCTGAGGCGCCTGCGCTTCTCGCTCTTCGACTTCATCCTGCGCTTTCCGCTCACGCGCTTCCGGCGCGTGAAGCCCGCCGAGATGGCGACGATGGTCAAGGACGAGGTGGAGCCCCTGGGCGGCTTCATCGGCGACGCGCTCATCACGCCGCTCTTCCTCGGCGGCCAGGCGCTCACGGCGATGTTCTTCATCATGTACCAGCACTGGGTGCTCGGCCTGATCGCGCTCGGCATCGTCGGCGTGCAGGCGTTCATCATCCCGCGCCTGCGCAGGCGCCAGCTGGTGCTCGGCCGCGAGCGCCAGCTCACCGCGCGCGCGCTCGCCGGGCGCATCGCCGAGTGCGTCGAAGGCGCCGCCGAGATCCACGCCCACGACACGTCCAACTATGAACGGGCGGAAATTTCGGACCGGCTGGGAAGGATCTTCAACATCCGCTTCGAGCTCTACCAGCGGAAGTTCATGGTCAAGTTCCTGAATAACTTCCTCGCGCAGGTGACCCCGTTCCTCTTCTACACGCTCGGCGGCTACCTCGTCATCGTCGGCAAGCTCGACATCGGCGCGCTCGTCGCCGTGATCGCCGCGTACAAGGACCTGCCGGGGCCGGTGAAGGAGCTGATCGACTGGGACCAGCAGAGGATGGACGTCGAGATCAAGTACAACCAGGTCGTCGAGCAATTCACCGCGGAGGAAGTAGCGCCGGCCGAGCTGCAGGCGTTGGTCAAGTCGCCGCCGATGCCGCAGGAGGGTCGCCTGAAGGCGGCGCGCCTGTCGCTGGTGGACGATGCCGGCAGCCGCGTGGTGGAAGACGCCTCGTTCGAATGCAGCATGAGCGACCACATCGCCATCGTCGGCCGCCAGGCGGGCGGGGCGAGCGAGCTCGCGCAGATGCTCGCGCGCCTCGTGCCGCCGACCAACGGCACGATCGAGATGGGCGGCATCGACATGACGCGCGCCCCGGAGGCGGTCACCGGCCGCTCGCTCGCCTACGTTGGCGCGCCCGCCTATCTCTTCCCGACGAGCGTGCGGGAGAACATCGTCTATGGACTGAAGCATGAACCGGTGCGGGACGCGGGATACACCGATGACGTGCGCCAGCAGCGCGAAGCGGAGCTGAAGGAGGCGGCCCGCACCGGCAACAGCACGCTCGATATCAACGCCGACTGGATCGACTACGCCGCCGCCGGCGTCTCGAATCACGATGAGATGGACCGGCGCATCGTCGAGCTCCTTTCCGTGGTGGATCTCGATGAAGCGATCTTCGAGCTGGGCTTGCGCAGCGCCGCCGACTCGCGGCGCGCGGCGATGCTCGGCCCGCGCGTGCTCGATGCGCGCCTGCGCATGCACGAGCGCCTTGCGTCGCTCGGCATCCAGGACTGGGTCGAGCGCTTCGATCCGGAGAAATACATCCGCAACGCCACGCTCGCCGAGAACCTGCTCTTCGGCACCCCGGTGGGAAAAGCGTTCGACCTCGACAACCTGGCGGCGAATGCCTACGTGCGGCAGGTGCTGAACGACACGGGGCTCTATGAGCTCCTGCTCCGCACCGGCCACAAGGTGGCCGAGACGATGGTCGAGCTCTTCAGCGGCTTGCCGCCGGGCCATGAATTCTTCGCGCAATACAGCTTCATCCGCCAGGAGGACCTGCCGCAGTTCGAGGCGATCCTGCAGCGCGCGAAGGACGTGGGGCTGAAGGAGATGGAGGCTGCGGAGCAGCGCGCGCTGATCTCGCTGCCCTTCAAGCTGATCGCCGCCCGCCACCGCCTGGGCCTCATCGACGAAAGCTTCGAGGCGCGAGTCGTCGAGGCGCGGCGCCATTTCGCGGCGCGCCTGCCGGCGGAGCTCAAGCGCTCGATCGAATTCTTCGACGCCGCGACGTACAACAGCGCCGCCACGCTGCAGGACAACATCCTTTTCGGCAAGATCGTCACGGCGCAGGCCGAGGCGGCCACGCGCATCACGGCGCTCGTGCGCGAGCTCCTCGACGAGCTCGGCCTGCGGCCGCTTGTCGTCACGATCGGCCTCGACTACCAGGTCGGCGTCGGCGGCGCGCGCCTGCCGGTGGCCGACCGGCAAAAGGTCGCGCTGGTGCGCGCGCTCCTCAAGCGGCCGGCGCTGCTGGTGGTCGACCAGGCGCTCGGGCCGCTCGATCCGAACTCGCAGCAGCGCGTGCTGGAGGGCATCCTTGCCGAGCGCAAGGGGCGCGGCGTCGCCTGGGTGCTCTCGCGGCCCGACCTGGCGGAGCGCTTCAACGTGGTGCTGGTCATGGAGCGCGGCAAGCTCGCCGAGAAGGGCGCCTTCGCCGAGCTGAAATCGAACGGCGGGCCGCTCCAGAAATTACTGGTTGCAGCGTAACGAAAGAAAAGCCCCATGAGCCTTGAGCAGGAAGTCGAACTCATCCGCCAGTTCCCGATCTTCAGCAAGATCCAGCCGGCCATGCAGAAGCTGCTGTGCTTCTCGGCGGAGCGCCTGAAGTACGACTCCGGCCAGGTGATCTTCAACGCCGGGGACGTCGGCGACTCGGCCTACGTCATCATCGACGGCACCGTCGAGATCTCGGTGCCGACGCCGTCGGGCCCGATCGTCATCAACAACATGGGGAAGAACGACCTCCTCGGCGAGATCGCCATCGTCGGCGAGGTGCCGCGCACCGCGACCGCCAAGGCGCTGACCAAGCTCGAGACGCTCAAGATTTCCAAGGAGCTCTTCATGAAGATCATCCGCGAGAACCCGGACGCGGCGATCGAGCTCATCAGGATCCTCGCTTCGCGCCTCGCCAGCACCACCACCCAGCTCACGCGCACCCGCAGCGGCCAGAGATAATTCCGTACCAAGTACGTAATTATTCCGTCAGCATGTCCTAGGGGAGGGGATCATGGCTGCCGTTCCTGGATCGTCGGAACGCCATCGGGTCGAATTCACGGCGAGGGCGGGCGAGTACTTCCGCATCTGGATCGTCAACCTCGCGCTGACCGTTCTCACCCTCGGCATCTACTCGCCGTGGGCCAAGGTGCGCAAGAAGCGCTACTTCTATGCGAGCACGCTTCTCGCCGGAGAGGGCTTCGAGTACCGCGGCGATCCGGTCGCGATCCTGAGGGGTCGCGTCATCGCTGTCGTCATCTTCGTCCTCTACGGCGCTGCCGGCCATGTTTCCGTGACGCTGCAGATCGTCGTCGCCATCGCCTTCGCGATCGCTTTTCCATGGCTGCTCGTGCGCTCATTTGCGTTCAACGCGCATAACACCGCCTATCGCAACATCCGCTTCCATTTCGACGGCGAATACCTCGGCGCGCTCAAGCTCTTCGCGTGGCTCGCCGCGTTCGTCATCGTGACCATCGGTTTCGCCTACCCGTATGCGCAGGCGCGCCTGACGAAGTACACCGCCGACCATCACCGCTATGGCACCGCGCAGTGCGCGCTGCCCAGCCTGGCGCGCGCTTTCTACGGGATCTACCTGCGGTTCCTGGGGCTCGTCCTGCTGCTCGTCGTGCTCTTTTTCCTGTGCGGCATGCTGATCGGCCTGTTGGTCGGCATGTCCGGCGCGAATGCCCGCGCCGCCGGCGCCATCACGGGCATCCTGGTGATGCCGCTCGGCGTCCTCGCCTTCTACCTCTCTGGCTTCGCCTACGTGCGCGCGCGGTTCGCGAACGCCATCTGGAACCATCTATCGATCGGCGAGAACGCGGTGCGCTTCGAGAGCGGTCTGCGCGCGCGCGATCTCGCCTTGCTTTATCTCGTGAACATTCTCGCCATCGTCTTCACGCTCGGGCTTGCCACGCCGTGGGCCGTGGTGCGGACTATGCGCTATCGCGCCGAGAAGACGACGGCGATCGTCGCCGGCGGGCTCGACCAGTTCGTCGCCGAGCGCTCGGCCGAAGTGAGCGCGAGCGGCGAAGAAGTGGGCGAGATGTTCGGGCTCGACTTCAGCATTTAGCGGATGGAATTCGACGCGCTCTATTACGACGGCCGCAGCTCGGCGAGCAGGGCGGTGCGGGTGCGCGCCTTCACGAGCGAGCTCACGCTCACGGGTGAAGGCGTCGATGTGCGAGTTCCGCGCGAGGCCGTGAAAGTCGAGCCGCCGATCGCCGACACGCCGCGCATCCTGCGGCTGCCGGACGGCGCGCAGCTTCGCACGGCGGACGATGCAGCGGTGCGAATGCTGTTTCCCGAGGCGGCGCTGCTTGAGTCGCGCATCCACACCTTCGAGCGCCGCTGGCCCTACGCCGTCGCGGCATTGGTGCTGGTCGCGATAGCCACGTGGTGGGCGATCGTCCATGGCGTGCCGCTCGCCGCCGAGTACATCGCCGCGGCCGTGCCCGCGGAGGCGGAAGCAGCGCTCGGCTCACGCACGCTCCAGATCCTCGAAAGTACGGGCTGCGGTCCCAGTACGGTCGAGGCGCGCCGCCAGGCCGCGCTGCGTCGGCGCCTCGAAGCCCTCGCCGATAATCACGCATACCGGCTCGAGCTCCGCGCCTGTCCTCGCATCGGCCCGAATGCCTTCGCCCTTCCCGGCGGCACGATCGTCATGACCGACGAGCTGGTGAGGCTCGCGCAAAACGACGACCAGATCGCCGCGGTGCTGGCGCATGAGATGGGGCACTTGCGCGCGCGGCACGGCTTGCGCACCGCGCTGCAAGGCGCAGGTGTGCTCGGGCTCGTCACGACGCTCGCCGGCGACGCGAGCTCGATCACGAGCCTCGCGGTCGCGCTCCCCAGCGTGCTTCTCCAGACGGGCTATTCGCGCAAGTTCGAAGACGAGGCCGACGCCTTTGCCCTGCAGCGCATGCGGCAAGCGGGCATCTCGCCGCGCGCCTTCGCCGACATGCTGACGCTGCTGGAGCGCAGCCATCCGCCGGCCGCCAGCGGCAAAACGCAGGATTATTTCTCCACGCATCCGGTGACGGCGGCGCGCATCGAGCGCGCGCTCGCGGCGGAGACCGACTTCGATCGCTGCGCCTCGCGCGGCCTCGCGTTCGAGCGCCGCCTTGCGGCCTGCTCGAGCGCGATCGTCGCCGGAAAGCTCTCCGGCCCCGAGCTCGCCACCGCCTATGCGACCCGCGGCGAGCTCTACAGCGCGATCGGCGCGCACCAGGCGGCCGTGGAGGATCTCGACCGGGCGCTTGCCTCCGGCAGCCGCGACGCCGAGGTCTACAACACGCTCGCCTGGATCCTCGCCACGTCGACCCAGGACGCGCTGCGCAACGCGCCGCGCGCGAAGGAGCTCGCGTTGACCGCGTGCGAGCTCACGCGCTACCAGGAGCCCAACTTCGTCGACACGCTTGCGGCGGCGCACGCCGAGGCCGGCGAATTCGCAGAGGCGATCCGCTTGCAGCAAAAGGCTCTCGACTCGCCGGAGTTCGACAAGCGCTTCGGCAAAGAAGCCCGCGATCGCCTCGCGCTCTACGCCGCCGGCCGCCCGTACCGCGAAGGTCCCCGGTAATTCCGGACAACGTCCTTAATTAAAGAGCTGGCGGGGATCGGCGACGGCGTAGACGGTCACCCGCTCGTTGCGGCCGCGCACTCTTACCCGATGCACCGGCGCGCCGCGGGGATCGAGTCCTGCCTGCGCAAGCGTGTCGGCGGAGACCACCATGACGCAGCCGTATGCCTTGGTCATACCCTCGAAGCGCGCGGCGATGTTGACGTTGTCGCCGATCGCCGAGTAGATCGGCGCCTCCGGCGGGCCCATGGTGCCGACGATCGCCACGCCGGCGTGCGCGCCGATGCCGATCTTGAGCGGCTCGGCGAGCTCCGCGCTGAGGCTCTTCGAGAGCCGCTCGATGCGGCGTTGCATCTCGGCGGCGCCGCGCATCGCGTCGCGGCACGCCGAGGCGAGGTCGCCTTCCAGCCCGTACAGCGCGAGCAGGCCATCGCCTCGGAACTGGGCGTAGTAGCCGTTCGTCGCGCGCAGCGCCGCATACATCTCGGCGAAGAACTGGTTCATGATGAAGACGACGTCGTAGGGCAGGCGCGATTCGGCGATGCGCGTCGAGCCGCGCAGGTCGACGAACATCGCCACCACCTGGCGTTCGCGTTCGCGCGCCGTGCCCGGCCGACGCGCCGCGGTTGCGTCGGCGCCTGGAGGCAGGAGCGGAATGACCGAGACGTCGTGGCGCGGCCGCGTCTGGCAGGCGAGCCGCACGTTCGGCGGGGCCTCGATGCGCGCGAGCGCCTGTGCTTCCATCGCGGCCGGCGGCGCGAGCGCCGCAAGACCGTCGCCAATGCGCACGCGGCAGGTCGTGCAGCGGGCCCGGCCGCCGCATACCGAAGCATGCGGCAGCCCCGCGTCGCGCACCGCCTCCAGGATGCTGCGGCCGATCGGCGCGGTGATCACGCGCCCCGAGGCGTGGCGCAGCTCATAGGTGCCGCCGATGCGCGTGCGCAGCCAGCGAGCGAGGAGCGTCGCGCCGAGGAGCGCCCAGAACGCGAGCTCGAGCCCCTGGCGCCACTCGAGCATCCGCTCGCGCTCGATCGGCTTCATGCCGGCGAGGTCGAGGTTGTATTTCTGCATGCCGCCCACGCGCTCCACCGCCGGCCAGAGCTCGTTGCCGGCGGCGGCAAAGCCGGCGAGCGCGAGCGCCGGGATTAACAGCGCCGCGGCGAAGAGCGAAGGCAGCGCCGTCTCGTACCAGCGCTTCAATCGCAGCCAGTAATGCATGCCGAAGCAGAAATGCGTCCAGGCGATGAGAAGCAGGATCGACTGCCGCGCGGCCGACCATGGGTCCGACCACAGCACGCCGACCATGCGCTCGTAGTTGATGTTGTGCCCGAGGAGCAGCCAGTAGAACCGCGTTCCGACGATGTGCGCGATGAGAAGCGGTGGAATCGCGAGGCCGAGGACGAGCTGGGTTGCTTCCCAGGCCGGCATGCGCAGCGTCGTCCTACGGTAGAGCGAGACGAGCGCCAGCGCGAAATGAGTGAGCAGCGAGCCATACAGGAGGACGGTGCCCGGCGCGCTGCGCCACCATGCCGCGAGCACCGCGCGCAACCGGTCCATGGCGTCGATCGACACGACGCCGAGCGAGTGATTCAGGAAATGCCCGACGACGAAGCAGGCAATGATGAGGCCCGTGGCGAGCCTCAGCCGCCGCTCAAGCTGGCGCATTCATCCTTTGAGCTGTAGCGACTTGTACTCCAGGAATTCCTCCAGCCCGTAGACGCCCGCCTCGCGCCCATGGCCCGACTGCTTGAAGCCGCCGAACGGCGCATTCATGTTGAAGGCGCCGCCGTTGATGTCGATCTGGCCGGCGCGAATGCGGCGCGCGACGCGCTGCGCGCGGGCCTCGTCCTTCGACCATACCGCGCCGGCGAGGCCATAGACGGTGTCGTTCGCGATGCGCACCGCCTCGTCCTCGTCGCCGTAGGGAATGATGGAAAGCACCGGCCCAAAAATCTCTTCCTGGGCGATGGTCATGCTGTTCTTGACCTTGCCAAACACCGTGGGGCGGACGTAGTAGCCGCCCTGCGGCACGCCCTCCGGCGCCTCGGCGCCGCCCGCGACGAGCTCGGCGCCTTCGGCCTGGCCTTTCTTGATGTACGAGCGCACCCGCTCGAGCTGCGCCTGGGAGCTGAGCGGCCCGAGCTTGGTCGTCTCGGCCAGTGGATCGCCCACGGTAAAGCCTTTGGCGACGTCGGCAGCGAGCTTCGCCGCTTCGTCGTACTTCGACGCGGGCACCAGCATTCGCGTGAGCGCGGTGCACGTCTGCCCCGAGTTGAGATAGCAGCCGTTGACCGTGCTCTTCACCGCGGTCGGCAGGTCCGCATCGTCGAGGATGACCGAGGCGCTCTTGCCGCCGAGCTCCAGCGCCACGCGCTTGATTGACTGCGAAGCCAGTTCTGAAATGCGCTTGCCTGCGCGGGTCGAGCCCGTGAATGAAATCATGTCGACGCCGGCATGCTTGACCAGCGCTTCGCCCGCGCTCGCCCCGTAGCCCGTCACGAGATTGAAGACGCCTTTCGGCAGGCCGGCCTGCTCGATCACCTCGGCGAGGATGAACGCGTTGAACGGCGCCACCTCGGAGGGCTTGAGCACCACCGTGCAGCCGGCGCCGAGCGCCGGGGCGAGCTTGAGCGTGATCTGGTGCAGCGGATAGTTCCACGGCGTGATCGCCGCGACGACGCCGACCGGCTCGCGCACGACGAGCGAATTGCCGACTTTCTGCTCCCACTGGAACTCGCGCACGAGTTTCGCGTAGTTGGCAAAGTTCGCGATCGGCAGCCCTGCCTGGATGCGGCCCGCCATCTTGAGCGGCATGCCCACTTCCTGGGCGATCGTCTTCGCGAGCTCGTCGGAGCGCGCTTTCAGGCCGTCGGAGATCTTCTGCAGGTAGTCGGCGCGCGTCGCCGGCGGCGTCGCCGCCCATGCGTCGAAGGCGCTGCGCGCCGCGCGCACCGCAGCGTCCACTTCCTTCTCGCCCGCGGCGGGAATACGCCCCATGACCTCGCCGTTGCCCGCGTTATGCACGTCGATCGTTTCGCGGCCGGCGGGCGCGATCCATTGGCCGCCGATGAACAGTTTGTCTTTCATCAACATGGGGGTCTCCGAGCAGGAGCGAATATTTTATCCAGCTATACTGGCCGCGCTATGGCACGCAAAGCGAAAGCGGTTCTCTGCCGCGAGCACAATAAGCCGGTCCTGGTCGAAGAAATCACCGTCGACGCGCCGAAACGCGGCGAGGTGCTCGTGCGCCTCGGCGCCTGCGGCGTGTGCCATTCGGACCTCTCCGCGATCACCGGCACGATCGCGCTGCCGCTGCCTCTCGTGCTCGGGCACGAAGGGGCGGGCGTGGTGGAAGAGGTGGGCGAAGGCGTCGCCGAGTTCGCCAAAGGCGATCACGTCATCTTCTCCTTCATCTACATGTGCGGGAAATGCCGCTTCTGCGTCTCGGGCCGTCCGGTGCTGTGCCTGGAGCAGGGCAAGGCGCTCACCACGCCCCTCGAGGGCACGCCGCGCGTGCGCGATGCCAAAGGACAGCCGCTGAACATCTTCTCGGGCTGCGGCGCGATGGCCGAATACGCCACGGTCTCGGCCGAGAACCTGGTCAAGGTCGACCCGAAGATCCCGTTCGAGGTCGCCGCGCTCGTCGGCTGCGGCGTGACGACCGGCGTCGGCGCCGTATTCAACACCGCCAAGGTGCAACCGGGCTCGAGCGTCGCAGTCTTCGGCTGCGGCGGCGTCGGGCTTTCGGTGATCCAGGGTGCGCGCATCGCCGGCGCGGAGCGCATCATCGCCATCGACACGCTCGAGCCCAAGCTCGCGATGGCCAAGCGATTCGGTGCCACCGACGTGCTGCTCGCCGCCAAGGAAGATCCGACCAAGGCGCTGAAGAAGCTCACCGGCGGCGGTCCCGACTACGCTTTCGAATGCGTCGGCTCGGGCGAGCTCGCCGCCACAGCCTATCGCGCGATCCGCCGCGGCGGGCTCGCGGTCGTGGTGGGCGTGGCGAAGCCGGGCGATTCGACGTCGCTCCGTACGATGACGCTGCCCTTCGAAGAGAAGACCATCACCGGCAGCTACTTCGGCTCCTGCGTGCCGCGAGTGGATTTCCCTCGCATGCTTGGGCTCTACATGAAGGGCGAGCTGAAGCTCGAAGAGCTCATCACCCGGCGCTACAACGTCGCCGAGGCGGCGCAGGCGTTTACC
This sequence comes from Burkholderiales bacterium, assembly GCA_035632415.1. Taxonomy (GTDB): domain Bacteria; phylum Pseudomonadota; class Gammaproteobacteria; order Burkholderiales; family SG8-39; genus SCGC-AG-212-J23. The sequence continues at coordinate 49,096 of DASQGW010000187.1, read as the reverse complement.
GATCTGGAGTCCGGCCGCAACGCCCGCGGCGTGATCGTCTTTTGAGGCGGTTTCCCAGGTAATGGCGGCGCGCATCCTGATCGTCGACGATCAGCGCTCGAACGTCGAGATGCTCGCCGGCGTGCTGAAGGCGCGCGGCTATGCGGTCCACACCGCACTCGATGGCCAGCAGGCGCTCGAGCTGGTGCGCGAGGTGCATCCGGATCTCGTGGTCTCGGACATCCTGATGCCCGGGGTCGACGGCTACGACCTTTGCCGGCGCCTGCGCGCCGCGCCGGAAACGGCGCTCCTGCCGGTGATCCTCGTCACGTCGCTCGATGCGCAAGGCGAGCGCATCAAGGGCCTGGAAGCCGGTGCGGACGATTTCCTTTCCAAGCCGATCAATTGGGAAGAGCTCTTCGCGCGAGTGCGATCGCTGCTCCGCGTGAAGGCGCTGCAGGACGAGCTAAAAGATTTGAACGAGAAGCTCGCCGAACGCGTGCGCGACCAGGTGGCGCAGCTCGAGCGCCTTTCCAGGTTGAAGCGTTTCTTCTCCAAGCCGGTCGCCGAGGCCATCGTTGCGGGCGGCGAGGAGATCCTCGAGCCGCACCGGCGCGAGATCACCGCAGTGTTCCTCGACCTGCGCGGCTTCACCGCCTTCACCGACCGCGCCGATCCGGACGAGGTGATGGATCTCCTGCGCACGTATCACGTGACGCTCGGCCGCACGGTCGACGAATACGGCGGCACGCTCGAGCACTTCGCAGGCGACGGCGTCATGATCTTCTTCAGCGATCCGCTGCCGATCGACCGGCCCGCGGAGCGCGCGGTACGCATGTCGCTCTCGCTGCAGGAGGCCTTCACGCCGATCTCGCAGGCGTGGGCGAAGCTCGGCCACGACGTCGGCCTCGGCATCGGCATCGCGCAGGGCGAAGCCACGCTCGGCGTCATCGGCTTCGAGCAGCGCTGGGAATACGCCGCGATCGGCAACGTGCCGAACCTGGCGGCGCGGTTATGCGGGGCCGCGCGTGCCGGCGAGATCATCCTCGATGCCCAGGCCGAGCATGACGTCGCGCACCTGGCGGACACCGATCAGGTCGGTCCGCTCACCCTCCGAGGGTTCGCCCAGCCGGTTGCCGCTTTTCGCCTGAAGAAGCTTCGCCACTGAAGAGCACGCCGGACGGAGTTCATAGCAGCCCGGCGTACGTGCTGCACAAGAGAGCGAGCAGCACCAGAGTAGCTACCCGCTCGAAAGTTTGCGGCTTCGGCATCGAAGCCGCGGCGCCCGTTTCAGGGGCATCTCCCCTCAGCCAGGTGCTAAGGCACAGCCAGCCGCCCCACATCACGAACCCCGCGAGCACGAGCTGGACGACGGCCACGAGCCCCCCGACCCAGAAATCCATGACGCGACTCCTTCCTTTGTTGCTCGGCCAGGCTGAGGAGCAGGAGCTCCAGCCCGCCGACATGACGCACGAGCGCTCCCACCGCCGCCAGGCGGCCGGGTTCCGTACCCAGCTCACGATGCACGGCAGGTAAAGAAGAAAGGACCGCGGCGAGCTGGCGCGCCACGCCGCGCGCGCCGGCGCGGGGCGCATCGAGGAGGAGTTCGGTGCACTCACGCGGATCGCGGATGCGGCGCAGCAGGTCTTCGAGGCGGTCCATGGGCGCACAAGCTACGCGGCGCACCGCGGAGCACCGAGTAACTCGTGCGCTACCCGGTTGTGACTAATTCACCCGTCAATTACCAGCGCGGCGGAGGTTTCCGCATGATGACCAGCTTGCCGCTCTCCTTGCCGACGTACCCGCCCTGGGTGAGGTCGGAGAAGATCCGGCTGATCATCTCGCGCGAGGCCCCGACACGGGAGGCAATGTCCTTGTGCGTGAGCGGCTCGTCCACGACGAGGCGGCCATCGCGCTCCTCCGCCAGGTCGAGGAGCAGCCGCGCCACGCGCCCATAGACATCCATCAGCGCGAGGCTGCGCACGTTCTCGGTCAGGTCGCGCACGCGGCTTGCGAGCTTGCGCACCATATGAAGCGCGAACTGCGGTTCCTTTTCGACCAGGGTGAGGAGCTCGGTGCGCTTGATCACCGCGCACTTGGAATCCTCTGTCGCCATCACCGACGCCGAGCGCGGCCCCCCGTCGAGCGTCACCTCGCCGAAGTATTCGCCCGGACCGATCATGTTGAGCTGGACCTCGCGACCTTGAGGGCTCGATACATACACCCGGGCACGGCCGCTGAGGATCACATAGAGGGAATCGGTCTCATCTCCCTCGCTGACGATGATCGCGTTCTTCGGGAAGGGACGCACCATGGCGCCCTTGGCGACAGCCTCGAGAAGCGGCGGCGGCAACACCTCGGCGGAACGGTCCTTCACGTAGTGGATTCTGCACGGATGTCAACGCGGGGGTGAATTCGTCACATCACTTGAAAGCCATAGTTCGCTGAGCGGAACGCGCTCAGTGCCTACGCTAGTGGGCATGAACTGGGAGGGCACCATGACCATCACCAAGACCGAGCTCAGCCTGCCGCCGCTGACGGGGTTTGCCGAGCATCTCCTGTTCGTAGCGCTGCTTCTTCCGACTTTCGTCCTCCTCGCGGCCGTCGCCGTCTCGCTGACCCGCCCGGACCCCACCATCGCCGTCCAGGCGCAGGTGCAGACGGCGCCGGCCTGCGAGGCCTGCCTCTGGGACAACGGCGACAACGGTCCCTGACCGGACGTTAAGTTCCCGGCCTTCCCCCGGCGCACTGCGGTGATAGAGTGAGCCGCAGGGGAGGGCTCTCTGAAGCCCGTTGAAGCCATCAAGGAGCAGCACGCGGATATCACGCGGGTGCAGCGCGGGAGACTCTTCCGCCGCTACTTCCTGCTGATCCTCGCGCTGGTATGCGGGGCGCTCCTTATTTCCGGCGGCATCGGGCTCTACTTCTCATACCAGGAGAACAAGGTCGCGCTGGCGAGCCTGCAGCACGAGAAGGCGCTCTCGGCCGCCGCGCGCATCGAGCAGTTCGTGCTTCAGATCGAGCAGCAGCTCGCCTACGCGGCGCTGCCGCAGCTCGGCGTCGAAGGACTGGAGCAGCGCCGCATCGAGTTCCTCAAGCTGCTGCGCGTCGTGCACGCCGTCACGGACATCACGCAGATCGACGGCAAAGGTCGGGAGCAGCTCTCCGTCTCGCGCCTGAAGATGGACGAGGCGGGCACGGAGCGCGACTGGTCAGGCGAGCCGGCGTTCAAGAACGCGCGGCCGGGCCAGACCTGGTATGGGCCGGTGTACTTCCGCAAAGAGACCGAGCCGTACATGTCGATCGCGGTGCGCTCGGGTGGCGAGGCAGGGGCGGTGACGGTCGCGGAAGTGAACCTGAAGTTCATCTGGGATGTGGTCACGCGCATCAAGGTCGGCCAGAAAGGCAAGGCCTACGTCGTCGACAGCAGCGGCCATCTTGTAGCGGATCCCGACATCGGCCTCGTGCTGCGCAAGACCGACATGGGAGGCCTCGAGCAGGTGAAGGCTGCGCTCGCTCCGGATTCCGAAGACTCGCTCGCGATGCTCGCCAAGGATCTCAACGGCAAGTATGTCCTCACCGCGTTCGCGCCAATCGAGCCGGCGCGAGAACAGCCGCTTGCCGGAACGAAACCGACGCCGCTCGGCTGGAAAGTGTTCGTCGAGCAGCCCGTGTCCGAGGTCTACCAGGCGCTCGATGCCACCGTCCTCCGCACCGTCGCGCTCCTCGTGGCGGGTCTGCTCTTCTCGGCCCTCGTCGCCATGTGGCTTGCGCGGAGCATGGCGCGCCCGATCAGCGTCCTGCAGGAAGGCGCGCAGAGGATCGGCGCCGGCGACCTCGAGTCGCAGATCTCGGTCAAGACCGGCGACGAGCTCGAAGCGCTCGCCGACCAGTTCAACCGCATGACTGCGCAGCTGCGCGAGTCGTACGCCGGCCTCGAGCGCAAGGTCGAGGAGCGTACCGCCGAGCTGCAGGAGACGCTCGACCAGCAGACCGCCACCTCGGAGATCCTGAGGGTCATTTCGAACTCGCAGAGCGACGTGAAGCCCGTCCTGGACGCCGTGGCCGAGCGCGCGACGCGGCTGTGCGAGGCGAACGCAGCGGCCATCTATGTGCTCGAGGGCGCGCTGCTGCACCGCATGGCCTTCAACGGGCCGGAAGAGCTGCAAGGCGCCGACAGCCTGCCCTTCAGCTCCGGGACGCTGACCGGCCGCGCCATCGAGGAAGGCAAGGCGATCCACATCGGAGACGTGGAGCGCGCGCAGACCGAGTTCCCGATGACCTGGGAGCTCGCGCAGAAATTCGGGCGCGAGCAGTCGATGCTCGCCGTGCCGCTCATGCGCGAGGGACGCCCGTTCGGCACCATGTTCCTGCGCCGCACAGAAGTGCGACCGTTCAGCGACAAGCAGATCGCGCTCGCCACGACCTTCGCCAACCAGGCGGCGATCGCGATCGAGAACGTGCGCCTGTTCAACGAGACCAAGGAGGCGCTCGAGCAGCAGAAGGCGTCGGGCGAGGTGCTCGGCGCGATCTCGAGTTCCATCGCCGATACGAAGCCGGTGTTCGAAAAAATCCTCGAGAGCTGCCAGCGCCTGTTCGAAGGCAACAAGGTGGGAGTCACTCTCGCCACGCCGGACGATCAGGTGGTGCTCGCGGCGTACGAGGGCGAGCACAAAGAGGAAACGTTGCGCATGTACCCGATGCCGTTATCGCGCGAGAGCGGCACCGGCTGCGCGATCCTCGATCAAAAGGTCCAGCATTTCCCCGACGTAAGGGAAGGCAGCGCCCCGCCGCAGGTCGTGCGCGGCTCGCGTACGACCGACTTTCGGTCCATCATCTTTGCGCCGATGCTCTTCGAGGGGCGTGGTATTGGCGCGATCTGGGTCGCCCGCGCCGCCGCCGGCGCCTTCACGGAAAAGCAGATCGCGCTGCTCAAGACTTTCGCCGACCAGGCGGTGATCGCGATCCAGAATGCGCGGCTCTTCCGCGAGATCCAGGAGAAGAGCGCGCAGCTCGAGGTGGCGAACAAGCACAAGTCGGACTTCCTCGCCAACATGTCGCACGAGCTGCGCACGCCGTTGAACGCGATCATCGGCTTCTCGGAAGTGCTGATGGACAAGATGTTCGGCGAGCTGAACGAGAAGCAGGCCGACTACCTGAAGGACATCCACGAGTCGGGCAAGCATTTGCTCTCGCTCATCAACGACATCCTCGACCTTTCGAAGATCGAGGCCGGGCGCATGGACCTGGATCTCTCGACCTTCCATCTGCCGACGGCGCTCTCCAACGCGATGACGCTGATCCGCGAGCGCGCGCAGCGCCACGGCATCCAGCTCGGGCTCGACGTCGACTCGCGCCTTGGCGAGTTCCAGGCCGACGAGCGCAAGGTGAAGCAGATCCTGCTCAACCTCCTCTCCAACGCCGTGAAGTTCACGCCCGACGGCGGACGCGTGGACGTGATCGCAAAGCTGGACACCACCAAGGTCGCGATCGCTGTGCAAGACACCGGCATCGGCATCGCGCCGGAGGACCAGGCAGCGGTGTTCGAGGAATTCAAGCAGGTCGGGCGCGACTACACGCGCAAGGCCGAAGGCACGGGCCTCGGCCTCGCGCTCACCAAGCGCTTCGTCGAGCTGCACGGCGGCGAGATCAGCCTCGCCAGCACGCCCGGCAAAGGTTCCACCTTCACCATCACCCTTCCTATCAGGCATTAAGGCGGCCCATGAGCACAGTCCTCATCGTCGAAGACAACGAAAAGAACATGAAGCTTGCGCGCGACGTGCTGCAGGCGAAGGGCTACAAGACGCTCGAAGCCGTGACCGGCGAGGAAGGCGTGTCGCTCGCCAAGCAACATGTCCCCGATCTCGTGCTGATGGACATCCAGCTTCCCGGCATCAACGGCATCGAGGCTTTCAGGCAAATCCGCGCAGAGGCAAGCACGGCAAAGGTCCCCGTGGTCGCGCTTACGGCGTCGGTGACGCCGACCGATCGCAGCGCCATCACCGCCGCCGGCTTCGATGCCTTCGTCAGCAAGCCGATCAACCTGAAGGAGTTCCTCGATACCGTGAAGCGGCTCGTCGAGGGAGCGAAAAAGTAATGGCGCAGAAGATCCTGGTTGTCGACGACACGCCGGCCAACATCAAGCTGCTCGGCGATCTCCTCACGGCCAAAGGCTACGAGGTGACCACCGCCGCGAACGGCGAGCTCGCGTTGGAGAGCATCGCGAAGCGGCCTCCGGATCTCGTGCTTCTCGACGTGATGATGCCGGGCCTGAACGGCTACGAGGTGTGCCGCAAGATCCGCGAGAACCCGGCCACCGCGCTGCTGCCCGTCGTCATGTGCACCTCGCTCGATCCGCACCAGGAGCGCATCAAGGGCATCGAGGCCGGCGCCGACGACTTCCTCTCGAAGCCGGTCAACCAGCCGGAGCTCTTTGCCCGCGTGAGGTCGCTCCTGCGCATCAAGGCGCTGCAGGATGAGCGGCTGACGCGCCTGAAGAGCTTCTTCTCCCCCGCGCTTGCCGAAGCCATCGCGGCCGGAAAAGGCGACGAGGTGCTGAAGACCCATCGCCGCGAGATCACGGTGGAGTTCTTCGACATGCGCGGCTTCACCGCCTTCACCGACAACGCCGAGCCCGAGGAGGTAATGGAGCTCCTGCGCTCGTTCCACGGCGCGCTCGGCAAGATCGCCCTCGAGCACCAGGGCACGATCGAGCGCTTCGCCGGCGACGCCGTGATGGTGTTTTTCAACGACCCGCTGCCGATCGAGAAGCCCGCCGAGCACGCCATGCAGACCGCGCTCGCCGTGCAGGAAGCCTTCGTCCCGATCGGCAAGCACTGGCACAAGCGCAGCGGCTTCGAGCTCGGCCTCGGCGTCGGCATCGCGCAGGGCTACGCCACGCTCGGCGCCATCGGCTTCGAGGGCCGCTGGGACTACGCCGCCATCGGCAACGTCACCAACCTCGCCGCGCGCCTTTGCGCCGAGGCGAAGGCCGGCCAGATCCTCGCCGACCGCAAGACCATGGCCGCGCTCGACGGCGTCTTCGAGTTCGATCCCGTCGGCCCGTTCGAGCTCAAGGGCTTCTCCAAGCCCGTGCCCGGCTTCGTCCTGAAAAATCGCTAGGGGACGGAGCCCAAACTCGCAATGCGCGCGCCCTCGCCCAAGCGGAAAGACCTGAAGGGCACAGCGCGCGCGGGCCTGAGGCAATCCAAAGCCGACCCCAAGGCGAGCAAGCTCGCGCAGGCGCAGGCTGCCTATAAGGAGGCGCTCGAGCAGCAAAAGGCGACGGCCGACGTCCTGCGTGCCGTTTCCTCGTCGCGCGGCGACGCCCAGCCGGTCTTCGACATGATCGCGCGTCGCGCCAGCCGGCTCTGCGGCGACAACCACGTCATCGTGACCCGCTTCGACGGCGAAATGATCCACCTCGCCGCCCAGTTCAACGAGCGGCGGGGAGCGAGCGTGCCGACGGTTCAGGCCTACCCTCGTCGACCGGGTCGCGACACGCCAGCGGCGCGCGCCGTGCTGGAAGGCGCCGTGGTGCACATCACGGACGCGGAAAAGGATCGCGACGTCTCGCGCGGTCTTATCCGCGCTATCGGCGCGAGGAGCTTCCTTGCCGTCCCCATGATGCTGCACGGCTCGCCGATCGGCGCGATCGGTGTCTCACGCGCAGAGATTGGACCTTTCCCGCCGAGCCAGGTGCGCCTGCTGCAGACGTTCGCCGACCAGGCGGTCATCGCCATCGAGAACGCGCGGCTCTTCAACGAGGCCAAGGAAATGCTCGAGCGGCAGACGGCGACGGCCGAGGTGCTGCGAGTGATCAGCAGCTCCCCGACCGATCTGCAGCCGGTGTTCGACGCGATTGCCGTAAAGGCGGCAATGCTGTGCGACGCGAACGACGCGGTGATCGAGCTGCGCGACGGCGACATGGGCCGCTATGTCGCGCACCACGGCTCGATTCCGATGCCGCGGGCGATGGACGAGAAATGGAAGCTCACGCGCGCACGCGTATCGGATACCGCGATCCTCGAGGGGCGCCAGTTCCATATCGTCGACCACCAGGCCGAAACCAAGCGCTTTCCCGAAGGGGCTGCCCAGGCTAGGCGCGTCGGCATGCGCACTGTGCTGGTCACCCCGCTCATGGAGGGAAAGAAGGCGCTCGGCGTCATCGTGGTACGCCGCACCGAAAAACGCCCGTTCAGCGAGGCGCAGATCGAGCTCGTGCGCACCTTCGCCGACCAGGCGGTGATCGCCATCGAGAACGCGCGGCTCTTCAATGAGACGAAGGAGGCGCTCGATCAGCAGACTGCCAGTAGCGAGATCCTCGGCGTCATCAGCGCCTCGCCGACTGACTTGCGGCCGGTGTTCGGCGCGATCCTCGAGAACGCGACGCGACTCTGCGGCGCGCATCTCGGCGTGCTGAATCTCTACGACGGCAGCCACCTGCGCACCGTGGCGCAGCGCGGCGGCAACGCCAAGTTCGCGAAGTGGGTTTTCGACCGCGGCGCCTACGAGCCGACGGTCACGATGGCCCGGATGATCCGGGAGCGCAAACCTCTTCAGTTTGCCGACATGCGCGAGACGGACGCCTACCGCTCGGGCGGCGCGCAAGCGACCGGATTCGTCGAACTCGGCGGTGCGCGTAGCTATTGCGCGGTTCCCCTGATCAAGGACGACAAAGTCCTCGGCTTCATCTCGGTTTACCGGTCGGAAGTGCGGCCCTTCACCGAGAAGCAAATCGGCCTCGTGCAGACGTTCGCCAGCCAGGCGGTGATCGCAATCGAAAACACGCGGCTGTTCACCGAATTGCAGGCGACGAATTCGAGCCTGCGCAAGACGCTGGAGCAACAGACGGCCACCAGCGAGATCCTGAACGTCATCAGCAAGTCGACGACCGACGTCCAACCCGTTCTCGACACAATCGCAGCTAATGCCCGTCAATTACTGGCGGGTTCGTCCTGCGGCGTAATCCTCATCGAGGACGGCGAGGCACGCATGCGTGCAATGGCTACCCTGCCCGGCTCGGAGGATTACGCGTCGGCTCAGAAAGCGTATCCGATGACGCTCCCCGAATTCGCGCGCAAGCGCGCGGGCTTTGCGCGCGTTATCGAAATGCGCGAAACCGCCTCTTGGACTGACACCGAGCTTGAATTCACCGGCGAGATGCTGGCGTTCTGCCGAGCAGCGGGCATCCGCAGCAATGCTGTTGTGCCGATGCTCCGTGGCGAAGAGGCGATAGGACTCATCGTGGTGAATCGGCGCGACCCACACGTCAGCTCGCCCGAAGAGCTGCGCCTTCTTCAGTCCTTCGCTTCCCAAGCCGTGATCGCGATTGAGAACACTCGCCTCTTCAACGAGACGAAGGAATCGCTCGAGCGCCAGACGGCCACCGCCGAGATACTGAAGGTCATCGCAGCTTCGCCGTCCGACGTGCAGCCGGTCTTCGACGCGATCGCCGCGAGCGCGGTGCGGGTGTGCAACGCCGTCTTCAGCGCCGTCATCCGCTTCGACGGCAGGCTGATGCACCTGGTCGCGCATCACAATCTCGGCCAGCAGGCGGCGGCCGCGTTCGATCGCGCTTTTCCCATGCCGCCCTCGAGGACCGTCAACGCCGCCGGACGAGCGATCCTCGATCGCGCGGTGGCTCACATCGAGGACATCGAGACCGAAGCGGGCATTAGCGAAGTGATCCGTGAGGCCGCCCGCAAAGTGCGCTACCGCACGATGCTGAGCGTGCCGATGCTGCGAGAGGGGGTGGCTATAGGCGCGATCAACGTGGGGCGGCCGGAGGTTGCGCCGTTCTCCGACAAGGAGATCGCGCTGATCCAGACCTTTGCCGACCAGGCGGTGATCGCCATCGAGAACGTGCGCCTGCTCAACGAGACGAAGGAAGCGCTCGAGCGCCAAACGGCCACAGCGGAGATCCTCAAGGTGATCGCTGGCTCGCCGTCCGACGTGCAGCCCGTGTTCGATGCGATAGCTTCAAGCGCCATGAAGCTTGTCGGGGGCTTCTCGACCGCGGTGTTCCGCTTTAGCGAAGGGACTGCCCACCTCGCGTCTATTACTTCTACCAACCCGGACGGAGACCAGGCGCTGCGGCAACTCTATCCGGCACCGCTCTCCGACAGCCCGCTGCTGCGGCAGATATCTGAAACCGGCGAGCCGGAAATCGTGGCCGACATCGAGACCGTAGGCCATCTGACTGTGCGGGAGATGGCGCGGGCGCGCGGCTGGCGCAGCCGCATCATGGTGCCGATGATGCGCGGGCGCGAGGTGATGGGCGCGATCAGCGTCACGCGCCGCGAGACCGGATCGTTCGCGCCGCATCAGGTTGAACTGCTGAGGACGTTCGCCGATCAGGCGGTGATCGCGATCGAGAACGTGCGCCTTTTCCGCGAGATCGAGACCCGCAACAAAGACCTCACGGAAGCGCTCGAGCAGCAGACGGCGACGGGCGAGATTCTAAAAGTCATCAGCAGCTCGCCCACCGACGTCCAGCCGGTGTTCGACACCATCATCCGGAACGCCGTGCGCCTCTGCGATGGAGCCGCAGGCGCGCTGTTCCGCTACGACGGTCGTCTCGTCGACGTCGGCGCATTCTGCAATATCGGCCCAGACGTCGAGCCGCTCTTCAGGCGCGCCTATCCGCAGCCCCCGAGCCACGAGAACCCCGGTGCGCAAGCGATCATCAACGCCGCAGTCGTCAGCATCGAGGACGTCGAGGAGACGGATTACTCCGAGGCAGCCAAGGAGCGCGCGCGCGCCGTCGGCTACCGCGGCGCGCTCGCCGTGCCGATGTTGCGCGAAGGCACGCCGATCGGTTCGATCGCCGTCTCCCGGCGCGAGCCCGGGAAATTCGCCGACTCCTATATCGCTCTGCTCAAGACGTTCGCCGACCAGGCGGTGATCGCCCTCGAGAACGTGCGTCTCTTCAACGAAACGAAGGAGGCGCTCGAGCGGCAGACGGCGACGGCGGAGATCCTCAAGGTGATCAGCGGCTCGCTCACCGACGCACAGCCGGTGTTCGATGCCATCGCAGAGAGCGCGATGAAGGTATTCGGCGCCTGGTCCGTAGCGGTATCGCGCTTCGATGGCAAGCAGATCCACCTCGCGGCGGTTAGCGGAGCAACACCCGAAAGCGACGCCGCAGTACGCGCGCTCTTCCCTGCGCCGCTGTCACGCGACCTGATACTTGGCCGCGCCATCCTGACGCGCGGCTTCGTCGAGAGCGCTGACACTGCGATCGACGAGAGCTCCAGCATGCGCGAGGTTTCCAAGGCGCGCGGCTATCGCTCTATCGCTGCCACGGCGATGCTGCGGGATGGAGAGCCGATCGGCGCCATTGCGGTCACGCGCCAAACCCCCGGCAGCCTCAACTCGACGCAAGTGGCGTTGCTGAAGACCTTCGCCGATCAGGCGGTGATCGCTATCGAGAACGTGCGGCTATTCAACGAAACCAAGGAGGCGCTGGCGCGCCAGACCGCCACGGCAGAGGTCCTGCGGGTCATCAGCCGGTCGCCGTCGGATGTGCAGCCGGTCTTCGAAGCCATCGTGAGCACAGCCCAGGGACTATTGGCCTGTTCCCGTGCGTCGATCCTCCTGAGAAGCGAAGATGACTTCAAAGCCGTTGCGGTCCACCCAGCTGGATCGTCAGCCGCGCACGGGCCGATTCCGATCGATCCGGCCGCTAATTTCCCGTCGCGTGTATTCGTCGAGAAGCGGTTGCTGCATCTGCCCGACTGGTCGGCAATCGCGTTGCCGCCGCACGAGCAACGCATCCACGCGTCCGGCGTTGCTTCGTCGCTCATGGCTCCGCTTATCCGCGGGGACGAGTGCTTCGGCGTGCTGGGGTTCCTGCGATCCACATCAGGCGCATTCAGCGAGAGTGAAATCGCCCTGGCGCAATCCTTCGCCGATCAGGCGGTAATCGCGATCGAGAACGTTCGCCTGTTCAAAGAGCTCCAGCAGCGTACCGACGCTCTCACTAATTCGGTCGGACAGCTCACAGCGCTTGGCGAGGTTGGACGGGCCATCAGCTCGACGCTCGACGTAGAGACCGTACTGAAGACCATAGCCTCGCGTGCCGTGGAGCTCACTGGCCTCGACGCAGGGGTCATTTACGAATACGACGAGCCAACGGCGCAGTTCGAGCTGCGGGCGTGGGAGAACGTCGACGACACCGGCATTGCGCAGCTCCGGGCCAACGAAATCCGCACCGGAGAGGGTGCCATCGGCAGGACCGTGCTGACGCGCGAGCCGGAGCAGGTGCCCGATACCCATGCGCCCGACTATCCGGCGCGGCTGCGCGAGCTGCTCGATCCATTCGGTTACCGGGCGGTGCTCGCAGTCCCGCTGCTCCGCGAAAGGCAGATTGTCGGCGTGCTCATGATGCTGCGCAAGCAGGCGGGCGCCTTCGCGCCTGAGGTGGTCGAAGTGCTGAAGACCTTCGGCACGCAATCGGCGATGGCGATCCAGAACGCGCGCCTCTACCGCGAGATCGCGGAAAAGGGCAAGCAGCTCGAGGTGGCGAGCCAGCATAAGTCGGCGTTCCTTGCGAGCATGAGCCACGAGCTGCGCACGCCGCTCAACGCGATCCTCGGCTTCAACGAGATGATCCTCGACCAGATCTACGGCGATGTGCCGGTCGACATGAAGGATCCGCTGCAGAACATACAAACCAGCGGCAAGCACCTGCTGCGCCTCATCAACAACGTGCTCGACCTCGCGAAGATCGAGGCCGGGCGCATGGAGCTCGCGCTTGCCGAGTATGCGGTGCACGAGGCGGTGAACACGGTGCATTCGACGCTCAAGCCGCTCGCGGCGGACAAGGGCCTCGAGTTCGTGGCGAGCGTGCCATCCGATCTGCCGCTCGCTTACGGCGACGCCGGGCGCATCTCGCAATGCCTGATGAATCTCGCCGGCAACTCGCTCAAGTTCACGAAGAGCGGCAAGGTCGAGATCGCGGTCGCGGAGCAGGATGGGCGGTTGCGCTACAGCGTATGCGACACCGGCATCGGCATCCCGCCCGAGAAGATCGGCAGCCTCTTCACCGAGTTCAAGCAGACCGACGCCACCATTGCCTCCGAGTACGGCGGCACCGGGCTCGGCCTCTCCATTACGAAGAAGTTCATCGAGATGCACGGCGGCCGCATCTGGGTGGAAAGCGAGCTCGGCAGGGGCTCGACCTTCATTTTCGAGGTGCCGCTGAGGGTGGCCCAATGAGCGGAAAGACGATCCTCTATGTCGAGGACAACGAGATGAACCGCCAGATCGTGCGCGACCTCCTGAAGCGCACGACCTACAAGCTCATCGAAGCTTACGACGGCGAAGCGGGCGTGGCGAAGGCGCTCGAGGCGCGACCCGATCTCATCCTCATGGATATCCAGCTCCCCAAGATGTCCGGCCTGGACGCCACGCGCAAGCTGCGCGCGGAAGCGGCTACGGCCACGACGCCGATCGTCACGATCACTTCGTTCGCGCTTTCGGGCGACGACGTGAAGGCGAAGGAGGCCGGTGCGACCGCCTATCTCGCGAAGCCCTACAGCCCGCGCGACCTCCTTGCGTTGATACGCAAGATCCTTCCCGAGGCGTAAAGCGGCGATGGGGCAAGTCCGCAAGAAGAAGCCGAAGACCGCATTGGCGGGATTGCGCGGCGCCAAGCAGCCCGAGGCGCCGTTGCGCGAACCGGGCGAGCACCTCGACCTCGTCATGCGCGCGATCAACGAGGGCGTGTACGACTACGACATCGCGGCCGACAAGATCTACTACTCGTCGCGCATCTATGAAGTGCTCGACGTGCCGAAGAGCCAGCTCAAGACTGCAGCCGACTGGCGCAACCGCATCCACCCGGACGACCTCAAGGCCTATCTCGCCGCCTTCGTGGCGCACGCGAAAGGCGAGACGCCGACCTTCGAAATCGATCATCGCTATAGGGCGCGCAAGAACGCCTGGCGCTGGGCACGGCAGCGCGGCATGGCGGTCCGGGACGCGAAGGGTCGAGCCATTCGCCTGGTCGGCTCCATCGGCGACATCACCGATCTGAAGAACGCGGAGGCGGCGGCTCGCGCGAGCGATGAGCGCTACGACACCGCGATGCGCGCCATCAACGAGGGGGTGTACGACTGGAACATCGCCGAGGACGCGGTCTACTACTCCGAGCGGGTCTACGCCGCGCTCGGCTACTCACCCAAGGACAATTGGAACGTCCAAGGTTGGCGCGATCGCATTCATCCGGAAGACCTCCCGCGCTACGACGCTGCGCTGATAGCGCATTTCAAGGGCCGCACCGAGCGTTTCGAATGCGACTACCGTTACCGCGCGAAGGACGGCAGCTGGCGCTGGGCGCGGCAGCACGGCATCGCAACGCGGAACGAAAACGGACGCGCGGTCCGCATGATCGGCTCGACCGGAGACATCACTGACTTGAAACGCGCGCAGCTCGACCTGCAGCGCAGGACCGATGAACTGTCCAGTGCGCTTGGCCGGCAAACGGCGACCGCCGACATCCTGCAAGTCATCAGCCGTTCCACCAAGGATGTCCAGCCGGTATTCGACGCGATAGCCGAGAGCTCGCTGCGACTTCTCCAAGGCTGGAGCGTGATCATCTGGCGCGTCGAGGGCGAGGAAATGCGCGCCGTGGCCGTGAGTGGAGGGCTGCCGGGCTCCGGGGCGGCGGTGCTTGGCGTGCTCGGCAAGGTGCAAGCCGCAAGGGACATTCCGTTCGTGGGCGAAGCGCTGCACGCCCGCGCCCCCAGGCAGATCCTCGACTCGGAGGCAAAGGGCATCCCGCGCTTGATCCGGGACACGGCTCGGGTGCGGGGATGGCGCTCCAACGTCGCGGTGCCGATGCTGCACGATGGCGTGGTGATCGGAATGATCACCTTGAGCCGCGTCGCGCCCGGAGGCTTCACCGAGCAGGAGATCGGTCTCCTCAAGACGTTCGCCGACCAGGCGGTGATCGCGATCGAGAACGTGCGTCTCTTCAATGAGACGAAGGAGGCGCTCGAGCGCCAGACGGCAACGGCGGAGGTTCTCAAGGTTATCAGCGGCTCGCCGACTGACGTCGACCCGGTGTTCGACGCCATCCTCGGGAGCGCTGTGAACCTCTGCGGAGCGGAGATCGCAGCCGTATTTCCCTTTGACGGCAAGCAGGTGCACCTCGGCGCGACCTACAACTGGACGCAGGAGGCGAAGGACTACTTTGCCAACATCTATCCCTCGCCGCCGAGCGACAAGCTGATGAGTGGCCGCACCATCCTTTCGCGCTCGATCGTCACGCTGCCCGACGCGGCTGCTGATCCGCACTACGACCCGACTTCGGCCATCACGGGGCACTGGCGCCGCATGCTCGGCGTGCCCATGCTGCGGGAAGGCGAGCCGGTCGGTGCGATGGTGGTCTGCTGGCGCGAGCCTGGCGAGACACCGCAGCGGCAGGTAGATCTGCTGCAGACCTTCGCTGACCAGGCCGCGATCGCGATCGAGAACGTGCGGCTCTTCAACGAGACGAAGGAAGCGCTCGAGCGGCAGACTGCTACCGCCGAAATCCTGGGGGTCATATCGAGCTCGCCGGATAGCGTGCAGCCGGTGTTCGATGCGATAGTGAACAGCGCGCTGCGGCTGGTCGGCGGGTATTCGTGCATCGTATCGCGCATGGTCGACGACAAGCTTCACCTCGCCGCTTTCACGACGGTGAGCGGGCCCGCCGATGACGCGCTGAAGAGTCTGTTCCCACTCGCCATCCATGACCGTCCGATCATTGAACAAGCCATACGGACAAGGTTGCCGCAATACACCAGTGATACCGAAGCTGACCCGAGCATTGGAAGATCCCGCGAAGTTGCGCGCGTTCGGGGATACAGAAGCATTCTTTATGTGCCGCTGTTGCGCGAGGGAACACCCGTCGGCCTGATCCATGTGACGCGCGTGACCCCCGGACCCTGGTCAGAGCACCACATTCAGCTCATCAAGACATTCGCCGACCAGGCGGTGATCGCGATCGAGAACGTGCGGCTCTTCAACGAGACGAAGGAAGCGCTTGAGCGGCAGACGGCGACGGCCGAAATTCTTAAGGTCATCGCCGCATCGCCATCGGATGTTCAACCGGTCCTCGATGCGATAGCAAAAAGCGCGGTGAGCTTGATAAATGGAATGTCGGCTGCGGTCTTGCGCGTGGAGGGCGATATGGTGCACCTGTCGGCTCTTACGACGACAGATCCGGACGGAGATGATGCAGCGCGCCGTTTTTATCCGCGCCGCATACCAGAAGGCGCGCCCATTGGCAGAGCAATCAAGTCTAAAAAGCCAGCGCACATTAGCGACGCGAGAGTAGACCCAACCATGACCGATGAGGGGCGCGCTGTAGCGCTCTCTCGCGGCTGGCGAAGCGCTTTCTTCATTCCGATGTTGCGCGATGGAGAGGTAATCGGATTAATAAATGTTGCGCGGGCCAAGCCGGGGAGCTTTACAGAACATGAGCTCGATCTTCTTACAACGTTCGCCGATCAAGCGGTCATCGCCATCGAGAACGTGCGCCTCTTCAACGAGCTCCAAGCGCGGAACAATGATCTCGGCGAATCGCTCGAACAGCAAACCGCCACGAGCGAAATCCTCAAGGTCATCAGCCGCACCACATACAACCTTCAACCCGTCCTAGAGATTGTCCTCGCTAATGCTCGCCGGCTTTGTGATGCGGACCGGGGATTCATCTTCCGTCCCGACGATCGCGGCGCCTATGTTCCGGAGGCATTCGTCGTGCCGGACGGAATCCAACAAGCTCCAGGAGTCAGTCGCGACGTCTTCGCGCGTGCGCCCATCGCGGTCGACAGGACGTCGGCGGCTGGGCGGGCGCTCGTAGACGGCGTAACTGTGCATATTCCCGATGTGCTCGCCGACCCGGAATACAAGAGACACGACATTGCCGGCGCCGGCGGCTTCCGCAGCATTCTCGCAGTGCCGATGCTGCGGGACGGCGCGGCGGTAGGCGTGCTCAGTCTTTCTCGCGTTGGTGCTCCCCGGCCCTTTACTGACAAGCAAATTGAGCTCGTCAAGGTATTCGCCGACCAGGCCGTGATTGCCATTGAGAACGTCCGGCTCTTCAAGGAGATCCAGGAGAAGAGCGCCCAGCTCGAGGTGGCGAACAAGCACAAGTCGGAGTTCCTCGCCAACATGTCGCACGAGCTGCGCACGCCGCTCAACGCCATCATCGGCTTCTCCGAGGTGCTGATCGACCAGATGTTCGGCGAGGTGAACGAGAAGCAGGCGGATTACCTCAAGGACATCCACGAATCCGGGCGGCACCTGCTCTCGCTCATCAACGACATCCTCGACCTATCGAAGATCGAGGCCGGGCGGATGGAGCTGGAGCTCTCCCGCTTCCATCTGCCCACGGCGATCTCGAACGCGATGACGCTCATCCGCGAGCGCGCCCAGCGCCATGGCATCCAGCTCGCCGCCGAGGTCGATGCGCGGCTTGGGGAGTTCCAGGCCGATGAGCGCAAGGTGAAGCAGATCCTGTTGAATCTCTTGTCAAACGCCGTGAAGTTCACGCCCGATGGCGGGCGGGTCGATGTGAGCGCGAAGCTGGATACGGCAAACGTCGAGATCGCAGTGCGCGACACCGGCATCGGCATCGCCCCCGAGGATCAGGGTGTGCTCTTCGAGGAGTTCAAGCAGGTGGGGCGGGACTACACCCGCAAGGCGGAAGGCACGGGCCTCGGGCTCGCACTGACGAAGAAATTCGTAGAACTCCACGGCGGGGCGATCCGCGTGGACAGCCTGCCCGGGAAGGGCTCGACCTTCAGCTTTACGCTGCCGGTCCGCTAAGAATTAAGGACGTTGTCCGGAATTAAGGCCGGACGCCGATTTCCCTGGCTATGGAGTCGGAGTCGAGCTCGGCGCCGTCGAGGCCGAGCGCTTCCTCGTCCCAGTCCTCGCCGTCGGCGTAGTCCGCGTCCTCGAAATCGATCTCGTCCTCGAGCAGCTCTTCGGGTTGCATCGCAATCCCCTCGTTCGTGATGAGGGGCATTGTGCGTACCGAAGTGTTACGCGGACGGCGCGGGCCGGAGAGTCCGGCCTGACTACTAGTTCACCACCTCGAAGAGCCCGGCGGCGCCCATGCCGCCGCCGATACACATGGTGACGACGACGTGTTTGGCGCGGCGCCGGCGCCCTTCGATGAGGGCGTGGCCGACGAGGCGCGCGCCCGACATGCCGTAGGGGTGCCCCACGGCGATCGCGCCGCCGTTCACATTCAGCCGCTCGTCCGGGATGCCGATGCGGTCGCGGCAGTAGATCACCTGCACCGCGAAGGCCTCGTTCAGCTCCCAGAGGTCGATGTCGCTCACTTTCTTCCCGGTGTGTTCCAGCAATTTGGGGACGGCGAAGACCGGGCCGATGCCCATCTCGCGCGGATCGCAGCCGGCGACGGCGAAGCCGCGGAAGATGCCGAGGGGCTTGAGGCCATGGCGCGCCGCCTCGCTGTCGCTCATGACGACCGCGGCGGAGGCGCCGTCGGAGAACTGGCTCGCGTTGCCGGCGGCGATGCAGCCGCCTTCGATCGCCGGCTTGATCTGCGAGACGCCTTCATAGGTCGTGTCCGGGCGGATGCCTTCGTCTTCCGCTGCGGTCACTTCCTTCATCGTTTCCGTGCCGGTCGCCTTGTCGACCACCTTCATCTTGGTGGTGAGCGGCACGATCTCGTCCTTGAACTTTCCCTCGGCGCGCGCTTTCGCCGCGCGGTTCTGGCTTTGCACGCCGTAGCGGTCCTGGTCCTCGCGCGTGATCTCGTACTTGCGAGCCACGTACTCCGCGGTCTGCAGCATCGGCCAGTAGATCTCGGCGTGGTGGCGGTGCAGCCATTCATCCTGGAAGTGGTGCTTGTTCATCTCGTTCTGCACGAGCGAGATCGACTCGACGCCGCCCGCGATGTAGATGTCGCCTTCGCCCGCGAGGATGCGCTGCGAGGCGAGCGCGATGGTCTGCAGGCCCGAGGAGCAGAACCGGTTCACCGTCATCCCCGGCACCGTCTGCGGCAGCCCCGCGCGCACCGCGATCTGGCGGGCGATGTTCCAGCCGGTCGCGCCTTCGGGATTCGCGCAGCCGATGATCACGTCGTCCACTTCCTGCGGGTCGACTTTCGCCCGCTCGAGCGCGGCGTGCACTACGTGGCCGCCCATCTTGGCGCCATGCGTGTTGTTGAGCGCGCCCTTCCAGCTTTTGCACAGCGCCGTGCGTGCGGTCGAAACGATCACTGCTTCAGTCATTGAACCTCCTGCCTTCCTTTGCGAGTTTGACGAGCAGCGCTGCCGGCTTCCACTGCTCGCCGTGGTAGCCCTTCTGGAAGCGCTCGATCGCGGCGAGCACCTTGGCAAGGCCCACCGTGTCGGCGTAGAACATCGGCCCGCCGCGGTAGGGCGGAAAGCCGTAGCCGGTGAGATAGACCATGTCGATGTCTGACGCTCGCAGCGCGATGCCTTCCTCGAGGATGTGCGCGCCTTCGTTGGCAAGCGCGTAGATGCAGCGCTCGATGATCTCGTCGTCGGCGATCGGGCGAGTCTTGAAGCCCATTTCCTTCCGGTAGGCGGCGAGCATCTGGTCGACCTCGGCATCGGGAATGGGTTTGCGGTTGCCCGGCTCGTAGCGGTACCAGCCGCGCCCCGTCTTCTGGCCGAACCAGCCTTTCTCGGCGATGCGGTCGGCGAATTTTCCGTAGACAAAATCCGGGCGCTCCTTTGCGCGGCGCTTCCGGATCTCGAAGCCGATGTCGTTGCCCGCCATGTCGTACATCGTGAACGGCCCCATGGCGAGGCCCCACTTCTGGAGCGCGCCGTCGATTTGCTGGGGCGAGGCGCCCTCATCCAGCAGGAAGAGCGATTGCTGGACGTACTTCTCGAGCATGCGGTTGCCGATGAAGCCGTCGCAGACGCCCGAGACCACGGGCACCTTCTTCAGCGCTTTGCCGAGCTTCATCGTCGTCGCCAGCACGTCCTTGGCGGTCTTCTTGCCGCGCACGACTTCCAGGAGGCGCATCACGTTCGCCGGCGAGAAGAAATGCGTGCCGATCACGTCCTGCGGCCGATGCGTCGCGGCCGCGATCTTGTCGACGTCGAGCGTGGAGGTGTTCGTCGCGAGGATCGCACCCTGCTGCACGATGCCGTCCAGCTTGCGGAACAGGTCCTGCTTGATGTCCATGCGCTCGAACACCGCCTCGATGACGATGTCGGCGTCGGCGCTCTTTCCGAGGTTCAGGTTGGGATGGATGAGCTTCATGCGCTTGTCCATCTCCGACTGGGCGAGCCGGCCCTTGGAGACCGTGGCGGCGTAGTTCTTCCGGATGGTTTCCATGCCGCGGTTGAGCGCCTCCTCGGTGGTGTCGATCATCGTCACCGGGATGCCGGCGTTGGCGAAGCTCATCGTGATGCCGCCACCCATCGTGCCGGCGCCGATGACGGCGGCTTTTCCGATCTCGCGCGTCGCGGTCGATTCGGGCACGTCCGGGATCTTGGTCGTCTGGCGCTCGGCGAAGAACGCATGGCGCAGCGCCGCCGATTCGGGGGTCTGCACGAGATGAGCGAACCGTTCGCGCTCGACTTTGCGTCCCTCTTCGAAGGGCTTGGTGACCGCAGCCTCGACGCACGTGACGATCTCGAGCGGGGCCGGATAGCCGCGCGAGCTCTTCGCGACTTCCTCGCGCACTTTCTTGAAGTCCACATCGGCCTTCGCCTGGATGTCGCGGATGCGCTTGAGCGGCTTCTTCTCCTTCACCAGCCGGTTGGCGTACGCGACCGCGGCCTCGAGCAGCTCGCCCGGCACCACTTCGTCGACCAGGCCGAGCTGCATCGCCTCCTCGGCGCCGATCGGGTTGCCGGTCGTCATCATCTGCACCGCCTTCGAAACCGGGATGATGCGCGGCAGGCGTTGCGTGCCGCCCGAGCCCGGCAGGATGCCGAGCTTGACTTCAGGAAGGCCGAGCTGCGCTTTAGGAGAAGCGATCCTGTAATGGCAGGCGAGCGCGAGCTCGAGCCCGCCGCCGAGCGCGAAGCCGGTGATGGCGGCGACCAGCGGCTTCTTCATCGCGTCCTGCACCTCGTTCACTTCCCAGAGATCGGGTTTCTCGCGCGGTCTTCCGAACTCGCGGATGTCCGCGCCGCCGGAGAACGCTTTTCCGGCGCCGATGAGGATTGCGGCCCTCACTTGCGGATCGGACTCGGCGCGCTCGAGCGCCTTGAGGATGCCGGCGCGCAGCGCGTTGCCTAGGCCGTTGACCGGCGGGTTGTTCAGCGTGATGACGGCCACGCCGTCGCGGACGGCGTATGCGGCGACTTCAGTCATGGCGGGTCCGGGGTCGGGAGGGAATGCAAATTTTAACTCTGTAGAATTGAACGAGGAGGAGGTCCCTTGACGGCAGACGCGGCGCAGGCGCTGCTGCGCGTGCAGGATGTTGCTGTCCACTTCGGCGGCATCGTCGCCCTCGACGGCGTGTCGTTCGACGTCGCCCCGGGGCGCATCGTCGGCCTGATCGGGCCCAACGGCGCCGGCAAGACCACGCTTTTCAACTGCATCTCGCGTCTCTACGACTGCGATCGCGGCGACATCACGTTCGACGGCCAGTCGCTCACCGCGCTGCCGCGCCACCGCATGGCGGAGCTCGGCATCGGCCGGACGTTCCAGAACCTGGCGCTCTTTCGCACCATGAGCGTGCTCGACAACGTCATGGTCGGGCGCCACTGCCGCTCGCGCGGCGGCTTCTTCGCCAACGCGCTGCGCTTGCCCGGCGCGGTCTTGTCGGACAGTGAATCGAGGCAGAAGGCGCGCGACCTGCTCGCGCTTCTCGAGCTCGAGCGCTTCGCGGACACGCCGGTCGCGGCGCTGCCGTTCGGCACGCAAAAGCGCGTCGAGCTCGCCCGGGCGCTCGCTGCCGAGCCGAAACTCCTGCTGCTCGACGAGCCGGCGAGCGGACTCAACCATGAAGAGGTCGGCGCAATCGGCGCGCTGATCCGCTTGCTGCGCGAGCGGCTGAAGCTCACGGTGCTCCTCGTCGAGCACCACATGCAGCTCCTCATGAGCCTCTCCGACTGGGTGGTGGCGCTCAACTTCGGCAGGCGCATCGCCGAGGGCACGCCCGCCGAAGTGCGCGAGCACCCCGAGCTCATCAAAGCCTACCTGGGGAGCGCCGCTTGATCCTCGAGCTCGCGGGACTGAAAGCCGCCTACGGGGCGACGCGCGTGCTCCACGGCATCGATTTCAGGATGGAGGAAAAATCCATCACGGCGCTCCTCGGCGCCAACGGGGCCGGCAAGACCACCACGTTGCGCGCGATCTGCGGCATGGTGAGGACCGAGGGCGAAATCCGGTTTTCCGGCGAATCGATCAACGCGAAGCGCACCGAGGACATCGTGCGTCTCGGCATTGCGCATGTGCCCGATGGACGCGGCACGTTCCTCCATCTCACGACCGAGGAGAACCTGCGCCTGGGCGCCTATGCGCGCAAGGATCGCGCGAACGTCGCGCGCGACCTCGACCGGATGTATGCGTACTTCCCGCGCTTGAGGGAGCGCTCGCACCAGCAGGCCGGCACGCTGTCCGGCGGCGAGCAGCAGATGCTGGCGGTGTCGCGCGCGCTGATGCTCGCGCCGAAGCTGATGCTGCTCGACGAGCCTTCCTTCGGTCTCGCGCCGCTCGTGGTACGCGAGCTCTTCGAGATCCTGCGCACGATCAATACGGAGGAGCGGGTGAGCATGCTGGTGGTGGAGCAGAACGCGGCGATGGCGCTCGAGCTCGCCGACCATGCGTGCGTGATCGAAACCGGCCGCGTCGTCCTTTCGGGGACGGCGGCAGATCTCAAGAAGGACGACGCCGTGCGCCGCTCGTACCTGGGCTATTGAAAAAAGCGTGATGGACGCGCTACTCCACCAAGTGCTCGCGGGGCTCGCCACCGGCGGCATCTATGCGAGCCTCGCGCTCGCGCTGGTGATGATCTATCAGGCGACGCACCTCGTGAACTTCGCGCAAGGCGAGATGGCGATGTTCACGACCTACATCGCCTGGTCGCTGATCGATGCGGGGATGCCCTACTGGGCGGCGTTCTTCCTCACGGTGCTCGTCGCTTTCGTGCTCGGGGTGCTGATCGAGCGCATCGTCATCCGGCCGGTGGAGCAGGCGCCGGTGCTGGCGGTGGTGGTCGTGTTCATCGCGCTGCTCCTCATCTTCAACAGCGTCACCGGCTGGATCTACACCTACACCATCAAGACGTTCCCGAGCCCTTTCCCGGCGCAGCCGATCTTCGGGCGCTACCTCTCGTCACACGAGCTTGGCGCGATCCTCGTCACCCTGGTCGTGCTCGCGCTGCTCTACGGGTTTTTCCGCTTCACGCCCCTCGGCCTCGCCATGCGCGCGGCGGCGCAGAACCCGGAGTCGAGCCGCCTCGTCGGCATCCGCGTCGGCTGGATGCTCGCGCTCGGCTGGGGCCTCGCCGCCGCCGTCGGCTCGGTCGCCGGGATGATGGTCGCGCCGATCGTGTATCTCGACCCGAACATGATGGGCGGGGTGCTCCTCTACGCCTTCGCGGCGGCGCTCGTCGGCGGCATCGACAATCCGATGGGCGCCGTGTTCGGCGGCTTCCTCGTCGGCGTGCTGGAGAACGTGCTCGGCGCGTTCGTGATCGGCAACGAGCTCAAGCTCTCGGTGGCGCTCGTCATCATCATCGGCGTGCTGCTCGTAAGACCGAGCGGGTTCTTCGGCCGGGTGCAGGTCACCAGGGTATGAAATCG
This sequence comes from Burkholderiales bacterium, assembly GCA_035632415.1. Classification (GTDB taxonomy): domain Bacteria; phylum Pseudomonadota; class Gammaproteobacteria; order Burkholderiales; family SG8-39; genus SCGC-AG-212-J23. Next base: position 25,352 of record DASQGW010000187.1, on the reverse strand, counting down.
GTGTCCAAGAAGGCACTGGTGCTCGCTCTCGCGGTGGTGGTCGTGGCCTGCGCGCTGCCCTTCATCGTGAGCAACTACCGTACGTTCCAGCTGACGCTCGTGCTGGTCTACGCCATCGCGCTCCTCGGCCTCAACATCCTCACCGGGTACAACGGCCAGATTTCGCTGGGCCATGGGGCGTTCTACGCGATCGGCGCGTATTGCGCTGCGGTATTGATGGACCACTGGGGTGTGCCGTACTGGGCGACGGTGCCGGTGGCGGGGGCGGTGTGCCTCGTCGCCGGCTTCCTTTTCGGCCTGCCGGCGTTGAGATTAGAGGGGCTTTACCTGGCGCTCGCCACCTTTGCGCTGGGTGTTGCAACGCCGCAGCTATTGAAGCACCACCTGCTGGAGAAGTGGACGGGCGGGGTGCAGGGTATCGTGATCACGAAACCCGACCCGCCTTTCGGACTGCCGCTTAATCAGGATCAATGGCTCTACTTCTTCACCTTGGCGATTGCCGCGCTCATGTTTATCCTCGGGTGGAACCTGATCCGCGGGCGCATCGGTCGTGCGCTCGTCGCCATCCGGGACCAGCACATCGCGGCCGAGGCCATGGGGATCCATAACGCGCTCTACAAGTCGCTCGCTTTCGGCGTGTCGGCCATGTTCACGGGCGTGGCCGGCGCGCTCGGCGCCGTCGCGGTACAGTTCGTCGCGCCGGACAGCTTCAACATCTTTCTCTCGATCGTGTTCCTCGTCGGCATCGTGGTCGGCGGGCTCGCATCCATTTCCGGCGCGCTCTACGGCGCGCTCTTCATCCAGTTCGTGCCCAACATCGCCGACGAGATCTCGAAGGCCGCCCCCTGGGCCATCTTCGGCTTGTTTATGATCGTCTTCGTTTACCTGATGCCGACCGGCGTCGCAGGCGCAGTGCGCCTGATCACCTCGAGGAGGAGAGCCCCATGAACGTCCGCACCCTAGCCGTCGCCTTCGCCGCGCTGGCCCTGAGCCTGCCGGCAGCCGCCCAGAAGAAGTACGACCCGGGCGCGAGCGATACCGAGATCAAGATCGGCAATACGAATCCCTACAGCGGCCCGGCGTCGGCCTACGGGCAGATCGGCAAGGCGATCGCCGCCTATTTCAAGATGGTGAACGACCAGGGCGGCATCAACGGCCGCAAGATCAACTTCATCAGCTACGACGACAGCTACAGCCCGCCGAAGACGGTCGAGATGGCGCGCAAGCTCGTCGAGCAGGACCAGGTCCTCTTGCTCTTCCAGAGCCTCGGCACGCCCTCGAACACCGCGATCCACAAGTACATGAACGGCAAGCGGGTGCCGCAGCTCTTCGTGGCGACCGGCGCGACGAAGTGGAACGACCCGAAGAATTTCCCCTGGACCATGGGCTGGCAGCCGAACTACCAGACCGAGTCGCACGTCTACGTGCGCCATCTCCTCGCCACCAAGCCGAACGCGAAGATCGCCGTCCTCTACCAGAACGACGACTACGGCAAGGATTACCTGAAGGGGCTGGAAGACGCGCTCGGCGCCAAGGCCGCCACGATGATCGTCGGCAAGGCGTCCTACGAGGTCACCGATCCGACCGTCGATTCGCAGATCGTGCAGCTGCAGAGCTCGGGCGCCGATGTGCTCTTCAACTTCACCACGCCGAAGTTCGCGGCGCAGGCGATCCGCAAGGCCTACGATATCGGCTGGAAGCCGGTGCATTACCTCAACAACGTGTCGATCTCGATCGGCGCGGTGCTGAAGCCCGCGGGCCTCGACAAGTCGGTCGGGCTCATCACCGCCCGCTATACCAAGGAGAACAGCGACCCGCAGTGGGCGAACGACCCCGGCATGAACAAGTGGCGCGCCTTCATGAAGAAATACATGCCGGAGGCGAACCTCGATGACGACTTCAACGTCTACGGCTACGGCGTCGCGCAGACGCTGCAGCAGGTGCTCAAGCAGTGCGGCGACAACCTCACGCACCAGAACGTCATGCACGAGGCGGCAAACCTCAGGAATGTGCAGATCGACACGCTGCTGCCGGGCATCACGGTGAGCACCGGGCCGAACGACTTTGCGCCCATCGAGGCCGTGCAGCTCGCGCGCTTCGACGGCACGAAGTGGGTGCGCTTCGGCGACGTGCTGAGCAAGGACCAGTAGCGCCGCCCGCCACGCAAAGGAGGAAGCAATGCAGGGCCTGATGATGGACATGCCGCTCTCGATCAGCTCGCTGATCAGGCACGCGGACCGCCACCACGGCGCGACCGAGATCGTCTCGAAGACGGTCGAGGGGGCGATCCACCGCTACACGTACCACGAGGCTCACGCGCGCGCGCGGAAGCTCGCCAACGCGCTGAAGCGCCTCGGCGTGCAGGCCGGCGACCGCGTGGCGACGCTCGCGTGGAACAACTTCCGCCACTTCGAGATCTACTACGCCGTGGCAGGGAGCGGCGCCATCATCCACACCATCAACCCGCGGCTTTTTCCCGACCAGATCGCCTACATCGGCAATCACGCCGAGGACAAGGTGGTGTTCTTCGACACCACCTTCGCGCCCCTGGTGGAGAAGCTGAAGCCGCAGCTGAAGACGGTGCAGCACTGGATCGCGATGAGCGATCCCTACGAGCAGCTGCTCGCCGCCGAGAGCGAGCGCTACGAATGGCCTTCGTTCGACGAGCGCACGGCGGCGTGCCTCTGCTACACCTCGGGCACGACGGGCAACCCGAAAGGCGCGCTCTACAGCCACCGCTCGACCATCATCCACGCCTACGGCTCGGCGCTTCCCGATGCGCTCAATCTGTCGGCGCGCGACGCCGTGCTGCCGGTCGTGCCGATGTTCCATGTCAATGCCTGGGGGCTGCCGTATGCCTGCGCGCTCACAGGGGCGAAGCTCGTGTTCCCGAGCCAGCACCTCGACGGCAAGAGCCTGCACGAGCTCTTCGAGAAGGAAGAAGTGACGGTGAGCGCCGGCGTGCCCACCGTGTGGCTCGGTCTCCTCAACTACATGAAGGAGCAGAAGCTGCGGTTCACGACGCTGAAGCGCGTCGTCATCGGCGGCTCGGCCTGTCCGCCCGCGATGCTGCGCATGTTCCAGGACGAATATGGCGTCGCGGTGCTGCACGCCTGGGGCATGACCGAGATGAGCCCGCTCGGCACGGTGTGCACCTTCAAGGGCAAGCACCTGAAGATGCCCAAGGAGGAGCGCGAAAAGCTGCAGTGGAAGCCGGGTCGCGCGATCTTCGGCGTCGACCTGCGCATCGTGGACGAGAACGGCAAGGAGCTTCCCTGGGACGGAAAAGCCTTCGGCGACCTGCAGGTGCGGGGGCCCTGGATCATCAAGAGCTACTTCAAGGGCGAGGGCGGCGATCCGCTGAAGGAGGGCTGGTTCCCCACCGGCGACGTCTGCACCATCGACCCCGACGGCTACATCCAGATCACCGACCGCTCGAAGGACGTGATCAAGTCGGGCGGCGAGTGGATCAGCTCGATCGACCTCGAGAACATCGCGATCGCGCATCCGGCCATCGCCGAGGCGGCGGTGATCGGCGTCAAGCACCCGAAGTGGGACGAGCGCCCGATCGTGGTGGCGGTAAAGAGGCCGGGCCAGGACGTCTCGCGCGAGGATCTGCTCAAGTTCTACGAGGGCAAGATCGCCAAGTGGTGGATGCCCGACGACGTGGTCTTCGTGAAGGAGCTGCCGCACACCGCGACGGGGAAGCTTTCCAAGCTCACGCTGCGGCAGACCATGAAGGACTACAAGCTTGGTACGGGCTAAGACCGAGCACCGCATAGCCCACATCGAGCTCGCGCGGCTCGACAAGAAAAACGCGATCACCAGCGAGATGTATGTGCAGATGGCCGACGCGCTGGCCGCGGCGCAGGCAAGCCGCGACGTGCGCGCCGTGCTCATCTACGGCGCGATGGACTGCTTCACCGCCGGCAACGACATCGCCGACTTCTTGAACCGCTCGCCGGGCATGAGCTCGCCAAGCTGGCGCTTCTTCGAGCTGCTGCCCACCCTCGAGAAGCCGATCGTCGCGGCGGTCGGAGGCCCGGCAGTGGGCATCGGCACGACGCTGCTCCTTCACTGCGACCTCGTCTATGCCGAGCCGGGCGCGCGCTTCCAGCTTCCGTTCGTGCCGCTCGGCATCGTGCCGGAGTTCGGCTCGACTTATCTGCTGCCGCTCCTTGCCGGCTATCAGCGCGCGGCCGAGCTCCTGCTCCTCGGCGAGCCGTTCACGGCCGAGAAGGCGCGCGAAGCCGGCATCGTCAACGCGATCGTGCGGCAGGACGAGCTCATCGCGACGGCCGAGGAAGCCGCGCGCAAGCTCGCCGCGCTGCCGCCGGAATCGATCCGCCTCGCCAAGCGCCTCATGAAGGCGCCGCACGCCGCGGCGGTGCAGAAGCAGATCGGCGAGGAGAGCCGCATCTTCGTCGAGCGCCTCGCCTCGCCCGAGGCGAAAGAGGCGATGAGCGCCTTCCTCGAGAAGCGCAAGCCCGATTTTTCGCGCTTCTAGCCTCGTCCTTCTCTGGGCCACGTCCGGGGTCGCCGCGCCGCTCGTCGCCGTCGATGTCGGCCACTACCCCGAGAAGCCAGGCGTGATCTCGGCGAGCGGCAAGCCCGAGCTCGAGTACAACCTCGCGCTCGCCGCCGACGTGAAGGCTGCGCTGGAGGCGAAGGGCTTCGCCGTGCGCATGATCGGCCAGTACGAGTCCTTCGGCCGGCGTGCACGCGAAGCGCAGGGTGCCGCGCTGTATCTCTCGCTGCACCACGATTCGGTGCGCGAGTGGCTGCTGCCGCAGGCGTCGAAATTCTCCGGCTATTCGCTCTTCGTCTCGCGCCACAACGTGCAGGAGCAGGCGAGCCTGCGCTGCGCCTCGGCGATCGGCGCCCAGATGCGCGCCATCGGGCTCAAGACCTCGCGCTATCATGCCGACCGGGTGCGGGGAGAGAACCGGCCCTTCGCCGATGAAGAGAATGGCGTGCATTACTACGACAACCTCGCCGTGGGCCGCGCGCCGCGCATGGCTTCGGTGCTGATCGAAGCCGGCGTGGTGGTGAACCCCACGGACGAGCGCCGGGTCACGGCGCCCTCCATGCGGCGCGCGATCGCCGCGGCCATTGCGCGCGGAGCGAGCGAATGCCTGAAGTGAGGCTGCTCCTGCTGCCGCATCTGCTCCTATGGTGCGTCGCCGCTCCGGCGCATGCCGACCTCTATCGCTGGATCGATCCGGAGACGGGCTCCGTGAAGCTCTCCTCGATGCCGCCGAGCGATCCGACGGTCGGCGCCGAGGTCGTGCCTTATCGCGCTCCCGCGGCGCCGAAGCCGCCCGTCACGGCCGCGGTCGCCGCCAAGCCCGCCGCGAAGACGGTCGAGGCGCTGCAAGCGCGCTGGTCCGAGCTCATGACACAGCTCACAGGGCTCACGCCGCGGGACTTCAGCAAGGGTGCGGAGGGGTTCAAGCAGCAGATGGCAGCCTACGACGCAGTGCGCGTCGAGCTCGACCGCCTCGATCCCTCGGGCGTCGCGCGCCGCAACGCCGAATCGACGAGCGTGATCGAAAAGCTGCGGCAGGGATTTGCCGCGCAGTTCAGCGCCGCGCCGCCTGCGCCGCCGAAGTGACGACCATCCGCGAACTCGAGGCGCGCGTCGGGCAGGAAGTCGGCGTCTCGCCGTGGGTCGAGATCACCCAGGCGCGCATCGATACGTTCGCCAAGGCGATCGAGGACTTCCAGTGGATCCACGTCGATCCGGCACGCGCGAAGAATTCTCCCTTCGGCGGCACGATCGCCCACGGGTTTCTGACTCTTTCTCTTCTCTCGCACCTATCGGAAGCGACTTTCACCTTCAGCGACCGCAAGATGGGCATCAACTACGGCCTGAACCGCGTGCGCTTCACTTCACCGGTTCCCGTCGGCTCGCGCGTGCGCGCGCGCTTCACGCTGCAGAAGTTCGAGCGCATCGAGGGGAGCGGCGTGCAGGTCACGTGGACCACCACCGTCGAGATCGAAGGCAAGGAAAAGCCCGCGCTCGTCGCCGAGTGGCTGGGCCGGCACTACTATTGAAAAAGGGGTCAGAGCAATTTTCCTGTAACACCTGCGTACATCAGTAGTTACAAAAAAATTGCTCTGACCCCTTTTCCTGGAGCCGTTATGAGTCAGCGTTGGAAGCAGAGACCGCCGGGATCGAACTGGGGCGACTTCGGCCCCGACGACCAGCGCGGCCGCATGAACTGGGTGACCCGCGAGAAGGTGCTGCAGGGCGTCGCCGAGGTGAAGGAAGGCATCACCTTCTGCTGCTCATTGCCGCTCGACTATCCGGGCGGCAACGCGCTCAATCCGCGACGCAACCCGCCGCGCATCGCCGCCACGCGGCGCGACAGCGGAGCGAGCAAGGGGGCGCAGAACTTCTGCTTTCCGCTGGGCGAGGACAGTCCCGGCCTGACCGACGTCGTCTGCGACGACATCACGCTGCTCACGCTGCAGTACTCGACGCAGTGGGATTCGTTCTCGCATATCGGCAGCCGCTTCGACGCCGACGGCGATGGCAAGGCCGAGATCGTGTTCTACAACGGCTATCGCGCCGGCGAGGACATCGTGCCGGCGCCGGACAAGAAGACCGAAGGCTGGGACCGCTTCGAAGGCACGCAGGCGAAGGCGCTTGGCATCGAGAAGCTCGCCGAGCACGGCGTGCAGGGGCGCGGCGTGATGATCGACCTGCATCACCACTTCGGCCGCAGCCGCCACGCCGTCACCTACGACGACATGATGCGCGTGCTTGAAAGCGACAAGGTGGTCATCGAGCGCGGCGACATGGTGTGCTTCTATACCGGCTTCGCCGACGTGATCCTCGAGCTCCGCAAGAACCCCGATCCCAAGCTCCTGCACGGGACGTGCAGCGGCCTCGAAGGCCGCGACGAGAGGCTCCTGCAGTGGATCACCGACTGCGGCGCGGCTTGCCTCCTTGCCGATAACTACGCCGTCGAGCTGATCCCCACGAGTATCACAAAACCGCGTCCGCACGCCGCTATGCCGCTGCACGAGCATTGCATCTTCAAGAACGGCATCCACCTGGGCGAGCTCTGGTACTTCACCGAGCTCGCGCGCTGGCTGCGCTCGCACGGCCGCAACCGCTTCCTGCTCACCGCGCCGCCGCTGCGCCTGCCGGGCGCGGTGGGCTCCCCGGCGACACCTGTCGCGACCGTATGAAAGTCGCACTCATCACCGGCGGCTCATCGGGCATCGGCGCCGCCACCGCCCGCGAGCTTTCAAAGCGCGGCTGGCGCGTGGCCATCAACTATGCGCACAACGCCGACGCTGCGGAGAACGTGGCGAAGGAATGCGGCGACGGATTTGCCGTGCAGGGCGACGTCTCGCTGGACGCAGACTGCCGGCGCATAGCGACCAGCGTGCGGGAGAAGCTCGGCGCCATCGACGCGCTCGTCAACAATGCCGGCACGACGAAGCTCGTGCCCCACGACCAGCTCGACGGATTGAGCGCGGAAGACTTCCAGCGGATCTTCGCGCTGAACGTGATCGCCCCTTTCCAGATGGTGCGCGCCTGCCGTGAGGCGCTGAAGGCAAGCCGCGGCGCAATAGTGAGTGTTTCTTCCGTCGCTTCCGTGCTCGGCACCGGCTCATCGGTCGCTTATGCGGCGTCGAAGGCGGCGCTCGAGACGATGTCCCTCTCGCTTGCGCGCTCGCTCGCGCCGGAGATCCGCGTCAACGCGGTCGCACCCGGCCATACAAATACTCCATGGCATCCCACCGTTCGCGGGCCGCAGCGCGCGGCCGAGGTGGAGAAGCGCTACTCGGCCATTGCTCCACTCAGGCAGATTTCCCAGGCGGAGGATGTGGCCGACGCGATCGTCTGGCTGATCGAGGGCGCGCGGAACGTGACCGGCCAGGTCATCTACGTCGACGGCGGGATGCACGTGGCCGCGCCCCGTTGAATTTCGACTACATCATCGTGGGTGCAGGCTCGGCCGGCTGCGTGCTTGCCAACCGGCTGACCGAAGATCCGCGCACGCGAGTGCTGCTCCTCGAAGCGGGGCCGCGCGATACCAACGTCTGGATCCACGTGCCGCTCGGCTACGGCAAGCTTTTCGCGCGCACCGACATCAACTGGGCCTATGAATCCGAACCCGAGCCGACGCTCAACGGGCGGCGCATCTTCACGCCGCGCGGCCGGGTGCTGGGCGGCTCCTCGTCGATCAACGGCCTCGTCTACATCCGGGGACAACCGGAGGACTACGACGGCTGGGGCATCCCCGGCTGGGATTTCGCCTCGCTCCTGCCGTACTTCCGCAAATCGGAGAACCAGGCGCGCGGCGCGGACCCGTGGCATGGCGTGGGCGGACCCTTCGAGGTGGGCGACCTGGAGCGTCACGAGCTGTGCGACGCGTTCATCGATTCGGCGGCCTCGCTCGGTTTGCCGCGTAATCCGGACTTCAACGGCGCGCGGCAGGAAGGCACCGGCTACTACCAGGCGAGCACCTGCCGCGGCCGGCGCTGCAGCACCGCGACCGGATATCTAAGGCAGGCGGAGAAACGGCCGAACCTCAAGGTCGAGGTCAACGCGCTCGTCACTAAGATCGTGCTGGAGGGTCGCCGGGCGACCGGCGTGCGGGTCGGCGATCGGACGGTGTCCGCCGGCGAGGTGATTCTTGCCGGCGGCGCATTCAATTCGCCGCAGCTCCTGCAGCTCTCGGGCATCGGGCCCGGGCCGCTCCTGCAGTCGAAGGGCATCCCGGTGATCGCCGAGCTGCCGGCGGGCGAAGGCCTGCAGGACCACTTCTATGCGCGCACCTTCTGGCGCTGCACGAAACCGATCACGCTGAACGACGATATGGCGTCCTGGTTCGGCCAGGCGCGCATCGGCCTGCAATACCTGCTCGGCCGCCGAGGGCCGCTCACCATCGCGGCCGGCTACGCCGCTGCCTTCGTGCGCACGCGCCCGGAGCTCAAACGGCCCGACGCGCAGATCTACTTCATCAATTTCGCAAGCGAGAGGCGGGGCGGCGTGCTGCATCCCTTTTCGGCGTTCACCTGCTCGGTGTCGCAGCTCCAGGTCCAGTCGCGCGGCTCGGTCTCGATCCGCTCGGCCGATCCGCGCGAGGCGCCGGCGATCCGCTACAACTATCTCGCCACCGAGAACGACCGCCGCGTGATGATCGATGGCCTGAAGATGGCGCGCCGCATCGTCAACGCGAAGCCGCTCTCCGGTTACGTCGCCGGCGAGGAGCTGCCCGGCCCGAAGGTGCAGACCGACGACGACTGGCTCGGCTTCGTGCGCGACTACGGCGAGACCGTGTTCCATCCGACCTCGACGTGCAGCATGGGCCGCGTCGTGGACGCCAAGCTCAAAGTGCTCGGCATCGATCGCCTGCGCGTCGTCGATGCGTCGGTAATGCCCGCAGTACCTTCGGGGAATATCAACGCCGCCGTCATCGCGGTCGCCGAGAAAGCCGCGGATCTCATCAAGTCATAATCGGGCGATGTGGGAAGGTCTGGCCCTCGTATTGATCGTCGGCGGTGCATTGCTCTGGGCCGATAGCCTGAAGGCGCGCGAGCGCGCGGTGAGAGCGGGCCGCTCGGCCTGCGAGCGCTACCAGCTCCAGTTTCTCGACGACACCGTATCCTTCGCGCGCATGCGCCTTGCGCGCGACGAGGAAGGGCAGCTCAAGATCTCGCGCACCTACACCTTCGAATTTTCCGACACCGGAAACAACCGCCGCCATGGGGCGATCGTCATGCTCGGCGGCGACGTGGCCGACATGCATCTCGAGCCCTACAGGATGCAATGAGCGAGAAATGGCTCACGGCGAAGGTCATTGAGAATCGGCACTGGACCGAGACGCTCTTCTCCCTCCGCGTCCAGAGTGCAGCGGTTGCGTTCCAGGCCGGCCAGTTCGTGCGCATCGCGCTGGATATCGATGGCGAGCGCGTCGCGCGGGCCTTTTCGTTCGTCAATCCGCCGCAGGACCCGGTGCTCGAGTTCTACGGCGTGATCGTGCCCAAAGGGCCGCTGTCGCCGCGCCTCGCAAAGCTGCGCGCAGGCGACGCGTTATATGTGGCGGGCAATCCGGCGGGGTTCCTCGTGATGTCGGAGGTGCCGGATGTCGAGACGCTTTGGCTCATCTCGACCGGAACGGGCCTCGCGCCCTTCCTTTCGATCTTGCGGACCGAGGCGCCGTGGCAGCGGTTCAGGAACGTGGTGGTGGTGCACGCGGTGCGCTTTGCGAAGGAGCTCACCTATCGCGACGTCATCCGGAAGACGGCCGCGCGCTATGTCTCGTTGGTGAGCAGAGAGTCGGCGCCGGGCTCGCTTGCGGGACGCATCCCCGCCGCGATTGCAGACGGAAGCCTGGAGAAGGCGGCGGGCATCGCGCTCGAGCCGGATACCTCGCACGTGATGCTGTGCGGGAATCCGCAGATGCTCAAGGACGTCGCAGCGGTGCTCGCGAACCGCGGCCTGCGCAAGCACCGGCGGCGCGCGCCTGGCCATATCACGGTCGAGAGCTTCTGGTGAAGCGCGTTTGCACTTTCTTGCTCGTGCTGTTTCTCACGGGCTGCAGCACGGTGCGGCTCGTCTACGACAACGCCGACACCTACCTGCGCTGGCGCGCTGCGATTTACCTGGACCTCGACGGCGAGATGGCCGATGAGCTGGATGAGCGCATTGCAGCATTCATGGCCTGGCACCGCGCACAAGCGCTGCCGAAATATGCGCAGCTGCTCGACGAAGCGTCGCGCCGCTTCGAGCGGCACCTCACGCCCGCAGACCTGGATTGGGGGTACGATGCCGTCATGACGCAGGCGCGAGAAAGCCTGCGCATGGCAGCGGTGCAAGGGGCTCCGCTGCTCGATCGCCTGAGCCCGCAGCAGATCGCGAACCTCGAGCGGCGGTTTGCCGACGACAACCGCCGTTTCGCGCGGGACAACCTCCGGGGCGACGAGCGGGAACGCCGCAAGCGCCGCACCGAGCGCAACGTGGAGCGGCTGGAGGACTGGGTGGGAAGGCTGACGAAGGCGCAGCTCGATCGCGTGGCGCAATACTCCGAGCGCGCGCCGCTGCTGGACGATTTCCGCGATCGCGACCATAAGCGCATCCAGGCCGACTTCCTCGCCATGCTGCGCGCGCACGGGGCCAGGAAGCGCCTGCCCGACCTGGCGGTCAACTGGCAGCGCGGGCGCGACCCCGCCTACGTTGCCGCGTTCGAGGCGTCGCGCAAGGAATACTTCGCGATGGCCCTCGACATCGACCGCAGCCTCACCGTGCAGCAGCGCGCCAAGGCGATGGCCGAGCTGCGGCGCTACGCGGACGACTTCCGCACGCTTTCCCGCGCGCACCCATGAACGAGCCCGCTCCGCGCCCGAGGCTCGAGTCCGCGGAGGCCGCGCTGCGACCCGCTGAAGGGCGTGCCGATGAACCGGCGAGCTACTCCGGGCGTACCCGCTATACGCAGCTCGAGTACGAGGCGCTGCTCGCCAACCTTTCAATCGGCATCGCCTTCACGCGCGACCGGCGCTTCTTCCTCTGCAACCCCAGGTTCGCCGAGATGTTCGGCTACGGCCGCGATGAGCTGATCGGAAGACCGGGCGAAATCGTCTATCGCAGTCCCGAAAGCTACGCCGCACTGGGACAGATCGCAGTGCCCATTCTCACCGCCGGGCGCCAGCTCGACCTCGAGTGGGAGATGCGCAGGAAGGACGGCTCGGGCTTCCTCTGCCGCCTCATCGCCAAGGCGATCGATCCGCAGAACACGCAACAGGGCACGGTCTGGATCGTGGAGGACATCACCGAGCGGCGGCGCCAGGCGGACGAGGTCGCGCGCCTCGCGCGCGAGCAGGAAGCGATCCTCGGCACGGCGTCGATCGGCATCGTGTTCGTGCGCGACCGGCGCATCGTGCGCTGCAACCGCCGCTACGAAGAGATGTACGGCTTCGGCCCCGGCGAGATGGACGGTCAGTCCACCACCATCCTGTACCCGGGCGCTGCGGCCTACGAGCACGGAGGCAGCGTCTACGAAACGCTCGCCCGCGGCGAGACCTCGCGGCGCATCGAGCTGCGCCGCCGCAAGGACGGCAGCACGTTCTGGAACCGCGCCGACGGCCGCGCAGTCGATCCGCAGGACCCGCACAAGGGATCGGTGTGGATCGTGGAGGACATCACCGAGGAGAGGAAAGCGGCGGAGGAGCTGCAGCGGGTGCTGGCCGAGCAGCAGGCGCTGCTCAATACCGTCGTCGTCGGCATCCATTTCACGCGCGATCGCAAGACCGTGCGCTGCAACCGGCGCTACGAGGAGATGTTCGGCTATGCGCCCGGCACCGCCGTCGGCTCGCCGACCCGCGATCTCTACTTCACCGAGGAGGAGCACGCGCGTATCGGAGAGACTTACGCCGAGATCGACGCAGGCCACACCCACTCGCGCGAGGCGTGGCTGCGCCGGCAGGACGGCTCGGGCTTCTGGTGCCGCGTAACCGGCCGTGCCGTGCATCCCGGCGAGCGGGCCAAGGGCTATGTCTGGCTCCTCGAGGACATCACCGAGAGAAAGCGCGCCGAAGAGGCGCTCGAGCGCTTGGTGCGCGAGCAGGACGCCGTCCTGCAAAACGCGCTGATCGGGATCATCTTCTCGAAGGAGCGCAAGATCCTGCGCTGCAACCGGCGCTTCGAGGAAATTTTCGGCTACGGCCAGGATGAGCTCATCGGCCGCTCGACGCGCTTCATGTTCGAGAGCGACGAGGCGTTCGAAGCCGGCGGCGACGCGGTGTACGAGGCCATCTGGCGGGGCGAGACGCAGCACCTGGAGCGCTCGCACGTGCGCAAGGATGGCACGCGCATCTGGTGCTCGATCTCGGGACGCGCGGTGCAGCCGGGCGATCCGTCGCAAGGCTCGGTATGGCTCTGGGAAGACATCACGCAGGAGCGTGAAGCCGAGGAGCGCATTGAGCGCGCGCTCGCCGAGCAGGAGCTCATCCTGGATAACGCGACCGTGGGCATCGCCTTCGTCAGGAACCGCATCATCCAGCGCTGCAACCGCTATCTCGAGGAGATGGTCGGCACGGGGCCCGGCGAGCTCGTGGGCCAGAGCTCGTCCGAGCTTTTCGCCGACGCGGACGACTGGCAGCGCGCCGGCTCGCTCGCGTTCCTGACCACGCCGCCGGGCGCGACCCATGATGCCGAGTGGCGCTTCAAGCGTCGCGACGGCTCCACCTTCCGCTGCCGCACGCGGGGCAGGCGCATCGACGTCGGCGACGAGATCCAGGAATGGATCTGGAGCTTCGAAGACGTCACCGCGGAGCGCGTGGCCGACCTGCGCGTGCAGCGCGCGCTCGCCGAGCAGGAGCTGATCCTCGACAACGCCACCGTGGGCATCGCCTTCGTGCGCAACCGCGCCTTCCAGCGCTGCAATCCGCGCTTCGAGCAGATGTTCGGCTATGGGCCCGGCGAGCTGATCGGCCAGGGCACGCGCGCCATCTATTCCACGCAGGCGGAATACGACCGCGACGCCGCCTGGTACGACGAGATGCGCGACGGCCGCGCGGTCTCTTCCGAGCGCGAGTACCGCCGCAAGGACGGCGCCGTCTTCTGGTGCAAGATCGTCGGGAAGGCGATCGATCCGGCCCACCCGGGCGAGGGCTCGATCTGGATCTATGACGACGTCAGCGTCGAGCACGCCGCACGGGCCTCGCTCGAAAAGGCGGTGGCCGAGCGCACCGCCGAGCTCGAGCAGGCGAAAGCCCGCGCCCAGCACCTCGCCGACCACGACGCGCTCACCGGGCTGCCCAACCGGCGCATCCTTGAAGACCGCCTGACGCAGGCGCTCGCGCTCAGCCACCGCAACCGAAAGCAGACCGCGGTGATGTTCATCGACCTCGATCGGTTCAAGCCGATCAACGACTCGCTCGGACATGCCGTCGGCGACGTGCTCCTGAAGGAGGTGTCGCAGCGCCTCGTGAACCAGCTGCGGGTCGGCGACACGATCTGCCGCATCGGCGGCGACGAGTTCGTCGTGGTGCTGCCGGAAGTGAAGCGATCATCGGACGTCGCGCAGGTCGCGCAGAAGGTGATCGAGCAGGTTTCGCAGCCCGCGATGGTGGAGGAGCGCGAGCTTGCCGTGAGCTGCTCGATCGGCATCGCCGTCTTTCCCGAGGACGGCAGCGACGCCGAAACGCTCATCCGCAACGCCGACGCCGCGATGTATCACGCGAAAGAGCTCGGCCGCGCCAACTACCAGTTCTTCACCGAGCAGATGAACCAGGCCGCCTCGCGCCGGCTCGCGCTCGAGGCGGATCTGCGCCGGGCGCTCGGCCGCGACGAGCTGCGCCTGCATTACCAGCGCATCGTCGATGCCGACACCGGAAGGCTGACCGGGCACGAAGCGCTCGTGCGCTGGCAGCATCCCGAGCGCGGCCTGGTGCCGCCGGGCGAATTCATCCAGATCGCGGAGGAGTCGGGCCTCATCCTCAAGATCGGCGAATGGGTGCTGCGCGAGGCGTGCCGCTGGGCGCATAGCCTTGGCCGCGAGCTGCAGATTGCCGTGAATCTCTCGCCGCGGCAGTTCAACGATCCCAAGCTCGCGCAGATGGTGGCGCAGGCGCTGAAGCAATCCGGCCTCCCGCCCAAGCTTCTCGAGCTGGAGATCACCGAGTCGCTCGCGATGAGCCATACCGACATCACGCTCACCACGCTCAAACGGCTGAAGAAGCTCGGCGTCTCGATCGCGATCGACGACTTCGGCACGGGCTACTCGAGCCTCGCCTATCTCAAGCGCTTCCCGGTCGACAAGGTGAAGATCGACCGCACCTTCGTCGCCGAGATCCCCGGCGACCGCGAGCACGGCGCGATCGTCTCCGCCATCGTCGCGCTCGCCCATGCGCTCAACATCGAGGTGATTGCCGAAGGCGTCGAGGACGAGAAGCAGCGCGACTACCTCAAGCGCTGCGGCTGCGACTACGTGCAGGGCTACCTGATCGGCCGTCCGGCCGATGCGGACACCGCTGCCCAGGACGTCCGAAGCTAAAGGATTCTCAGAGGTAGCAGGTTACGGGAATGCGGCCGCTACGATGCGTGTTAGCACCATCGAACCCAGGGAGAGCCCCATGCTGAAAGCCGTACTGACCATCCTCGCGCTTGCCGTTTCGATCAACCCGGCGCTCGCCGCCGACACACCGAGCTCGTCCACCCGCGCCGATCCCATGATGGACCAGTACCACGCTGCCGTGGACCGGCAGGACTGGAAGGGCGCGGCCGCCACCATGCAGGCCGCGATTGCCAAGGACCCGAGCAATGCGGATTACCACAGCCTCTACGCCTATTCGCTGCGCAAGGGCGGCACGGCCGACATGGACATCGTGTTCAAGCAGTACAACGAGGCGTTGCGGCTCGATCCGCGCCACAAGGGCGCGCACGAGTACCTCGGCGAGGCCTACCTGATGGTGGGCAACGTCGCCAAGGCAAAGGACGAGCTCTCGGCGCTGGACAAGCTCTGTTTCTTCGGCTGCAGCGAGTACAACGAGCTCAAGGCCGCCATCGCCGCGCACGAGGCGAAGACCGCCAAGCAGTAGTCCGCGCCTTCGTCCACGGCATCTGCGCCGCTGATGCCGGCGTTCTTGAGGATGCGATAGGCCATGCGCAGCTCTTCGGGTCGTCGAACTCGCCGCGCTCGATCGCTTCCTCGATCTTGCGCTCAGCCAGGTAGAGCAGCGCCGTCACTGCGGGGATCATAGCCGCCGGCGAGCGTGCCGTCGTCGGCGATGGTGATGCCGTGCGCGTGGCCGGCCAGCTCGCTGTAGTCGCCCCACCGATCGACGAGGTGGCCGCGGCGCTCGAGCTCCTCGATCGTCGCGCGAGGAAAGCGCGCCTCGATGTGCAGCGTGTCGCGCGCCTCGCCAAGCGCGAAGCGTCCCGAGAGCCAGCGCGGGCCGCCGACCGCCTCCTGGATGTCGCGGCCGTAGTCGATCATCGCCACGTAGGCTTGCAGGTGAATCTGCGGCTGCCCGTCGGCACCCATGCAGCCGAGCACTGCCCATAGCCTTTCGTCCTTGAACGCCATGGATGCGATCAACGTGTGCAACGGCGTCTTCCCCGGTTGCAGGTGATTGGGATGCGCCGGATCCAGCGAAAAGTAGGCGCTGCGGTTCTGCAGCACCACGCCGGTCTCGGCGGAAGTGACGCACGCGCCGAACACGCCATACAGGCTGAAGATCAGGGAGGCGGCATTGCCATCGCCATCGACGGCGGCCACATACACCGTGTCACCGGTGAGGCTGCCGTACGAAGGGACCCTGTCCCACGGCAGCGCGTGCTTGCGGTCGACGAGCTTGCGCCGATGGGCCGCGTATTCCTTGGAGACCAGCTTGCCGATCGGCACATCCGCGAAGCGCGGATCAGCGAGCAGGCCATCGCGATCGTGATACGCGATCTGCTTGGCTTGCACCAGGAGGTGCGCGTGATCAGCGCCCTGGTAGGGGCCGAGCTCCAGCGGCTCGATCAGGTTCAGCATCTCGAGTACCGTGAAGCCCTGCGTGGGCGGCGGCGTCTCGTAGAGGGTGACGCCCTTGTACGTGCCCTTGATCGGCTCGCCCCAGCGCGCGGTCTGCACCTTGAGGTCACTCGCCGTAAAAAACCCGCCCAGCTTGGCTAGCGCCGACGCCACTTCGCCTTCATAGAACCCCGTGCGCCCATTGGACGCGATCGCTTCCAGCGTTCGCGCCAGGTTGGGGTTGGCGAATCGGGAACCGCCGCCGAGGAAGAGCGCCGCCGACGCCGGATCACGTTTCAGGTCATCGGCCGCCTCTGCGATCCAGCGCTTCAGGCGATCGCTCACCGGATAGCCCTCGCGCGCATAGCCGATCGCCGGCTCGAGGCACTGCGCGAGCGGGAGCTTCCCATAGCGTGCGTGCGCTTCGCAAAACGCCGCCACGGCGCCGGGTGTCGTCAATGTCGCCGGAACCAGGCCCCGGAAGGGGATCTCTTGCCCGGTGAAGCGATCGAGAGCCGCCGAGGCGGCCGCGCGGCCGCCGCCGTCGAGATGGACGACCTTGCGCGCCCGGGCGTCGT
Organism: Burkholderiales bacterium; assembly: GCA_035632415.1. Taxonomy (GTDB): domain Bacteria; phylum Pseudomonadota; class Gammaproteobacteria; order Burkholderiales; family SG8-39; genus SCGC-AG-212-J23. The sequence continues at coordinate 8,296 of DASQGW010000187.1, read as the reverse complement.
AAATCAGCCAGAAGGCATCGCCGCCGATGCCGCACATGTGCGGATAGATGACGCCGAGCGCGGCTGCAGCGGTGAGCGCCGCGTCGATCGCCGAGCCGCCCGCGCGCAGCGCATCGACGCCCGCCTTGGAGGCGAGCGCATGCGGGCACGCCACCATTCCTTTTATTTGAGCTTTCTCCTCGCGAGGCGCGTACCCGCGACGAGCGCTTCGAGCTTCTTCAGCGCCACTTCGCGGTCCATCGGCGCCATGCCGCAATTGGTGCATGGATAAAGATGCTTCACCGGAACGTACTTCGCCGCCTTGGCGATTGTCGCGGCGACCTCGGCGGGTGTTTCGATCGTGTCGCTGGCGACGTCGATGACGCCGACGAGCACGTCTTTCCCTTTCAGCAGCCTGAGGAGCTCGACGGGAACCCTCGAGTGGATGCACTCGAGGGACAACTGGTCGATCTTGCTCTTCGCGAGCGCGGGAAAGATCTCCTCGTACTGCCGCCACTCGGATCCGAGCGTCTTCTTCCAATCGATGTTCGCCTGGATGCCGTAGCCATAGCAGATGTGCACGCAGGTCTTGCACTTGAGGCCCTTGGCGGCGCGCTCGAGGGTGGCGATGCCCCAGCGCTTTACGTCTTCCATGTACACGTTGAACGCAGGCTCGTCGAACTGGATCACGTCGACGCCGTCTTTCTCGAGGGCACGCGCCTCCTGGTTGAGGAGCTCGGCGAAGGCCATGGCGAGCTTCACCTTGTCGCCGTAATGCTCGTCGGCGAGCGTATCGACGATCGTCATCGGCCCGGGCATCGTGATCTTCAGCTGCCGGGTGGTATGTTTCCTGGACAGGGAAGCTTCTATCTGGTGCACGCGGCCCTTGAGCTTGAGCGGCCCGGTGACCACCGGAACCATCGCGTCGTAGCGGTTGTTGCGGATGCCCATCCTCACCTTGCGGCTGAAATCGATGCCGTCGACGAATTCCAGGAAGCCATGCACGAAGTGCTGCCGCGATTGCTCGCCGTCGGTGACGATGTCGAGTCCCGCGTCTTCCTGCGCCTTGAGCCAGAGCAGCGTCGCGTCGCGCTTCGCCTGCTCGAGCTCCTCGCCGGCCGCGCGCCACGCGGGCCAGAGCTTTTGCGGCTCGGCGAGCCAGGCAGGCTTCGGCAGGCTGCCGGCGATGGTGGTTTTCAGCATTGCAATTTCCTCCGTCGTTATCGTACTGGCGTCGCCGATCCGCGACGGCTGCGTTTTGCATTCCTATCGTTCATAATGCGACAAGTCGTAGGGAGGATTCCTGAAATGGTGTTTTGCAGCACGGTGGGCGCGCTGGCGTCCTTTTTGATCGGCATCATCGACCCGCGCGTCGTGAACAAGGCCGGGCCGGACTGGCTTTGGATGGGCGGGCGCGATGACGTCATCCGCAACCTCTACTTCAAGCCGAACGGTACGTTCCGCCGCTACGGGCGCGTCGGCCTGTTCCTCACGTTGCTCGTCGGCTCGGCCGCCATCGCTTGGATGCTGCGCCCGCTGATGTAACGCACAGCGGCGGCTGCCATTGCGGCGCCGTGCGCTTCGAAGTCCTCGCCCCGGCCGAGATCACGGTCACGGACTGCAACTGCTCGATCTGCCGGAGAACCGGCTATCTGCACCTGGTCGTCGAGAAATCGCGCTTCCGCCTCCTTAAGGGCGAGGAGGCACTCACGACCTACCGCTTCAACACCGGCGCCGCGCAGCACCGCTTTTGCAAAGTGTGCGGAATAAAGTCATTCTACGTACCGCGGTCGCACCCGGACGGGTATAGCGTCAACGTGCGTTGCCTGGATCCGGGAACCGTAAAGCGGATGCAGGTCAACGCGTTCGACGGAGCCAACTGGGAGTCTTCGGCGAGGGAGAGAAAATGGGGAAAGTCATCGTAGCGGCGGCGGTGCTCGGCCTGTCCACCTTTGGGATAAGCACGGCCTGGGCGCAGAAGAAGGACTGCAACGAGCTGAAAACCGAGATCGAGGCCAAGATCAAGAAGAACGGCGTCGACAAGTTCACGCTCGACATTATCGAGGCCGACAAGCAGGCCGACGGCAAGGTGGTCGGCACGTGCGACGGTGGCTCGAAGAAGATCGTCTACAAGAAGGGTTGAAGAAGCACCCCCGGAAAGGGGTCAGAGCAATTTTCCTGTAACAAAGACGTCCCCGCTAACGGGCGATATGTTTCAAGAAAATTGCTCTGACCCCTTTTTTGGTTCGCGATGAAGAAGCGGCTTATCGTCGGCATCACGGGCGCAACCGGCGCAATCTACGGAATCGCGCTGCTGAAAGCGCTGAAGGACGTGGGCGGCTGGGAAAGCCACCTCGTGCTGACCGACGCCGGCGTGCTCAACGTGTGGCACGAGCACAAGATGAAGCGCAAGGAGGTCGAGCGCCTGGCGCATGTCGCGTATCACCCGAAGGACATCGCGGCGACGATTGCGAGCGGCTCGTTCATCACCGAAGGCATGGTGATCGCGCCGTGCACGATGAAGACGCTCGCCGCCGTGGCGCACGCGCACGCCGATGATCTCGTCTCCCGCGCGGCCGACGTGGTGCTGAAAGAACGCCGTCGGCTGGTGCTCGTGCCTCGCGAGACGCCGCTCAACCTGGCGCACCTGCGCAACATGGTCGCGGTCACCGAGATGGGCGGCATCGTCATGCCGCCCATGCCGGCGTTCTATGCCATGCCGAAGACGCTCGACGATCTGGTGGCGCACACCGTGGGCCGCATCCTGGATCTCTTCGGCGTGCGCACCTCCAAGGTCAAGCGCTGGTCAGGCATCAAAGGAAATCCCGCAGCGCCTGATTGAACTTCTCCGGCTGCTCGATGTTCGCAATGTGGGCCGCGTTCTTGATCATCACCAGCTTCGCGCCGGGTATCGTCTCGCCGATGTGCTTCGTGCCCGGCGCCGACGGATCGGCTTCGCCCGCGATCGCGAGCACCGGCAGCTTGATCTCCTTCAGCCGCGGCGTCGTGTTCAGCTTCATGATCGCCTGCCCGCAGCCGATGTAGCCCGCGACCGGCGTATTCGCGATGAGCGTCGCGATCTGCTTCGCCGGCGGCGACTCGCGAAACGCTGGAGTGAACCAGCGCTCCATCGTTGAAGGTACGAGCGCTTTCATACCTTGCGACTGCGCAGTCTTGATGCGGTCTTCCCATTGCTTGATCGCCTCGGGGGGCTGCGTGTGGCTCGTGTCGGCCAGCACCATCTTGTCGAAGAGCTTCGTCTGCCGGAGCGCAAGCGTCTGGCCGATCATGCCGCCGATCGAAAGCCCGATGAACGTGGCGCGCTCGATCTTCAGCTCCTTCATCAGTCCGACCACGTCGTCGGCGAGCCTGTCGAGCGTGTAAGGCCCATTCGGCGCTGCGCTCGCGCCATGGCCGCGCATGTCGTAGTTGAGGGTGCGGAAGCGGTCCTGGAACGCCGCGACCTGCGGGTCCCACATGCGCACGGTGCAGGCGAGAGAATGGCTGAGCACGAGCCACGGCCTGCCTTCCTTTCCGTTGACCTCGTAATAGAGCTCGGTGCCGTTCACTTTCGCTTTCATGCTTCCTCCACGATAAGGGGAATCGACATCTCGTCCTCGTGCGTGCCGCCGTGATTGCCGATGTGCAGGTGGCGCGACTCGCCGGTAATCCAGTCCTTTACGGTATAGCGGTTGCGCATGACGAGCGCTACGTCGCCGATGCGCTCGTCGAACCTCGGATGCGGCTCGCCGGGGCCAAACCAGCCTTCATCGACAAGCCGGCGGCTTGGCATCACGTCGGCCTTCTCCTGCAGCCAGTCTTGCGCCCGCTTCGCGAAGTCCTCCGGTGCGTGCGCATGGCAATAGACCACACGCCGCTCGCCGCAGAGGGGAAATCTCAGTTGCGAATAGAAAGATGCCGGCAGCTCGAGCGATTCGTCCGGCGCCACGTCGATGAAGCCGTGGTCCGCGGTTGCGACCACGATGGTGTCGGTGCCGCGAAGGCGCCGAAGCAGCGCTCCGAACGCGGCATCGATCACCTCGAACTCGCGCACCGCCTGCACGCTCTCGCAGCCGAAGCGATGGCAGATCTGATCGTACAGCGGCCAGTAGGCGTAGATGAACTTGCGCTCGTCGCTCGACTTCACCGCCGCTTCGACCTGGGCGACGAGCTCATCTGCGTTCGTGTAAGCGAGGCGCTCGGCGCCGCGGCAATGCACGCTGTTGTATTGCGAGTCGATGATGTCGCTTTGCGTCACCACGATGCTCTTGACCGGCAACTCGCCAAAGAGGGAGCGCACCGTAAATATGCCGTTGGCGGTAACGCCGCGCGCGGCAAGCGGCGCCATGTCTCCGCGGCTGCGAAAAGGCAGGCACGCAGAGACGCAGCCGGCTTCACCGAAATAGGTGAACCAGCCGGTGAGGCCGTGCTCGAGCGGCGTGCGGCCGGTGTACGAGGTGGTGATTGCCGACGCGGTGGTGGAGGGAAACACCGAAGTGAGCGATCTGCGTCGACGGCGGCCGAGCTCGCTCCCCTTGCCGTGGCGCGCGAGATAGTTGTCGCCAAGACCGTCGATGATGAAGAGCACGACGTTCTTCGCATCTGCTGTGAGCGAAAAATTCCGCAGCGTTTCGTGGTGCGGCTTGCCGCCGCGCGAAGCGACCACCGAGGCGACCAGATTGACGAGGCTGCCGCCCTCATAGTCGGGTCGCATGCGATGATTTTAGGGGTAGAATCGTGCATCCCCATCCGAGGTTTTCGCCATGCGGCACGAAGTGCATCTCCACGCCGACATCCCGATTCTCGAAGGCGTCTCGCGCCGGCAGCTCGAGCAGGCCTTCGCCCCGCTGCTCGAGTATCTCGACGCCGACAGTCTTGCCGACGCCAAGAGCCTCGAGCAGGACGAGCCCGGCTTCAAGTACGACGAGAAGGAACTCATCCTCTACATCTGCTGGACCGGCGAAGTCGGTCGCAGCTTCCACGGCGCGCTCGAAGCAGCGCTCGAGGCGGTCGGCCCCTTTTGCTACGAAGCGGTCGAGGTCGACCTCACCGTGCATCACGAGAACGGCGAGCAGGAGTCGAAGCTTCTCTTCGTCGGCCCCACGCCGCAGGCGATCCACGAGGCGCAGCGCCGCTGCATGATCGAGGACGTCGCCGCGATCCTCGCGCGCCAGTTCGAGAAGGAAAAGGTCGCCGAGGTGACGGCGCTCGTGAACGATCTCTTCGACCGCGACTGGAAGGAAAAGGCCTCGCAGCAGAAGAAACCCGAGCGCGCGTTCGAGAGCTACACGCGGCCGTCGCGCAAGAACCTGCACTGAAAAGGGGTCAGAGCAATTTTCCTGTAACAGGTATGCGTGCAGCCTTAGGTGTTACAGGAAAATTGCTCTGACCCCTTTTTCCGATGGCTGGCCCCAAGTACCCCGGTTTTGACACGCTCGCGCTGCACGCGGGCCAGTCGCCCGACCCGGCGACCGGCAGCCGCGCGGTGCCGATCTACCAGACCACTTCCTACGTCTTTCGCGACACCGAGCACGCCGCGTCGCTCTTCAACATGGAGCGGGCGGGGCACGTCTATTCGCGCATATCGAATCCGACCGTAGCGGTGCTCGAAGAGCGCATGGCGGCGCTCGAGGGCGGCGTCGGTGCGATCGCAACGGCCTCGGGCCAGGCGGCGCTGCATCTTGCGATCGCGACCCTCATGGACGCCGGCAGCCACATCGTTGCCTCCGGCTCGCTCTATGGCGGGTCGCATAACCTGCTCGCGTACACGCTTAAGCGCTTCGGCATCGCCACAACTTTCGTCGCTCCGCGCGATCTCGATGCCTGGAAGCGTGCGATCGGTCCGCAGACGCGACTGCTCTTCGGCGAGACGCTCGGCAACCCGGGGCTCGACGTGCTGGACGTGCCCGCGCTCGCCGAGATCGCTCACGCCGCAGGCGTGCCGCTCCTCGTCGATTCGACCTTCACCACGCCGTACCTGATGCAGCCCTTCAAGCTCGGCGCCGATCTCCTCTATCACTCGGCCACCAAGTTCCTCGGCGGCCATGGCATCGCGATCGGCGGCGTGCTGGTCGACTCGGGCCGCTTCGATTGGGAAGGCTCGGGCAAGTTCGCGACGCTCACCGAGGCCTATGCCGGCTTCCACAACATGGACTTCGCGGAGGAGTCGGGCACGCGCGCCTTCCTCCTGCGCGCGCGCCGCGAAGGCCTGCGCGATTTCGGCGCGTGCATGGCGCCGATGACCGCTTTCCAGATCCTCCAGGGCGTGGAGACGCTGCATCTGCGCATGCCGAGGCACGTCGAGAGTACTCGCACGGTGGTCGCATTCCTGGCGAAGCACGCGGCAGTCGAGCGCGTCATCTATCCGGAGCTGCCCGAGCATCCGGATTACGAGCTCTGCAAGAAGCTCCTGCCCAAAGGCGCAGGCGCGGTGTTTTCCTTCGAGATCAAGGGCGGCCGCCCCGCGGGCAAGGCCTTCATCGAGTCGCTGCGCATCTTTTCGCATCTCGCCAACGTCGGCGATGCGAAGTCGCTCGTCATCCATCCGGCGACGACGACGCATTACCGCATGAGCGACGAGGATCTCAAGAAGGCGGGCATCACCGCCGGCACAGTGCGACTGTCGATCGGCCTCGAGGATCCACAGGACCTGATCGACGATCTGGACCGGTCGCTCAAGGTCTCGCAGAAGTGAAGATCGGCGAGGCGTTCGCCTATACGGCGAACCACGAGGTCGACCCGGCGAAACGCACGGTCGTCTTCATCCACGGCGCCGGCCTCGATCACTCGTGGTTTGGATTGCAGAGCCGCTACTTCGGCTATCACGGCTGGAACGTGCTCGCGCTCGATCTGCCCGGGCACGGCAAGTCCGCGGGGCCGGCGCTCACGACGGTGCCGGCGATGGCCGACTGGGTCATCAAGGTGCTCGACGCGGCGAAGGTCGGGCGTGCGAGCCTCGTCGGCCATTCGATGGGCACGCTCATCTCGCTCGATTGCGCGGCGCGCTATCCGCAGCGCGTCGAGCGCATCGCGCTGATCGCGACGGCACTTCCGATGAAAGTCGGCGAGGCGTTCCTCGATGCGGCGAAGCGCAATTCCTACGATGCCTTCGACATGAGCACGATCTGGGGCCATGCGCCGCAGGTGCCGCTCGGCGGCAACCCGAACCCGGGCATGTGGATGTACGGCGACACGCAGGCGCGCCTCGAGCGCCTGGGGCCTGGCGTGCTGTACGCCGACCTGAAGGCATGCAACGACTACACCTTGCCCGGGGAGGTGAAGTGTCCCGTGCTCTTCATCCTCGGCAAGCGCGACGTCATGACGCCGCCGCGCGCCGCGAAGGGGCTGCAGGAGAAGATTCCCGGCGCCAAGACCGTAGTGATCGACTTTTCCGGCCATTCGCTCATGGCGGAGGCGCCGGATGCCACCCTGGACGCGCTGATCGACTTCCTCCGCTAGACTTTCGGCAGAGGAGGGAGTCGATGCGATTCATACTGGCGATGCTTGCGGCCGCGTTCGCGGTCCAGGCGGCAGCACAAACCTATCCATCCAAGCCGGTCAAGATCATCGTGCCGGCGCAGCCCGGTGGCGGGCTCGACCTCGTAGGCCGTACGATGGGCGACCAGCTCTCGCGGGCGCTCGATCAATCGTTCGTCGTCGAGAACATGGGTGGCGCGGGCGGCACCCTCGCCGCAATGGCCACGGTGCGCGCCGCGCCGGACGGCTATACGCTGATGGTCGGGTATGTGGGCACGCATGGCACCAATCCGGCCGTGCGCAAGCTGCAATACGACGCGATCGCCGATTTCACGCCGATCGCGATGGTGGGCGGCACACCGAACCTCGTCGTGGTGGCGCCTTCGGTGCCGGCCAAGGACTTGAAGAGCTTCATCGACTATGCACGGCAGAATCCGACGAAGGTCAACTGGGGCACCGGCGGCATCGGCCTCCTGAATCACCTCGCGCTCGAGCAATTCCGCGGCGCCGCCGGCCTCGAGGTGAGCGCCTATGTCCACTACAAGGGCATGGGGCCCGCGATCGCCGACATGCTCGGCGGCCAGATCCACGTGCTCATGCCCGGCCTCGCCGCCGCGCTGCCGCACATCAAGAACGGCCGGATCAGGCCGCTCGCCGTGACGGGACTCAAGCGTCATCCGCTCCTGCCGGATGTGCCGACCTTCGAGGAGCTGGGCTACAAGGGCTTCGACGGCGTGCAGTGGTACGGCATCGTCGGACCGGCAAGACTGCCCGCCGACATCACCCAGCGCCTGAACGGTGAGATCAACCGCGCCATCACCTCGCCGGCGCTGCAGCAGCG
>DASQGW010000186.1:0-42472 GCA_035632415.1 Burkholderiales bacterium | reverse complement strand
TGTCGCGCGTCGTGAGGACGACGTGATCGATATGGTCGATCATGAATTCGGGACGTTGTCCGGAATTATTTGCGCTTGAGGAGCCGCAGCGGGTTGTACTCGAGCACCGTCTCGCCGCGCTGGTTGACGACCTTGTTGGCGAAGCGCACGAGGCCGCGATCGCCCTTGGACGTCGGCCGGGCCTCGGTGACTTCCGCCTCGACATGGATCGTGTCGCCGATCAAGGTCGGACCCTTGACGTCGAGCGTGGCATTGAGGAACGCGAGCCCCGTGTCCTGCATCGTCGGCAGGAGCAGCCCCTCGGCGAAGGAATAGACGAGCGCCGCCGGGACCGCGCGGCCCTTGATGGCGCGCTTCGAGTCATCCTCGACTGCGAAAAGCTCCTCCGTCAGCCAGGAGAGGTTGACGAAATTCGAGAGGTCGGCCTCGGTGATGGTGCGGCGGTGGGTGCGGAAGCGGAAACCGACGCGCACGTCCTCGAAACAGAATCCGCGCCCGACGATGGGAAGCACTTCGGCAGCCATGGGTGTGGCATTCTAGCCGCGCCATGGGAAATTATCCGAGGCGGCACGATTCGCTCGCTGCGCGCGGCAAGTTCGGCGTGCTGGCGCCCTCGACCAATACGTCGGTGCAGCCGGAGTTCGACGCCATGCGGCCGTGGGGCGTCACGCACCACCATTCGCGCCTCATCATCCCGGACTCGAAGGTCACCGACAACGCGAGCTTCATGGCGATGATGGACAACATCCGCGGCGCGCTCTTCCCGGCGCTCGAGTCGGTGCTCACCTGCGATCCGGACTACGTGATCCTCGGCATGTCGTCGGAGACCTTCTGGGATGGCATCGAGGGCTCGAAAAAATTGCAGCGGAAGCTGGAAAAGACCGCCAGGCGCGGCGTCGCCATGGGCTCGGACGCCTGCCGCGCGGCCTTGCGCGCCTACGGCAAGGGCGTGAAGCGCCTCGGCGTCGTCACGCCGTACATGCCGATCGGCGACAGGCAGGTGGTGCGCTTCTTCACGGAGTGCGGCTACAAGGTGGTGAACCTGCTCGGCTTCAAGTGCAAGAGCCCGACGGCGATCGCGGCCGTATCGAAGGCCGAGCTGCGCGATGCGATCAACCGCGTGAATCGAGGCAAAGTCGACGCCATAGTGCAGGTGGGAACCAACCTGGCGTGCGCGGAAGTGGCGGCGATGGCCGAGTTCTGGCTCGGCAAGCCCGTGCTCGCGATCAATACGGCAACCTACTGGTACGCCCTTCGCCAGTACGGCATCAAGGACAAGATCCCGGGCTGGGGATCGTTGCTCGCGGAGCACTAACCGAGCACGTCGCGCGTGCTCGTGATGAGCACGCAAGTACAACCGGTCTCGCTCCACACCCGCTTGTCGCCCGTCCCGGGCTCGCCACGGTTGTAGTCACCGGGAACGAGCTTGCGCTCGTCGATCCAGAGCTCGCCGTCGAGGAGATGCAGCTCCTCGACGGCGGCGTGCGTGTGCGCGGGATAGGCCGCGCCGGGCGCGAGCCGCACCATCATGCTGATGAGGTCTTTCTCGGCATCCACGGCGAGCAGCTTGCAGCTAATGCCCGGCGCGACTTCTTCCCACTGCGGCTCGACCCATTGCGGCTGCGGCGGCGGCACGAGGGCAGCGCCCGTCTCTTGTGCGATGCGCCGCGCGAGGCGCTCTTGCAGGGACCTCATGATTGCCTCCGCGGCAGCGAGAGCGCCTGCCTCAGCTTCTGCAAGCCCGAGCGGATGCGCGTCTTCACCGTGCCGAGCGGCTGCGCGAGCTTCGCGGCCACGCCGGCGTAGGTCAGGTCGGAGAAGAAGGCGAGCTCGATCACCTGCCGCTCATGCGTGCTGAGGACGTCGAACGAAGCGCGCAGCGCCGCGGCCTGCTCCTTCAGCTCGACGACGTCCTGCCATTCCTCCGCCTCGGCCCTCTCGGGCAGCTCGCCGGCACGCTTCTTCCGCTGCTCGAAGCGCACGCGGTCGAGCGCGCGCGAGCGCGCCTGGTTCATGATCCAGCCGAGCACGGTGCCGTTGGCCGGGTGGTAGCCCGAGGCGCGTCGCCAGACTTCGTGGAACACGTCCACCGTCACCTCCTCGGCGGTCTCGCGATTACCGGTGATGCGCAGCGCCAGCGTGAACACCGGGCGATGCGTGCGCTCATAGAGCGAATGTAGCGCCAGCTGGTCGCCGGCCGCGACGCATGCGACGAGCGACGCCCAGTGCCGCTCCGTCTCGCAGGCCGAGCGGCCACCGGCATAGAGAACGCCCCCCAACGTTTCCATGCGGGCGATTCTCCGGAATGCAGGCGCGCCATGACAAGCCCGAGAACGTCGTGAAGTCGATGAGTTTCATGTCGTCACTTCTCTACAGCACCCGGCCGGGGCACCGCGCTCAACTTCCGATCGGCCAGGATGATGTCCACTGCCGCGAGCAGCACGGGGTCGGGCAATGGCCGGCGATTCGCCCTGTATGCCGCGAGGAGCACGGTATCGATGCCGAGGCGCGCCGCCAGCGCGGCTTCGCCGCCCGCGATTTCGCATGCCACCTCCAGGAGCCTCGCCGTCGTCGCGCTCACCCATCACTAAACGACAACCGGCGGCGGCCGGATTTATCTTTTCTTCTCCAGCGCCGGGGCTAAGCCGAGCGCCGGTCGAACCCCGAGCGCCGCTCGATGAAGTGCTCCTGGCGCATCCAGAGGAGGAGCGCGCCGAGCAGCACGAAGCCGAGGCCTGAAGCGAACACGAGCCACTCCGTGCGCAAATCGTGGTTCGCGATGCCGTGAAGCATGTTGAAGAAGCCCCAGCCGAAGAGCGCGTGCGCCATGAACACCCGGCCGGAAGGCAGCGGACCCGGGCCGCGCAGCGCGGCCCAGAGGGCGAGCACGCCGGCGACGGCGAGCGCCCAGATGAAGATGTACGAGGTGCCGAGCACCGGGTGCAGCAGGATGGCTTCGAGGAAGGCGCCCAGCGAGAAGCCCAGCAGGGCGCCGGCGATGCGAACCTTGTTTGCGCGCATATTCCCTACGACCGGCGTGCGATTTGCTTGGTTCAGTGGGGATGCATCTCCCACCCGACCCCGTAGTGACGCCTGACGACGTCGAGCGCGGCAAGCGCGTGCTGGTGAAGGACGCCGCGTGGGCGAGCCTCGTCGGCGCCCTGTATGGTGGCGTCATCCTGGTGGGCTTCGCGATAGAGCTGGGCGCGACGCCATGGCACATCGGCGTGCTCTCCGCCGTGCCGTTCCTTGCGCAGGTGGCGCAGCTGCCGGCCATCGCGCTCATCGAGAAGCTCGGCCAGCGGCGCAAGATCGCCGTCGTCTCGGCCGGCATTTCGCGGCTGCTGATCGGCAGCCTTGCGCTCCTCGTCCTGGTGCCCGACAGGACGTCGGCCTTGCGCCTGCTGGTCGCGGCGCAGGTCGCCATCACGCTCTTCGGCTCGGTCGCGGGCTGCGCGTTCAATTCCTGGCTGCACCAGCTCCTCGCCTCGCAGGGGCCCGGCGCGCTTTTCTCGCGGCGCCTCTTCTGGTCCACGGTGCTCGCATCGATCGGGGCGCTCGCCGCGGGCTACGCGATCCAGCGCTGGCACGCCTATGCGCTTTCGTTCGCCGCGGCCGGAGTCGCCGGCTTCATCGGCTTGTCCTATCTCGCCACCGTGCCGGAGCCGCCGCCGGCGCGCACCGGGCCGCGCCTTTCCTCACCGTGTACCTCCTGCAGCAGCTGGGCTACGGCATGGGCCGGGTCACCTCGCTCTGGGTCGCGAGCCAGCTCGCGAACGCGCTCACGATGTACCTGTGGGGCCGGCTCTCCGACCAGCTCTCCAACAAGGCGATCCTCGCGGTGGCGCTGCCCGCCTGTTTCGGCGGGCTGATCGCGCTGCCCTTCTCCGCGATCCCGCATCCGCACGCGCTCACGCTGCCGCTGCTCTATCTCATCCATGTCGTCATGGGCGCCGCGTCGGGCGGCATCGCGCTTGCCACCGGCAACCTCGGCCTCAAGCTCGCGCCGCATGGCCGCGGCACGCACTACCTTGCCGTAGTCGCCCTCGCCGGGGCGCTCGCGAGCGGCATTGCCGCGCACGAGGTCATCGTGATGAGCCTGCGCCACTGGGAATTCCTTTTCGGGCTCTCGTTCCTGTGCGGCGGGTACGTGCTGCACGCGCTCTCGCGCATCGACGAGGGCGTCGAGCACAGCGAGCGCACCGTGATCCAGGAGCTCGTCGCCGAGGCCTCGCGCTCGCTTTCCCAGCTCTCGCCGATCGACGGGCTCAAGTCGGTGCTGCTCTTCCCGATCGGCCGCCTGCGCGACCGCCGGCTGCACACTCGCTAGGCGCCCGTCTTCTCGCCGCCGTGCTTGATGCGCGCGCCGCTCTTCTCTTATCATCGCGACAGGGAGATGGCATTCCTCCTTTAACCGCCGCAAGGCTGATGATGCCTACGTGAGTTGCCCGGAAGGGTGGCGCCGTAGGCATTTTTTGCGCCCTTCCGCGATGCAGTTTCGACGCTTGGGAGGGATTCGGTGAGCTTCTCGGGTTTCCTGGCAGTGGGCGGCGGCGCGGCCGCAGGAGCGTGGCTGCGATGGTGGCTCGGCATCATCCTCAACCCGGTGTTCCCGACGTTGCCCCTTGGCACGCTAGCGGCGAATCTGCTGGGTGGATTCCTGATGGGACTCGCGCTCGCCATCCTGACGCACTTCGAGGCGCTGCCGGCGGAAGTGCGCCTCATGATCACCACCGGTTTCCTGGGCGGGCTTACCACGTTCTCCACCTTCTCCGCCGAAGCGACTACGCTGCTCGCGAGGCAACAGGTCGGCTGGGCTACCACTCTCATCGCGGTGCACGTCGCCGGGTCCGTTGCCATGACCTTCGCCGGCATCGCTTGCATGCGCCTTGTGCTGAGGTGATCGATGAACGGAACCTACCTGCGCTTCTACGTGCACGAGAACCGCAAGCACCACGGCATGCTTCTTTACGAATGGCTGCTCGAGGCCGCGAAGAATGCCGGCATCCTCGGCGGTTCCGCGTTTCGCGCCATTGCCGGATACGGTCGGCATGGCGTGCTGCACGAGCAGCATTTCTTCGAGCTGGCGGGCGACGTGACCGTGGAGGTCGAGTTCGTCGTGACCGAAGAGGACGCCGCCAAGCTCCTGGAACTCATCGGACGCGACCAAATCCGCCTTTTCTACGCCAAGGTACCGGCGCAGTTCGGCATGCTGCCGGGCAAGGACTGAAGCGTGACCGAGACCTGGGCACTGGCCGCGCTCTGGATCGGCCTCGCGCTCGTCGCCACGCTGATTTCCATCTGGCTGCGCATCGCCACCGCGCTCTCCGAGATCGTGGTCGGCACCGTGGCGCAGCTCGTGATCGGCGCGGTGATCGGCACGGCGGCGCTCGGCGCCGACCAGAGTTGGATCAAGTTCCTCTCCGGCACGGGGGCGATCGTGCTCACCTTCCTCGCCGGCGCCGAGCTCGACCCCGAGGTGTTTCGTCGCAAATGGAAGGAAGCAACCGCCGTGGGGTTGATCAGCTTCTTCGCGCCGTTTCTGGTCTGCGCCGCGGCGGCGCGGTGGTGGCTTGGCTGGAGCGTGGAAGCGAGCTGGCTCGCCGGCGTGGCGATGTCCACGACGTCGGTAGCCGTCGTCTATGCGGTGATGATCGAGTTCGGATTCAACATGACCGATTACGGCAAGACCGTACTCGCCGCGTGCTTCGTCACCGACCTCGGCACCGTGATCGCCCTCGGGCTCATCTTCGCGCCGTTCACGCTGAAGACCGTGCTTTTCATCGTGGCCCTCACCATCGCGGCAGTCGCGCTTCCCTGGATCACGCCGCGCTTCTTCAAGCGCTATGGCGGGCGCCCTTCCGAGATGGAGGCAAAGTTCCTGCTGCTGATGCTGTTCGGCCTCGGCGCCCTCGCCGCGTGGGCCGACAGCGAGGCCGTCCTGCCGGCCTACCTCATCGGCATGATGCTCGCCGGCACGGTGGGCAAGGACCACGCGCTGGTGCGGCGCCTGCGCACGCTCACCTTCGGGCTGTTGACGCCGTTCTACTTCATCCGCGCCGGCTCGTTCGTGTCGGTGCCGGCGCTGATCGCCGCGCCGGCGGCGTTCCTCGTCATGCTAAGCGTGAAGATCGCCTCCAAGATCGCGGGCGTCTATCCGGTGACCAAGCTCTTCCGTGCGCCGCCGAAGGAAGGCATGTACACCACGCTCCTCATGTCCACCGGGCTCACCTTCGGCACCATCTCGTCCCTCTTTGGGCTGTCGCACGGCATCGTCGACCAGGCGCAGTATTCGGCGCTCGTCGCGGCAGTCATCGGCAGCGCGGTCGTGCCGACGCTGATCGCGAACGCCTGGTTCATGCCCCGGCACCTGCTGCCGCCGAAGGAGGCCTGACATGTACCGAAAGATCCTCGTGGCATACGACGGCTCTGCGGCCTCGAAAAAGGCCTTCGAGGATGCCTGCCGGCTCGCCGAGCAGAGCCACGCCGAGCTCTTCGTGGTCTCGGTCGCCCGGCCACCCGACATCGCCGACGATGTCGAGACCGAAGCTGTGATCGAGAATTCCCGGCAGTTCCACCAGAGCCTGCTCGCCGGACTGCAAGGCGCGCTCGCGGCGAAGAAACTGAAGGCGCACTTCCATGTCGCCACGGGACATCCGGCCGAGCAGATCATCTACGAAGCCGACCGCCATGACGTCGACCTGATCGTCGTCGGCGACCGCGGGCGCTCCAAATTCGCGCGCCTGCTGCTCGGCTCGACGTCCAAGCAGGTCGCCGAGCACGCCGGCCGGCCGGTGCTCGTGGTGCGATGAGCGCCTGGCGCGACGTGCTCGCCCTACGGCACGCTTATCGTCAACGTCAGCGGCAGCTTCATCCTGGGCTTCTTTCTCGCCTGGACGGCGGAGCGCGTGCTGGCCGACCCGCATTGGCGCTGATCGAGCATGGTCACTACGCTCTCGCCGGAGCCAACTTCCTCGCGAATAACGAGCGGCTCATCGTGCGCGAGCCGGTAGAGTCGCTGAAATAATTGCGTACTGGGTTCGGAACTGGCCGCGGCGGCGCCGCCGAGGCAGCCGGAGACGAACTTCCGGCGCTCGTCGCCGTCGAGCTTGCGGCCGTCCGCCCTGCGGTTGCAGTTCTGCAGCCTGACGCGTTGCGCCGTCTCCGCCTTCACCCGGTCGGGCTTCGTGCATTCGCTCATGAAGCCGCGCCGCTCGGCGCCCTCGAGCCGGCGGGCGTCGGCTTCCTTGGTGCACGCCTCGTCCTTCGCCTGTAGCGGCGTCAGCGGTCGATCGCCTTTGCGTCCGTTCAGGCAATCGGTCAGGAACCGGCTGCGCGCCGTGCCGCGCAGATGCTTGTGCTTCGCTTCGGTATTGCACGCGCGCATGCGCTGCTGGGCCGGCGTGAGCCCGTCCGCCGCCATGGCGCAGCCATGGAAGGCGAGCAATGCCAAGAGCGGCCAAACGCGCATAGCGCCGCGAGAGCAAGCGCAGTGCCCGGATAATTAAGGACGTTGTCCGGAATTACGGGTGGGCGAGCGAGTAGCGGTCGCGGCCGGCTTTCTTGGCCTGGTAGAGCGCGGCGTCGGCGCGCTTCACGAGGTTCTCCGCGTCGATCCCGGTGCCGTAGGCGATGCCGACGCTCGCGGTGGCGACGACCTCGCGGCCCTCGATCGAGAGCGCCTGGCGCGAGTCGGCGATGATCTTCTCGGCGACGCTCACCGCGTTGCCGCTCTCCTTCACATCCTCGAGCAGCACGACGAACTCGTCGCCGCCGAACCGCGCCACGGTGTCGGTGGCGCGCACGCTTTGGCGAAGGCGCAGGGCGAAATCCTTGAGGAGCACGTCGCCCGCGGCGTGGCCCAGGGTGTCGTTCACCTGCTTGAAATTGTCGAGGTCGAGGTAGAGCACCGCGATCTGCCCGCCCTGCCGGCGGCAGCGCGCCGCGGCGAGCTTCAGGCGCTCGTCGAAGAGCGATCGGTTGGCGAGCCCCGTCAGTACATCGATCTGCGCGGCCGACTGGATCGCCTCTTCCATCTTGCGGCGCTCGGTGATGTCGACGTTGGTGCCGATCATGCGCAGCGCCCGGCCGGTGGCCGGGTCGCGCTCGGTGACGCGC
Source organism: Burkholderiales bacterium (assembly GCA_035632415.1). GTDB lineage: Bacteria > Pseudomonadota > Gammaproteobacteria > Burkholderiales > SG8-39 > SCGC-AG-212-J23. The sequence goes on along the minus strand of DASQGW010000186.1, from coordinate 34,354 downwards.
CCGCGGGAGATGATCCAGCGCCATTCGCCCGAGCGCGTGCGCACGCGATGCTCGAGCGCGTACATCGGGCGCAGTCCCTTGACGACCTCGAGCGACGCGAGCTTCACCGCATCGACGTCGTCGGGATGAAGCAGGCCGACCAGCTCCTCGGCCGTCGTCGTGGTCTCGCCGCGCGGCGCGCCGACGATCGCCGACCACGCCTCGCTCAGGTACACCCGCCTCGTGCGAAGGTCGGTGTCCCACAGCGCCACGCTCGAGCCGTCGAGCGCGGCCTCCAGGCGCGCCCGCTCCTTGCGCAGCTCGTCGCGCGCCATGGCGAGCGCGGTGACGTCGCTCGCCATGACGAAGAAGCCCTTCACCTTGCCCGCCTCATCGAGATCGGGGACGTAGTTGGCGAGCACGTGCCGCTCGACGCCGCCCTCGGTAATGACGTACTCGTACGTCACCCGCTCGCCGCGCAGCGCACGCTCGATGTTCGGCTTGAAGCGGGCATGGCGCTCGGCGCCCCAGACCTCGCGCACGGTGCGCCCGGCCATGAGCTTGCGCGACATGTGCAGCCAGTCCTCGTAGGCGCGGTTGCTGAAGCGATAGCGCTCGTCGGCGCCGATGTAGGAGACGAGCGCCGGCAGGTTGTCGGCGATGACCTGCAGCCGCTCCTCGCTTTCGCGCAGCGCCGACTCGTAGCGGCGCCGCGTGACGAGCTCCTGCTCGGCCGAGGCGAGGCGCAGCAGCCGCGGCCGCACGAGCAGGATGGCGAGCACGATGACGGTGAACACCGCGGTCCACAGCCACATGTAGAACGACGTGGAAAAGAATTCCGGGAACCGGTAGGAGAAGTACGCGTAATTGGCGAGCGCATAAAGGGCAACGGTCAGGATTCCGCCCGCGAAGCCCGCCACGCCGGCGAGAGCCGTGCCGACGAACATGCCGACGCCCGGGACGCCGACGGGCGAGAGCGGACGGAATCCCAGGAGCAAGGCGGCCTCGACGAACGCCACGCCGACGAGCGCCATGCCGGCGCCGAAGGCGAAACGCACCAATAGGCTTCTCTCCACGGCCCCCAAACCCCTTATCGGATTGTACTGATCATCGCTTCCTCGCGAGCCCGGCGGCGGCCATGAATACCGCGATGCCGGCGAGGCACATCGCCGCTTCGACGTAGAGCATCGCGGCCGCGTCCCACCGCGTGTGCGCCCAGCCGTCGACGAGCGTCATGTACTGGATCGGCATGTTGGAGAGCGAGGCGAAGACGTTGTATTTCGTCGCCGCCGCGCCGAGCCCCATCGCCTCGAGCACCACGGCGGAAAACGCCGCGTAGGTGAGCCCGCTGATGAAGGCGTAGAGGAGGACGTAGACGACGTACACGGCTTCGGTGCGCGGCGAGAGGGCCATCGCCACCGCGCAGCCGCCCTGCGCGAGGCCGAAGAGCCAGTACGCTCTCTTCCGATCCATGCGATCGCACGCGTAGCCGCCCACCAGGCAGCCGAACGCGGAGGCGACGCCGCCGAGCGCTCCGGTGACGAGCGCGACGGTATTCGCCGGCGCGCGCCAGTCGGCCGCGATCGCCGCCCATAGATTGCTTGCGGCGCCCGTGCCGATCGGCAGGAAACAGATGAGGAGCGCGAGAAAGCCGCGGCTGGAGCGCACTACGCTCCAGAGATCGCCGAGCACGCTCGCGACGCCGTGGAGCACGGTCGCGCCGCGCGCAAGATGCGGCGGCTCGCGCACGAAGGGGAGCGCCGCGCAGCAGGCGAGGCTCGCGGCGCCGAGCGTCGCGCCGGGCAGCCAGCCAATGGAGGCGTGCTCCGCGATCCACAGCGCGGCGCCGCCGCCGATGCCGAAGCCGCCCAGGTTTCCCGCCTGGAACCAGCCGCCGGCGCGACCCTTTTCCTCATCGGCGGTGCCGTAGGCCATCAGGCTTTCCACGGACATGGCGAGGAACGTGGTCGCGACGCTCACTGCGAAGGCGACCGCACTCAGGAGCGGCAGCGATGCGGCCACCGGCGCAATGGCGCCGAGCGCCGCAAGTCCCAGCGCGCAAAACACGGCCGCAAGCGCATACCAGCGCTTGCGCGTAAGGCTCAGGTCGGCCACCGGCGCCCAGAGGAATTTCCACGTCTGCGGGATGAACGACACGGCGACGAGCGCGGCCACCCCTTCCGCCTTCACGCCCGCGTGGCCGAGCAGATAGCCGAGCGTGACGCTGATGAAGCCCGTGACCAGCCCGAACGGGATGATCAGCACCATGAACACCGCCGGGTGAGGGCGAGCGGCGTCTGGGTCGAACACCTAGTATGACTTCGGCAATCCGAGCACGCGCTCGGCGATGTAGCAGAGGATGAGCTGCGGCGTGATCGGCGCGATGCGGCCGAGCATCGACTCGCGCAGATAGCGCTCGACGTGGTACTCGGCGGCATAGCCGAAGCCGCCATGCGTCATGACCGCCTGCTGGCACGCATCGAAGCAGGCTTCCCCCGCCAGGTACTTGGCGGAGTTCGCCTCGGCGCCGCACGGCTTGCCCTGGTCATAGAGCCATGCGGCCTTGTAGACCATCAATCCCGCCGCCTCGAGCGCCATCCAGTTCGCGGCGAGCGGATGCTGGATCGCCTGGTTCTGTCCGATCGGGCGGTCGAACACCACGCGGCTCTTCGCGTATTCCGCCGCGCGCTTGACCGCGCAGCGCCCGAGACCGACGAGCTCCGCGCCGATCAGGATCCGCTCCGGATTCATGCCGTGCAGGATGTAGTCGAAGCCCTTGCCTTCCTCGCCGATGCGGTTGCGCTCGGGCACCGGCAGGCCGTCGAAGAACACCTGGTTCGAATCCACCGCGTGGCGGCCCATCTTGTCGATCTCGCGCACCTCGATGTGCTTGCGGTCGAAGTCCGTATAGAAGAGCGTGATGCCGGCTTCCGCGCGCGCGAGGAGCAGCACCTTCTCGGCTTCCTGCGCGGTCGAGATCCACACCTTCTGGCCGGAGACGATGTAGCTTGCGCCGCGCTTCTCCGCCTTGGTCTTGAGCTTGCGCGTATTGAGCCCGGCGTCCGGCTCGGTCACCGCGAAGCACGCGCGCTCCTTGCCCTGGATGAGCGGCGGCAGCATGCGGCGCTTCTGCTCCTCGGTGCCGAAGACCACGACCGGATTCAATCCGAAGATGTTCATGTGCACGGCGGAGGCACCCGAGAAGCCGGCGCCGGATTCCGCGATCGCCTGCATCATCACCGCGGCTTCGCCGATACCAAGGCCTGCGCCGCCGTACGCCTCCGGCATGGCGATGCCGAGCCAGCCGTCGCGCGCGCAGGCCTGCTGGAAGTCCCTCGGAAACTCGCCGCTCTTGTCGTGCGCGAGCCAGTAGTCGGCATCGAAGCGCTCGCAGAGCTTCGCGATCGCTTCGCGGATGCGCTCCTGCTCGGGCGTGAAGGAAAAATCCATAAAGGGGTCAGAGCAATTTATTCGTTACAAGTATTTCAGGAAAATTGCTCTGACCCCTTTTCATTGGGTTACGACGTTCCTTTTCCTGAGCTCTGCGATCTGGCCATCGTCGAAGCCGAGCTCGACCAGGATCTCGCGCGAGTGCTCGCCGAGCTTGGGCGTTCCCCTGCGAATGCTGCCGGCGCGGCGGCCGTTTGCCCAGACGGGAAACTTCGCATGACCGCGCTCCGTGGCCTTCCGCTCGAGGAGCTGGGGATGCTTCGCCGCCTCGCCCGGCGTCACGCACAGGTCGACCGGCACGTCGCGCTCGTCGCACAGGCGGATCCATTCCTCGGCGCTCTTTTGCCGCAGGATCTCGGTCAATCTCAGCGACAGCGCGTCGCCGTTGGCGCGGCGCTTCGCATCGCTCGCAAAGCGCTCGTCCGCGAGCTCGGGCACGACGCGCACGAAGTTTTCCCAGAAATGCTCTTCCAGGATGCCGAGCGTGAGCCGCTTGCCGTCGGCGGTCTCGAACACATCGTTCACCGGGAAGAGATGCGCGCGTGGATCGACGTCGGGATTCAAGCTATGCCGCATGGCGGCGAGGAAGAAAGCCGCCTCGAAGAGCGAGAGGTCGAGATAGGCGCCCTTGCCTTCGCGCAGGGCGGCGAGGATCGCGACCGCGGCGAAAGTGCCGCCCGCCATATCGGCAATCGGCAGCGACGAGCGCACCGGCGCCTTCAGCCACTGTCCGGGGAACGCCAGCCCGCCGGCGGCGGCGACGTAATTGACGTCATGCCCCGGGCGCTCGCGCCACGGACCGGTCTGGCCATAACCGGAGATCGAGCAATACACGAGGCGGCCGTTGTGCCGGCTGAGCGTCTCGTAATCGATGCCGAGGCGCTTCGCCACCCCGGGGCGAAAGCCCTCCACCACCACGTCGGCGCGCTCGACCAGCTTTTCCACCACGGCTGCGGCCTCGGGCTGCTTCAGATCCAGCGCGATGCTGCGCTTGTTCCGGTTCTCGGTCTCGAACTGCACGGGCACATAGCCGCGCCCCGGATCGCCGCGCAGGGGCTCCACCTTGATGACCTCGGCGCCCAGATCCGCAAGGATCGAGGAGGCAAACGGCCCGGGCACGAACATCGAGAAGTCCACCACCCTCACGCCGTGCAGGGGCGACCACTCAGACATTCGGCGGCTCGATCCAGTTATGCAGCGCGATGCCGCCATCCACGACGATGCTCGTGCCGGTCACATAGGCGCCGAAGCGCTCGGAGAGCACCGCCACCGCCATCGCCGCGACATCTGCCGGCGTACCGAAGCGCCGCAGAGGGATCTTCTCGACCAGGCCGGCTGGCGCGTTGAAGCCGCCGCCCGGAATCGCGCCCGGCGCGATCGCGTTCACGCGGATGCCGTGCGGCCCGAGCGCCTTGGCGAGCTCCTTGACGAGCATCGTCTCGCCCGCCTTGGATGCGCTGTAGTGCGGCAGGTTGCGCGGCGATTCGGCGTGCAGCGAAGTGGCGAGCAGCATCCGGCCTTTGATCTTTTTCTCCACCATGTGGCGACCCAGCGCCTGGCACAGGATGAAGGCCGCATCCAGGTTCACCGCCAGCATGGCGCGCCATTGCTCTTCGGTCACCGCGAGAACGTGCTGGCTCTCCTGCCGCCGCGGGCTCGCGCAATGTACGAAGAGCGAGACGCTGCCCAGCTTGCGAATCGCCTCCTCGGCGAGCTTGCGCGCGCCGTCGGTGGTGGACAGATCTGCTTCGGCGATGTCGACGCCGTAAACCTCGGCGCCTTCCGCGCGCAAGGCGGTGGCCATGCCGCGGCCGATGCCGTTCCCCGCACCCGTGACGAGCGCATGCTCGCCCTGAAGTAGCTTCATCTAGTCCGGGAGATTCATTTCAATCCGGCTTTGGCGCGCTTGGCGGCTAGGCGCTCGCGCGTCTTCGCGCCCTCGACGACGAAGCGCACGTGTCTTCCGCGCCCGCACGGCTCGACCGGATCGGTGACCGTGAACTCGAACGTCACCTTGCGCCGGTCGACTTCCGCGATCTTCACGTCGATCTTCACCTTGAGGCCGAGCGGCGTCGCGGCGAGATGGTCGATCGTCACATGCGAGCCGACCGAATCCTCGCCCGCGTCGAGGTGCTCGAGCAGATAGTCGCGACAGCTGTACTCGACGTCGCTCACCATCCGCGGCGTCGCGTACACCATGCCTTCCTTGCCCATGAAACCGATGCAGCGGCTCTCGTCGACCAATACTTCGCGGCTAAACGCCAGGCCCGCCTTGAGCGAAGCCTTCACGGCGCTTTGTAACCCGCGCGCTCGACAGCCTTCTTCATGTCCCCGACCTGGGCCTTCGCCGGGTCATAGGTGACGGTGGCGCGGCCCTCGGCGAGGGACACGTCCACCTTCTGCACGCCGGCCACGCCCGAGAGCATGCGGGTCACGCTCTTCACGCAGCCTTCGCAGTCCATGCCTTCGACTTTCAGTTCGACGGTTTCCATCCGGAGGATTTTGCCACGGCAAGAAAAAGGCGCCCGCAGGCGCCTTTCCCATTTCCGGCGAAGGCGTGCTAGCGGAAGCGACCGCCCGGTCCGCGCGGGCCGTAGCCGTAGCCGAAGCCGCCGCCCTGGTCGGTGATCGTGCGCTGCTCGGGAGTGAGCGCCCCGTAGAGCTTCTTGTAGGCCGCGCTCACCGCCTGTTCGCCCTCGGCGCGCTGCGCCATGAACTTGCTGTGCAGCTCGTAGCGCTCGGCGCTCGAGCCCGGCGCCGATTTCCACATCACTTCATGCTGCGCGCGCGCCGCCTCGGATTGTTTCTTCGCCACATCGGCGTACGCGTTCCACGCGCTCTCCTGCGCAGGCGTAATCTTGAGCGCCGTCTTCTGTGCGGCGAGGCGGTCCTCGACGTTGTAGCCGCCCATTCCCGGACCGTAGCCACCGTGCATCCATCCGGGCCCGCCGCCGCCCATCATTCCCGGCCCGTAGCCGTAGGGCTGCGCCACCACCACCGCGGCGCCGAGACCGAGCGCCAGGCCGACTGCGACTGCCACTTTCGTTACGCGTTTCATCGTCATCTCCATGAGTTCGTTGACCACGGAGCCATTGCAGCACCGGCGAGTAACAGGCACGTGGTGCGCGCGTAGCGGCAAGTAACAGCGGCCGGGGTTGTTACGCTACGCTACAAATCGGTCGCTCCGGCCGCGTATAAGGGACGCATGGAAGCGCAGGACCACATCCTGATCGTCGACGACGATGCCGAGATCCGCAGCCTGCTCGGCGACTACCTGCGCAAGAACGGCTATCGAGCCTCCGTGGCTGCCGACGGCAAGGCCATGCGCACGGCGCTCGCGCGCGGCAAGGTGGATCTCGTGGTGCTCGACCTCATGCTGCCCGGCGAGGACGGCCTCACGCTGTGCCGGGATCTCCGCGCGGAATCGGATACGCCAGTGATCATGCTCACCGCGCGCGGCGAGGAGACCGATCGCATCGTCGGCCTGGAGATGGGTGCCGACGACTACCTCGGCAAGCCCTTCAGCCCGCGCGAGCTGCTCGCGCGCATCAAGAGCGTGCTGCGGCGCTATCGCAGCCTGCCGCGAAGCCTGCGCGCCGACGATGCGCGCTCGATCGTGTTCGCCGGCTGGCGGCTCGACGTCGCCGCACGCCACCTGCTTTCGCCCCAGGGCGTGGTGACGTCGCTCTCCGGCGCCGAGTTCCAGCTCCTCAAGATCTTCCTGAGCCATCCGAACCACGTGCTCTCGCGCGACCAGCTGATGGTGCTCGCCAAGGGCCGCGAGGCCGATCCCGCCGACCGCACCATCGACATCCAGGTGAGCCGCCTGCGCCACCGCCTGGGCGACGACCCCGCCGACCCGAAGCTCATCAAGACGGTGCGCGGCGAGGGCTACGTGCTCGCCGCGGCGGTCGAGATCGACCGCTAGCCATGTGGCCGCGCAGCCTCTTCGGGCGCCTCGTGCTGGTGCTGATCGCCGGCCTCGCCGCGGCGCAGCTCGCGAGCGCCTGGCTCAACCTCTCGGAGCGCGACCGCCTGCTCTACCGCGCGGGGGGCATGCAGCTCGCGCAGCGCATCGCCGACGTGAGCCGGCTGCTCGACTCGATGCCGCCGGCGGAGCGCCGCCGGATCGCCGCCGTCTTCAACGCGCCGCCGCTCGTCATCTCCCTCGACCGGCCGGCGCTCGAAGCCGCGAGCGCGGAGGGCGACCTCCCCCTCGCCACGTTCTCGAGCGTGCTCGGCTACGCGCTCGGCGAGGCGATGCAGGTGCGCGTCGCGCGCAGCGCAGGGGCCGCGCCGCCCGTCGGCGCGATGCCGATGATGCGCCCGGGGATGCGGGGCATGGGTCCCGGCGCGGCGAACTTCGTGGTGCAGGTGACGCTTCGCGACGGCACGCGCGTCACCTTCGACTCCTTCCTGCCGCCGCAGGACGCGGGCGTGCCGCTTCGGCTCGCGACGACGCTCCTTATCCTGCTCGGCACGGTGGTCGCGCTCTCGCTGGTGGCGGTGCGCGGGGTGACGCGCCCGCTCTCGACCCTCGCCACCGCGGCCGAGCGGCTCGGCGAGGACATCAACCGCGAGCCGCTTCCGGACAAGGGACCGACGGAAGTGCGCCGCGCGGCGCGGGCGTTCAACACGATGCAGGGCCGGCTGCAGCGCTTCATCGCCGATCGCACGCGGGTGTTCGCCGCGATGTCGCACGACCTGAAGACGCCGCTTACGCGCCTGCGGCTGCGCAGCGAGATGCTGGACGACGCGGAGCTCCGCGCCAAGTTCGCCAAGGACGTGCTGGAAATGGAATCGATGATCCAGCAGACGCTCGACTTCATGCGCGACGCCACCGCGAAAGAGCCGGCGCAGCCGGTCGACGTCATGGCGCTGCTCGAAAGCCTCCAGACCGACTACGCGGAGGCGGGACAGGCGTTCGAGATCCGTGGGCGCGTCGGCGCGCCGGTCCCGGGCCGGCCGCTCGCCCTGCGGCGCTGCCTCTCGAACCTCCTCGACAACGCGATGCGCTACGGCGGCGGCGCGAAGCTCGAGGTCGAGGACGGCGAGAAGCAGGTCGCCATCCGCGTGCTCGACCCGGGCCCCGGCATTCCCGAGGCGGATCTCGAGCGCGCCTTCGACCCCTTCTGGCGCGAGCCCTCGCGCAGCCGCGAGACCGGCGGCACCGGGCTCGGCCTCGGCATCGCTCGCAACATCGCGCGCGCGCACGGCGGCGACGTCACACTCAGGAACCGGCCGGGTGGCGGCCTGGAGGCGACCCTCAGCCTTGCGCGCCTGGACGGCACCCGCCGGATTTGATGTAGGTCAAGCCACACAGACCCCGCAATGAGATGCTCTGGCCGCCGATGCCCCGTTTCGTCCTTGTAGCTCTCATGGCGCTGCTCCTGGCAGCGGGACCGACGCTGGGCGCGCTTGCCGCTGCCCAGGCGGCAAATCCCCACGCCGGCATGGCGATGAGCGACAGCGGCGCCGACGACGGCTGCTGCGATCATTCGACCCCGGACGACACCACGGTCTGCGCCGCGCACTGTGCGGCCGGCATCATCGTTGCCCCGATGGTCTTCGTGCCCTCGGACGCAGTCTCCATCTCCGTAGCATCCGTTGTCGTCCTGCCGAGCGCATCGCACGCGCCGGTGCCGGACATCGCGCCTCCGAAATCCTCCGCCGCCTGAACGGCCGGGCCTCGCGGCCCGTGGATCGCTTTTTCTTTGCGGAGGTTTTCGTGCTGAAGATTGGAAGCATGGTTTGCGCGATCGCGTTGATCGCAGCGTCGCTCGCCTATGGAACAAGCAGGGCGGCCGATGGAGGTCTCACGCTCGCGGAGGCGCAGCGGCGCGCGGTCGAGCGCTCGCGGAGCCTCGCCGGGCAGGATGCGGCGATCGCCGCCGCGCACGAGATGGGAAGAGCGGCGAGCGAGCTGCCCGACCCGGTGCTGCGGCTCGGCGTCGACAACATGCCGATCAGCGGCGAGGACCGCTACAGCCTGACGCGCGACTCGATGACGATGAAGCGCATCGGCCTGATGCAGGAGATCACGCGGGGCGAGAAGCGCGAGCTCCGCGCCGAACGCTACGAGCGCGAAGCCGAGCGCGCGACCGCGGAGAAGGAAGCGACCATCGCCACGATCCAGCGCGACACCGCCCTCGCCTGGCTCGATCGCTACTACGCCGAGGCGATGGCCGCCGTCCTCGCCGAGCAGGCTTCGCAGGTGCGCTCGGAAATCGCCGCCGCCGAAGGCGCGTACCGCGGCGGGCGCGCGAGCCAATCGGACGTCATCGGCGCGCACGCCACGCTCGCCGCGCTGGAAGAGCGCGCGAGCGAATACGCGAGCCGCATCGCGATCGCCAAGGTCAATCTCGCGCGGTGGATGGGCAATGGCGCCGATGCGCCGCTCGCCTCGCCGCCAGCGATGGACGGTGTGCGCCTCGCAGGCGGCACGCTGGAAGAGCATCTCGCCACTCATCCCGAGATCGTCGCGCTCGAGCGCCAGGAGAAGGTCGCCGCGACCGAAGCCCGCCTCGCGCAGGCGCTTTCCAAGCCGGACTGGTCGGTCGAGTTCGCCTACCAGAAGCGCGGCTCGGACTTTGGCGACATGGTGTCCTTCGGCGTCTCTATTCCGCTGCCCTGGGACCGCGCCAACCGCCAGGACCGCGACATCGCCGCCAAGCTCGCCCAAGCCGAGCAGGCGCGCGCGCAACGCGACGAGGTCCTGCGCAGCCACACGGGCGAGGTGCGCGCCATGCTCGAGGAATGGCAGAACAAGCGTGAGCGCCTCGGGCGCTACGAGCGCGACCTCGTGCCCCTCGCTCGCGAGCGCACCCGCGCGGCCACCGCCGCCTACCAAGGCGGCCGCACGGGCATCGCCGAGCTGCTGCTTGCCCGACGGGGCGAGAGCGACGTGCGGCTGCAATGGGTGCAGCTGCAGAACGAGACCGCCCGCCTCTGGGCGCGGCTCAACTACCTGATTCCGGAGCAGCAATGAACGTCAAAACGATGACCGCTGTACTCGCCGCGCTCGGCGTCCTCGCCGGTGGCGGCTACGCCGTCTATCAGGCTGGGGTGAAGCGAGGCATGCAAGCGAGCGAAGCGCCGGCCGGCGCGCCGCAGAAGCCCGGCGACATCGATCCGGCGAACGGCAAGCGCGTGCTCTATTGGCACGACCCAATGGCGCCGACGCAGAAGTTCGACCGCCCGGGCAAGTCGCCCTTCATGGACATGCAGCTCGTGCCCGTCTACGAAGAAGGCACCGGCAGCGGCGTGGCGGTCGACCCGCGCATGCGCCAGAGCCTTGGCATGCGCACCATCGAGGCGTCGAAGACCAGCCTCACGCGGAGCGTAGAGGCAGTCGGCAGCGTCGCCTACAACGAGCGCGACGTCGCGGTGGTGCAGGCGCGATCCAATGGATTCGTGGAAAAACTGCACGTGCGCGCGCCGCTAGACCCTGTGAAGAAGGGCGAGCCGCTCGCCGACCTCTATTCGCCCGACTGGGTGGCCGCGCAGGAGGAATACCTGTCGTCGCTCCGCCTCGAGGGCACGCGCGTGCAGGGCCTCGTCGAAGGCGCGCGCCAGCGCATGCGCCTTGCCGGCATGAACGAGGAGCAGATCAAGCTCGTGGAAAGGACCGGCAAGCTCCAGCCGCGCCTCACCGTGTACTCGCCGCGCGACGGCGTGGTCGCCGAGCTCGGTGCACGCGAAGGCATGACGGTGGCGCCGGGCGCGATGCTCTTTCGCATCAACGGCCTCGGCACCGTCTGGATCAATGCCGAGGTGCGCGAGAGCGATGCCGCGGCGGTACGGGTCGGCAATGAGATCAAGGCGCGCGCCGCGGCGCTGCCTGGAAAGGAATTCGCGGGCCGGGTGAACGCGCTCCTGCCGGAAGTGAATCCGGCGACGCGCACGCTGAAAGCGCGGGTCGAAGTCGCGAATCCGCACGGCGAGCTCAAGCCCGGCATGTTCGCGACCGTGATCTTCACCGAAGGCGCCGCGCAGGAGCTGCTGGCGGTTCCATCCGAGACGCTGATCCACACCGGCAAGCGCACGGTCGTAATCGTCGCGCAAGCCGACGGAAAATTTGCGCCGGTCGAGGTGGAGACCGGCGTCGAAGCGAACGGGTTCACCGAGATCGTGCGCGGCATCGAGGCCGGACAGAAGGTCGTGGTGTCGGGGCAGTTCCTGATCGATTCCGAAGCGAGCCTGCGCGCCACCGAGACGCGCATGGGCGAGGCGGCGGGAACGATCCACAAGGCGACCGGCAGGCTCGAGGCGATCGGCAAGGACGAGATCACCATCTCGCACGATCCCATTGCTTCGCTGCGCTGGCCGGCGATGACGATGGACTTCAAGGCGCCCCCGCTGCCGAAAGAGCTCGCCGTCGGCGACCGCGTGGAGTTCGAGCTGCGCCAGCTCGCGGGCGGCGAGTTCGAGATCGCCTCGATCCGGAAGGCGGCCCGATGATCGCGCGCCTCATCCGCTGGTCGATCGCCAACCGCTTCCTCGTCCTCGTGGCGACGCTCATGCTCGCCGCCTGGGGCGTGTGGGCGATGCTGCGCACGCCGCTCGACGCCATCCCGGACCTCTCCGACGTGCAGGTGATCATCCGCACGACCTGGCCGGGCCAGGCGCCGCAGATCGTCGAGAACCAGGTCACCTATCCGCTCGCCACGACGATGCTGTCCGTGCCCGGCGCGCGCGCGGTGCGCGGCTATTCGATGTTCGGCGACTCGTTCGTCTATGTGCTCTTCGAGGACGGGACCGACCAATACTGGGCGCGCTCGCGCGTGCTCGAGTACCTGAACCAGGTGCAGTCGCGGCTGCCGGCGCAGGCGCGCACCGCGCTCGGCCCCGACGCCACCGGCGTCGGCTGGATCTACGAGTACGCCCTCGTCGACAAGAGCGGCCGCATGGACCTCTCCGAGCTGCGCGCGCTGCAGGACTGGTTCCTGAAGTACGAGCTGAAGAGCGTGGCCAATGTCGCCGAGGTGGCGAGCGTCGGCGGCATGGTGCGCCAGTACCAGATCGTGCTCGACCCGGACCGCCTGCGCGCCTACGGCATTCCCCACACCCGGGTGATCGAGTCGGTGCAGCGCGCAAACCAGGAAAGCGGCGGCTCGGTGCTCGAGCTCGGCGAAGCCGAGTACATGGTGCGCGCCTCGGGCTACCTCCAGTCGCTCGACGACTTCCGCAAGATCCCGCTGACCACCACCGACGCCGGCGTCGCCGTGCGCCTCGGCGACGTGGCGCGCATCCAGCTCGGCCCGGAGATGCGCCGCGGCATCGCAGAGCTGAACGGCGAGGGCGAGGTCGCGGGCGGCATCGTCGTCATGCGCTCGGGCAAGAACGCGCTCGAGACCATCGCCGGCGTGAAGCGCAAGCTCGATGCGCTGCGGCCGGGATTGCCTGCCGGCGTCGAGATCGTGCCGGTGTACGATCGCTCGAGCCTCATCCATCGCGCGGTGGCGAACCTGGGCGAGAAGCTGGTGGAGGAGTTCCTCGTCGTCGCTCTCGTGTGCCTGTTGTTCCTGTTCCACCTGCGCTCTGCGTTCGTCGCCATCGTCTCGCTGCCCCTCGGCGTGCTCGCCGCGTTCATCGTCATGCATTACCAGGGCGTCAACGCGAACATCATGTCGCTCGGCGGCATCGCCATCGCGATCGGGGCGATGGTCGATGCGGCGGTGGTGATGATCGAGAACGCGCACAAGCACCTCGAGGCCTGGAACCATTCGCACCCGGGAGAGGTGCTGTCGGGCGAAGCGCGCTGGCGCATCGTCGGCGACGCCGCAGTCCAGGTCGGGCCGGCGCTCTTCGCCTCGCTCCTCATCATCACCCTCTCCTTCGTGCCGGTGTTCACGCTCGAAGCGCAGGAGGGCCGGCTCTTCTCGCCGCTCGCCTTCACCAAGACCTACGCGATGGCTGCCGCGGCGGGCCTCGCGGTCACCTTGATTCCGGTGCTGATGGGCTACCTCATTCGCGGCCGCATCCCTGACGAAAGAGCAAACCCGCTCAACCGCTGGCTGATCGCGCTCTACCGGCCCTTGCTGGACCTGGTCCTGCGCTATCCGAAGGCGACGCTGGCTGGCGCAGCGGTCGTGCTGGCGGCGACCGTCTATCCGGCAACCCGGCTCGGCGGGGAATTCATGCCGCCGCTCGACGAGGGCGACCTCCTTTACATGCCGTCGGCGCTGCCCGGCATCTCGGCGGGCAAGGCCGCCGAGCTGCTGCAGCAGACGAACCGCATAATCAAGAGCGTGCCGGAAGTGGCAAGCGTGTTCGGCAAGGCCGGACGCGCCGAGACCGCGACCGATCCGGCGCCGCTCGAGATGTTCGAGACCACGATCCAGTTCAAGCCGCGCGCCGAATGGCGCCCGGGCATGACGCCCGACAAGCTCGTCGAGGAGCTCGACCGCGCGGTGCGCGTGCCCGGCCTTGCCAATGTCTGGGTGCCGCCGATCCGGAACCGCATCGACATGCTGGCGACGGGGATCAAGAGCCCGGTGGGCATCAAGATCGCCGGCACGAGCCTCGCCGAGGTCGACCGCCTGGCAAGCGAGGTCGAGCGCGCCGTGCGGCAAGTGCCGGGCGTGAGCTCCGCCTTCGCCGACCGCCTCGGCGGCGGCCGCTACATCGACGTGAAGATCGACCGCGACCGCGCCTCGCGCTACGGCCTCAACATCGCCGACGTGCAAGGCATCGTCTCGGCGGCGATCGGCGGCGACAACATCGGCGAGACGGTCGAAGGCCTGCAGCGCTTCCCGATCAACCTGCGTTACCCGCGCGAAGTGCGCGACTCACTCGAGAAAATCCGCGAGCTGCCGGTGCTCACCGAGCGCGGCGCGCAAATCCGCCTGGGCGACGTCGCCGCGATCATGGTGAGCGACGGGCCGCCGCTTTTGAAGAGCGAGAACGCGCGTCTTGCGAGCTGGGTCTACGTCGACCTGCACGGGCGCGACCTCAGCTCGGCGGTGCGTGACATGCAGCAGGCGGTCGCCGCCGAGGTCAAGCTGCCCGCCGGCTATTCGCTTTCCTGGTCGGGCCAGTTCGAGTACCTCGAGCGCGCGAGCGCCCGCCTGAGGGTCGTGGTGCCCGCCATGCTCGCCATCATCTTCGTGCTCCTCACGCTCACCTTCCGGCGCTGGGACGAAGCGGCGCTCATCATGGCCACGCTGCCCTTCGCGCTCGCCGGCGGCTTCTGGCTCATGTACGCGCTCGGCTACCACATGTCGATCGCCGCGGCCGTCGGCTTCATCGCGCTCGGCGGCGTCGCCGCCGAGTTCGGCGTGGTGATGCTGCTCTACCTGAAGCAGGCGCTCGAATCGGGACGGCACGGCTCGCTCCTCGCCGCGCTCGACGAAGGTGCGGTGCAGCGCGTGCGGCCGAAGGCCATGACGGTGGCGGTCATCGTCGCGGGCCTGCTGCCGATCATGTTCGGCTCCGGCACCGGCTCCGAGATCATGCAGCGCATCGCCGCGCCGATGGTGGGCGGCATGGTCACCGCGCCGCTCCTTTCCCTTTTCGTGATTCCCGCGGCGTATCTGCTGATGCGCCGCAGATCTTTCCCACTCAAGGAGAAGTCATGAAGCTCGTCCATCTGCTGTTTGCCGCGTCGCTCCTCGGCGCGCCGGTTGCGTATGCGCAGCACGACCATGGATCGGCCAAAGCCGAAGCCACTGCGCGAGCTACGGGCGTCGTGAAGTCCATCAACGCCGAGAAAGGCACCGTGACGATCGCGCACGGCCCGGTCGAGTCGCTGAAGTGGCCCGCGATGACCATGTCGTTCAAGGCGAAGGACCGGACGATGCTCGAGGCGCTGAAGCCCGGGCAGAAGATCGATTTCGAGTTCGTACAGGAGGGCAAGACGTACGTCGTCACCCGCGTGAAATGAAGACCAAGACCCTCGTTACGCTCTACGCCGTGGGCGGGTTCGCCGCGGCGCTGATCGCCGCCGCCGCGTATTTCGCGCGGACGGTCGAGCAGGCCGCGGCGCGCACGGCCGATGCCGGAGCGCTGGTGCGCTTTCATTCGCCGTCGCTCGGCGATGCCGGCGCCAAGGTGCACATCGTCGAGTTCCTCGATCCGGCATGCGAAACCTGCCGCGCCTTCTATCCGTACGTGAAGGAGTTCCTGCACGCCAATCCCGGGCGTGTGCGCATCTCGATCCGCTACGCGCCGTTCCACCCGGGCTCGGAAGATGTCGTGCGCATGCTCGAGGCGGCGAAGCGGCAGGGCAAGTACTGGGAGGCGCTGGAGGCGCTGCTCGCCGCGCAGCCGCAGTGGGTGATCCGGCACCAGGCGAACCTGGATCTCGCCTGGCAATCCATCCGGCACCTCGGGCTGAATGCCGAGCAGCTCAATCGCGACATGCAGTCGCCGGAGATCACCCGCGTCATCCAGCAGGACATCCAGGATGCGGTGAGCCTGAACGTGACGCAGACGCCGGAATTCTTCGTCAACGGCCGCCCGATGCCGAGCTTCGGCTACGAGCAGCTGCGCGCGCTGGTGGAGCGGGCGCTGCGCGAGCAGTACGGCTAATCAACTCTTCGGCAGCGACTACACGGCGGCGAGAACGCGCTCCAGCTTTCCGCGGACCTCGTTGGCGATCGTGGCGACCTCGGGCTTGCCGACGAGCTGCATTACGGCGAGCGGATCCATGATGTCCACTCGCGTCTTCGCGCCGTCTTTGCGCACCACTACATTGCAGGGCAGGAGCGTGCCGATCTCGGGCTCCGCCGCGAGCGCGCGATGAGCAAACTGCGGATTGCAGGCGCCGAGTATCCGGTAGGCAGGCACGTCGAGGCCGAGCTTCTTCTTCAGCGTGCCGGCCACGTCGATGTCGCTCAGGACGCCGAAGCCTTCCTTCGCCAGTGCCTGCGTCACCTTATCGATGGCCTGGTCGAATCCCGCGTCGATCGTCTTACCAAAGGAGTATTTGCTCATGCATGCGAGCGTGCAATAAGCGCGCCCGGCACGTGTTGATTCGCATCAAGCTCAGAGCTTGACGCGGCGCAGCCGCAGCGCGTTGCTGACGACGGAGGTCGAGCTCATCGCCATCGCAGCGGCGGCAAAGATAGGCGACAGCAGCAGGCCGAAAAAGGGGTAAAGCACGCCCGCGGCGATCGGCACGCCGAGCGCGTTGTAGACGAACGCGAAGAAGAGATTCTGTTTCACGTTGGCCATCGTCGCGCGCGACAGGCGGATCGCCTTCGAGATGGCGCGCAGATCGCCCTTGACGAGGGTCACGCCGGCGCTCTCGATGGCCACGTCGGTCCCGGTGCCCATCGCGATGCCGACATTCGCCTGCGCGAGCGCCGGCGCGTCGTTGATGCCGTCGCCCGCCATCGCCACGAAGCGGCCCGCGGACTGGAGCTCCTTGATGCGCTCCAGCTTCTGCTCCGGAAGTACCTCGGCGATCACCTCGTCGATGCCGAGCTCGTGGCCCACAGCCTCGGCGGTGGCGCGCGCGTCGCCCGAGAGCATCACGATACGGATGCCTTCGGCGTGCAGCATCTTCACCGCCTCGGGCGTGGTCTCCTTGATCGGGTCGGCGACTCTCGCGCCGGCCACCACCTTCCCATCGATCGCTGCGAAGACGCTGCCTTGCGTGAGCGACGTCGGAACACCGAACGCCTCCATCGCGCGCCGGCTGCCGATGACGACGTGCCGTCCGCCGACGTCGCCTTCGACGCCCCTGCCGGTCATGGATTTGAAGCGCTCGACCTTCTCGAGCGCGAGCCCGCGACGCTCCGCGGCCCGCACGATCGCCTGCGCGAGCGGATGCTCGCTCGCCCGCTCGAGGCTCGCCATCAGCGTGAGCGCTTCGGCTTCGTCCATGCCATGCGCATTGAACTGCACCATCTCGGGCCGGCCGAGCGTGAGCGTGCCGGTCTTGTCGACGACCAGCGTGTCCACGTCGCGCAGCTTCTCGAGCGCTTCGGCATTGCGGAAGAGGATCCCGTGCAGCGCCCCCTGGCCCATCGCCACGGTGATGGAGATCGGCGTGGCGAGGCCAACGGCGCAGGGACAGGCAATGATCAGCACGGCGACGGCGTTGACCAGCGCATAGGCGAGGCGCGGCTGCGGCCCGAGGAACCACCAGGCGAGCGCGGTCAGGATCGCAACGCCGACGACGATCTCGACAAAGTATTCGGCGACGAGATCGGCGAGGCGCTGCACGGGCGCGCGCGTGCGCTGCGCCTGCGCCACCATCAGCACGATCTGCGCGAGCAGGGTCTCCGAGCCGACGCGCTCGGCGCGGATGACGAGCGTGCCTTTGCCATTGATGGTGGCGCCGGTGACTTTCGCCCCCGGTGCCTTCGACACCGGCACGGGCTCGCCACTGATCATCGACTCGTCGATGTTGGAGGACCCTTCCAGCACGCTACCGTCGACCGGAACCTTCTCGCCGGGCCTTACACGCAGGCGGTCGCCGACCTCGATGGTGTTGAGCGGCACCTCCACCTCGCGGCCGTCCGGCTGCATGAGCAGCGCCGTATTCGGCGCGAGCGCGAGCAGCTGCCGGATCGCCTGGCTGGTCGCGCCCAGCGCGCGCAGCTGCAGCACCTCGCCCACGAGGACGAGCGTCACGATCGCTGCCGCCGCCTCGAAATAGGTGCCGACTGCGCCGCCGTGCGAGCGGAATTCGGCCGGGAACACGCCCGGCGCAACGATGGCCGCCACGCTATAGAGATACGCCAGCGCGACGCCGAGGCCGATCAGCGTGTACATATTCGGGCTCTTGTTCCTGAGCGACAGCCGGAATTTCTGGAAGAACGGCCAGCCGCCCCACAACACCACCGGCGTGCCGAGCAGGAACTCGAGGTAGGGGTATTGGCGAATTCCCAGACCCAGCATCGGCGCCATGGCCATGAGGACGAGCGGCGCGGTGAGAGCCGCGCTCACCCACAGGCGGCGCGTCATGTCGCGCAGCTCGGTGTCGTCCTCCTTCGCACCCGCCGCCGGAACCATCGGCACGAGCGGCATCCCGCACTTGGGGCACGAGCCCGGCCCGTTCTGCACGATCTCCGGGTGCATCGGGCACGTGTATTGCGCGCCCTTCGGCGCCGGCATGGCGGGCTTGTGCGCGCCGCTGAGGTAACGCTCGGGATCAGCCTTGAAGGCGTGCACGCAGTGCTGCGAGCAGAAGTAATAGGTCTTGCCCGCATGCGCGACCTTGCCGGCCGCCCGCTCGGGCTCGACAGTCATGCCGCAGACCGGATCGATGGCGCTCATCTGGCGATGTTCATGCGCCTAGTCTGAACCTTCCCATCGTGGGAAGGTCAAGGCCCAGGCCTACTTCACCATCAGGACCGGGATTTCCGACAGGTGCATCACCTTCGAGGAGACCGAGCCGATCAGCGCCTGCGGCGCGCCGACCACGATGAGATCGCAGCCGGTCTTGCTTGCGTGCTTCACGATCGTCTCGGCCAGGGGCCCGATCAGCAAGCGCGCCTGATACTTCACGCCCGCCTGGTCGAGCAGGCGCTTCGCCGCCGCGAGGCGCAGCGCGCCCTCCTCTTCGTAGTACTGCTGCATCTGCTTCTTGCCGATGCCGGGCATCCCGGGGAAGCGCGGCACCCGGATCGCGGCATGCGCGGTGACGACCTCGAGCTGCGGCTGCTCGCTGAACCAGTGGGCGTGCTTGATGACGAACTTCACGGCATCGATCGCGGTCTCGGAGCCGTCGACGGCGAGGAGGATTTTCATTGTCATAGGGGAATTTTACCTGCGGCGGCGATCAGCTCTTCCACGGTCGCAACGCCGTCGCGCCGCGCGCGCGAAAGGAGCACGAGAAGAAGCTCCGCCGCGGCAAGCGCATCGAGCATCGCCTCGTGACGGCCGGCGGGCTGGATGTCGAAGGCGGCGAGCCATTCGTCGAGCGTGCGGAGCTTCCTTTGCGGAAAGAGCGCGTGCGCGAGCGGCTCGAGGTCGAGCCAGCGGCGCGGAAGCTTGAGGCCGAGCGGCGCCATCGCGCGGCCGAGCACCTCGCGGTCGAACCAGGCGTGGAACGCCACCGGCACCTCGCCTTCGATGAAGCGCGCGAGCTGCGGCAGCACTTCCTCCATCGGCGGCGCGGCAAGCTGGCGGTCGGCGCCGATGCCGTGCACGAGGATGTTGTGCCGCGCGCTCGCTTCGCTCGGCCGCACGCCGGAGGAGAACGACTCGGCGAGATGGATGCGCCCGCCGCGCACCCGGATTGCGCCGACCGAGAGCAGCCGGTCGCGACGCGGGTCGAGCCCGCTCGTCTCGCAATCGAGAACCACCCAGTGCGCCTCGCCGAGCGGAGTGCGGCGCGAGAACCAGCTCACCGCTCATCTCACCTATAGCTGATGCGCAGGACATCCTGCAGCATCGCCGCCTGGCGCAGCGCCTCGCGCAGGACGCTCCGATCGATCGTGTTGAGCGCGGTGGGCGCGACGCGGTTCGGATCGCCCTGCCCGAGCGCCTGGCGCTTCAGGCGCAGCGCCTGCACGTAATGGAAGGCGGCGATCGCGGCGTCCGCGTCGGCGGCAGCCAGCGCGCCGGCAGCGCGCGCCGCACGCAGCCGCGCCGCGGTGCCGGTGTCGGCGATGCCGTGCGCCAGTGCCAGTACGCGCGCCGCCTCGACGAAGGTCAGCGCGCCGTAGAGCTTGAGATCGAGCGGCTCGTTGCTCGAGAAATCGCGCACCACGCCGAGCGGCAGGCGGATGCGCAGCGCGTTCTGCGCGAGCGCGCGGCGCAGGCCCGTCTGCTCCTTCAGCATGGCGAGCACCTGCTCGCGCAGCTCGCCTGCGAGCCGGGCCTCTCCGGCGAGCGGCCGGAAGTCGAGGAAGATGCTCGCGTTCAGGAGCGCCTCGCCTTCGGGGCGATCGAGCCACTGCTGGAACATGACGCGCCACTCGGCCGGGGTCAGGCACCAGCGCGGATTGCCCGCCATGACGTTCCCGGTGCACAGCGGAAAGCCGCAGGCAGCGAGGCCGTGGTTTACCTCGTCGGCAAAGACGAGGAAGGCCGCCTTTCCCCGCGGCTCCATGTAGATGAGCGCATTGTCCTGGTCGGTGGCGAAGGTCTGCTCCATGCGCCCTTCGCTGCCGAGCGCGAGCCAGCACCACGCGCCTTCCAGGTTATGTCGCGCGGCGACGAGGCCGATGAGGCGCTGCGCCAGCGCATCGTTCAGCGCGCTCGCCATCGCCGTCAGGTGCTCGGCGGCCACGCCCTGCGCGAGGAGCTGGCGCGTGAGCCGGCGCACGTCGCCCGCGACGGACACGAGCTCGTCCAGCGTTGCGGCGAGGTGGATTCGCTCCGACGTGCGCGAGAGCGTCACGCGCTGCAAGGCAAAGAGATCGCGCTCCGAGACGACGCCGGCGAGCCGCCCGTGCCGCGTGACGATGACATGCCGGATGCCGCGCCGCGCCATGGCGATCGCCGCATCGGCGAGCGTCGCGTCCTCCTCGAGGCTCACCGGATTGGGCGTCATGACGTCGGCGATCGGCGCGGCGAGCGGCGCCTGCGGCAGGGCGACGCGCGCCAGCGCATCGGGCTGCGTGAAGATGCCGATCGGCCGCTTGTCCGTGTCGACGATCACCATCGAGCCGACGCGCGCGCCGTGCATGGTCTTCAGCACCTCGCCGATCGGCGTGCGCGGCGTGCAGCAGACCGGCGCCCGCGCGCTCGCCATGCGCAGCGGCGCGAGCATCCCGGCCGCATCGAGCAGCCCCTCGCCCGCCTGCTCGCGCAGCACGCGGTTCGAGCGCTCGACCAGCACGGCGAGGTGGTTCGTGCAAAAGGCGTGGAAGCGCGGGCTTTCGGAGAGCAGGCGATGGAAGTCCGGCGCCGGGAGCTCCCAGCAGAAGCTGTCTTCCTCGCTCTGGTACGAGTAGCTGGTGGCGCGCCGTCCGATGAGCGCGCCGATGGGGAAGCACTCGCCCGGCGAGAGCACGAGCTCCGGCCCGGCCAGCGAGCGCCGCACGGCGCCGCTGCGGATGAGGTAGAGGCGATCGACCTCGCCGCCGTCGGGTCCGACGATCGGCTCGCCGCGCGCGTAATAGGCGATGCGCAGCCGCGCGGCGAGGAAGGCGAGCGCCGCCGGCTCCATCTCGTCGAACGGCGCATAGCGCCGCAGTTCCGTGATAGTGCTGGTGGCGAGCGTGCCGGCGTCGTCAGAGGGCGGCAATGCCCTCATTAGAACTCAAGCGCAGGCGCAGGTATTCGCCCACCACGATGGCCGCGGGATAGAGCACCTCTTCCTCCAGGCGGGCGTGGTTCAGCACCTTCTCGGCGAACTCGACGTAATCGATCCGGTTCGCAGCGCGTGCCGCCTCGATCAGCTCATGCACCGCCTTGGCGATGGCCTGGTGCTCGGCCATCAGCGTCGGCAGATTGTTCTTCAGCCAGTCGGTGTGCGGATACACCTCCGCCATCGACGGCGACATGTCGTTCCGCGCAAGCCGTGCGAGCAGCCCGAGCGGCGGCATGGCGAACGCCTCTTCGCGGTGGAAATGAGCATCCAGCAGGCGCGCCACGTGGCGCAACGCGTCGCCGAGCTCGCCGGGCTCCCTGCGTGCCGCCCGCAGGAAGTCGTGCAGCTCCTCGTGCTCGAGGTGCAGCGACTTGGGGATCTCGATGCGCATGGATCGACGATAGGCCGAAGCGGCCGCCCGCAGTTGATCTCCATCAACGGGAGGACCGCCGCGGCGCCCACAATGGGCCCATGGCCAACGCCGTCCTCAGCAATCGCCTGATCGCCATGCTGCGCCGACGCGGCGCACAGCTGCCCGATCCGCTCGACGCCGATGCCATGGCTGCGCTCGAACGCTGCGAGCGCTGCGTCAACAAGGGGATGTGCGAAGAGCTGCTCGCCACGCCCGGCACGGGCGGCAACCGCAGCTTCTGCCCGAACGCGCCTTATGTCGAGGCGCGGCGCGAGCGCCAGCTCAAGTTCTAACGGTAGACGAGCGTCGGGATGTCGGAGTGCGTGAGCACGTCGTGCGTCTGGCTGCCGTACCACCACGCCGGGATGCCCGTGCGGCCGTGAGAGGCCATGAAGATGGCGTCGCAGCCGTGGCGCTTCGCGGCTTCGATGATGGCCTGGTAGGGCTGGTCGCTCATCGCAAAGTCGGTCTCGAAGGTGATGTTCGCCTTCTTGGCCGCTTCGCTGACCTTCTCGAGGATGGCGCGCGCCTGGTCGGCGGCGTCCTTCTCGTACTCGAAGATCGACTTCACGTGCTTGTGCGCCAGCATGTCGGCCTCGCTCGGCGGCTGGTATTCAGGCATCGCCGTGAAGAAGAGCACCTTGGCGTTCGCTTCGCGCGCGTAGTTGGTGCCGGCCTCGACCGCCTTCGCGGCGAGCTCGGAACCGTCGGTGGGAATCAGGATGTGCTGGTACATGAGGGCCTCGCTGGGTTCATCTTGCGAAGATCAGGGTGGTATCGAGCGTCGGCTCGGGCGTCTCGCCGAGCATCTTGCCGACGAGCGCGACGTGCTCGCGCTCTTCGGCCGCCATCTCCTTGGCGAGCGCGCGCAGCGCCGGATCGGACGCCGTCCAGAAAACATGGTCGAAGAACGCCTCGGCGCGCTGCTCGGCATGCAGCGCGATGGCGAGCGCATGGCGCGGCGTCATCAGCCGGTAGACGAGCTCGCGCGCCGGCGTCTCGGGCGCGCCGGAGTCGAGCCATTTGTAGCGGCCCGCCTCGACCTCGGGAATCGGAATGCCTTCGCTGCGGGCGAGCAGCGTCTCCAGGTGCTCCGCCTCGACTCGCGCGAGCAGGCCGAAGACCTGCGCGAGCTCCTCGCGCCCTTCGTCTTCCATCCGCTCGGCGAGCTCGCCGTAGCGCTCGGCAGCCTCGCGCTCGATGGCGATGGCATGCGCGTAGAGCTCGGCGGCCGATTCGATGAACTTCATACCCTGACTTTAGGCGCCGCCCTCTGCACCGGCTTGACGCAGATCAAAGGCCGAATGCCGTTGACCTACCTCAACGCCGCGCGCCGCTCGAAGCGCAGCATGGACGCATGCGCATCCTCGCGCTCGGCCTGTCGCTTTGCCTCGTCGTGCTCGCCGGCTGCCTTTCCGCACCGCGAGATTTTTCCGGCCCGGTGATGCAGGAAGCGGGCGCCGTGGTGAAGGTCGGCGCATACAGCGCAAGCTCCCTGCGAGAGGCGGTGCCTGATCACGACGTCGAAGAGGACGAGGACCTCGCCCCCGAATTGCTCGAGCGGCTGATCGGCGGCGCCGGCGCGCCTGCCGGACCGAACCTCGGCTCGGGCTTCCTCATCAGCGACGACGGCTACATCGTGACCAATGCGCACCTTGTCGCGGACGCGCAGGCCGACGGCGTCATCGTGCGCCTCGCAGACCGGCGCGACTTCAAGGCGCAGGTGGTCGGCGCCGACACGCTCTCGGACATCGCGCTCCTCAAGATCGACGCGCGCGGCCTGCCGCGCGTGCGCTTCGGCAATCCGCGCGCGCTGAAGCCCGGGCAATGGGTCGCTGCGATCGGCTCGCCGCTCGGCCTCGAGCGCACGGTGACGGCCGGCATCGTGAGCGCGGTCGGGCGCACGCTGCCCGAGGAGAGCTATCTGCCCTTCATCCAGACCGATGTCGCCATCAATCCGGGCAACTCGGGCGGCCCGCTCTTCAACCTGAAAGGCGAAGTGGTCGGCGTCAACTCGGTGATCTACAGCATGAGCGGCGGCTTCATGGGACTCTCGTTCGCCGTGCCGATCGACGTCGCGATGAGCGTGGTCGACGAGCTGAAGGCCCACGGCAAGGTGACGCGCGGACGCATCGGCGTGCGGCTGCAGGACCTTACGCCGGAGCTTGCCGCTGCGCTCCAGGTGCCGGGCGCTTCGGGCGCGCTCATCGTCGATGCGATGCGCGGCGGGCCTGCAGAACGCGCGGGCCTGCGCGCCGCCGATGTCGTGGTCGGCTTCGCGGGCCAGCCGGTGGCGAGCCACGTGGAGCTGATGCGCCTCGTCGCGGGGACGGTGCCCGGGCAAACGGTCGAGATTCGCTACGCGCGCGACGGACGCATCGAGCGGGGACGCATCGCCGTCGAGGAGACGACACCTGCGCGTAGCGCGGCACTGCGCTCGAGCCTCGATCCGCTCGGGCTCGTCGTCGAGCCGCTCTCGCGCGAGCGGCGGGCGCACCTCGGCCTCGACTGCGGCGTGCTCGTGCGCCAGAGCGAAGGCGCGGCGCAGCGCGCCGGCATCGAGCCGGGCGACATCATCATCTCGGTGAACGCGATTCCGGTCGCCACCCCATTTGCCCTGCACGAGCGGCTGCGCGCCGCGGGCAACGGCGCGGCAGTGGCGCTGCTAATGCAGCGCGACGGCGCACGCAGCTTCGTCGCGCTGCGACTGCCCGACTAGCCTATTTCTTCAGCGAGGCGTAGTAGGCGGCGAGATCCTCGATGTCCTGCGGCTTGAGGCTCGCCGTCATGCCCTTCATCGGAGCGTTGTTGCGCGCGCCCGATTTGTAGTCGTTGACGGCCTTGACGAAGTCGGCCTCCGCCATGCCGGCGATCGGCGGATTCTTCGCGACGCCCTGGCCCGACTGGCCATGGCAGCCGGCGCAGCGCGCGGCCTTCTGTTTCCCGGCGGCCGCATTGCCCGCGGCCTGAGCGGTGGTGGCGATGCCGGCGAGCGCGATCAGCGCGGCGGACAAGGCGATCTTGGTGCGATGCATGAGTGATTCCTCCGTGGATGAATACCCCATGGATACTCAACGCAGGGCGACCCGAGGAGTTGACGCAGATCAAGAATGGTTGACGGACATCAAAAATGTCGCTAACGGTGCCGTCAGCT
The DNA here is from genome assembly GCA_035632415.1 of Burkholderiales bacterium. Taxonomy (GTDB): domain Bacteria; phylum Pseudomonadota; class Gammaproteobacteria; order Burkholderiales; family SG8-39; genus SCGC-AG-212-J23. The sequence goes on along the minus strand of DASQGW010000186.1, from coordinate 9,145 downwards.
AGCCGGCCTTGCGGCCAAGCACGAACATTTTCTTCAGGTAGCGCGCACGGGCGAGAGCCCCACGAAGTTGAGCACATTGCGTTTCAGGCTCTTCACGCTGTGCGCGCGGTAGTTGAGCAGTCCGGCCGCGAGCGGGTTTCGCGCCGTCGTCGCGGAAATGGCGAAGCCCGGGCGCAGCAGCTGCTCGAAGAACCCCTTGACGAGCGCGGGCATGTCGCCGAGCCAGAGCGGAAAGAAGATCACGACGTGCTCGGCCGCGGCGAGCGCGGCTTGCGCGTCGCGGATCTCGCGCGGCGGCTCGCGGAACTGCCACTCGGACGCCGAGCGAAGCAGCGGGAACTCGAGCCGCGCCACGTCGATGCGGCTCACTTCATGGCCGGCGTTGCGCGCGCCGTTCTGGTACGTGGTGGCGAGCGCCTGCACGAAGTGCCCGCCCTTCGGGTCAGGGTGTCCTTGAACGATCAGGATGCGCTTCATAGCTTCTTGTCGGGACGCGGATTGCGCTCGAGGCGGTAATGCTTGGCATCGAGGAACTCGACCAGGTCCTCGCGCTCCGCCGCGGAGAAGGTCCGCCCCGCCTGCCGGGTCCAGCGCTCGACCTCATATCGCAGGTCGGCGTATGTCGCGACCTTGGAATTCTGCCGGTCGTGCAAGCCTTCGCGATGGCAGGTTACGCAGTAGCTATCGTAGAGCAGCGCGCCGCGGTCGAAGTCCTGTGCACTGGCGGCGGCAGCGCCGCAAAGACAGGCGGCGAAGAGCCATTGCGCAGCCATGCGCCCATCCTAGGAGCCCGCCGCGTTTCGCTCTTGACGTGTGTCAAGCTGCTGTAACAGGGCTGCGCCACCATGCGCCGATGCATTACCACTACTTCACCCTCGAGCAGCGCAACGTCCTCGCCGAGCTCATGCGCTCGCGCATCGAGGAGCCCGGCATGGCGGCGGCGCTCGACCGGCTGCGCACGCCCGACTACGGCGTGTGCGAATCGTGCGGCGGCGACATCCCCTACGCGCGCCTCGCCCTCGATCCGCAGCTCGCCCGCTGCCCGGCCTGCATCACCGGGCTATAGCCCGCTTTAACTTCAGCCGGAAACCCCCCATATTCGGGGGATGAAGTACAAGGACTATTACAAGATCCTCGGCGTCGAGCGCTCGGCGAGCGAGGATGAGGTCAAGAAGGCCTACCGCAAGCTCGCGCGCAAGTACCACCCGGACGTCTCCAAGGAGGCGAATGCCAAGGAGAAATTCCAGGAGGTCTCCGAGGCCTACGAGACTTTGCGCGACAAGGAAAAGCGCGCCGCCTACGACTCGCTCGGCGCCCACCGCCCCGGGCAGGATTTCCGCCCGCCGCCCGACTGGTTCGACCGCTTCGGCTCGGGGCGCCAGGAGGACCTGCGCGACGTCGACCTCTCGGATCTCTTCGAGCAGATGGGCATCTTCGGCCGCGCCGGCGCGCGCCGCGGCGGCTTCGGCCGCAACGTGCCGATACCGGGCGAGGATTACGAGACGCCGGTGCGCATACGGCTCGAGGAAGCCGCGCGCGGCACGGAGCGCGAGTTCCAGCTCGATGGCCGGACGCTGCGCGCGCGCATCCCGAAAGGGGCGATCGACGGCCAGCGCCTGCGGCTGCGCGGCAAGGGCGGCCCCGGCATGAACGGCGGGCCTGCGGGCGATCTGTACCTGCAGATCGTGCTCGAGCCGCACCCGCTGTTCCGCGCGCGCGGCCACGACCTCGAGATCGAGGTACCGATCGCCCCGTGGGAAGCAGCGCTCGGCGCCGAGGTGGAGGTGCCGACGCTCGATGCGCGTCTCACAATGAAGGTGCCGCACGGCTCGAAAGGCGGACAGAAGCTGCGCCTCGCCGGCAAAGGACTGCCGAAGCCCGGCGGCGGCGCGGGCGATCTCTACGCCGTGCTCGACATCGTCGTGCCCGGCACGCTCACCGAGCGGGAGAAGAAGATCTACGAGGAGCTGCGCGACGCCTCGCGATTCGATCCGCGGCGGCGCTTCAGCGGCTAGCGCCCTCGGGCGGCGCAGGGGTCACTTCGGCGCGCCGACCTTCTTCCAGCGATCGCCGAGGCCGACGGGCTCCGGCGCGAGGTTGACGATGCGGGAGAAGAGCGCCTGGAAGTCGCGCTCCTTGACGTCGGCGATCGGGTCGCGGTTCACGTCGAAGGCGCGGTCGATCGCTTCCCAGTCGCGCGCGGTGAGGTAGCGCTCGGCCTGCGGCAGGATCTGCTGCTCTTCCTTGCGCATGTGCTCCCAGTGGAAGTCGGCGTACGCATCGACCGTCTCGAGGAACTCCGCTGCGCCCATCGGCCAGCTGTCCTCGAAGAAGACCAGCGCGCGCTCGAGCTCGCGCACGAGCTTAGCGCCCTGCTTGTGCTCGCCGCGCAGCGAATCGATCAGCGGCTGCGTCTCCGGGAGGCGCGCCGCGAGCGGCGGAAAGAGGTACTGGTCCTCCTTCGGATGGTGCAGCTGCTCGGGAAACTCGTCGATGTAGTGGATCATCGCGCGGAACACCGCGAAGTCGGGCTTCACGCCCGCGTTCTGCGCATCGCGCGCGAGCTGCTTGAGCCCGTGCAGCACTGCGGAAATGGAGCGGTGCTCATCGCGGATTTTCTGGATGGACTTCATCGTGCACTCCTATAAGCAAAGCAGGCCGCGCAGGTCGGCACCGTGCGCAAGCCCGTAAACGCCGAATGCGAGCACCGCAGCCCCTGCAATTTTGCGCGTGGTCCTGGTAAATGCAAACCCTCCCGCCATCAGCCAGGGCAACGTGCCCAGGCCGTAGGCCGCCATTGCCGCAGCTCCACCCGCCGCGCTGCCCGCAAGAGCAGCGGCAGCGAGCGCCCCATAGACAAGGCCGCACGGAATCCATCCCCAGGCGAGCCCGGCGACATACGCGCTCTTTCCGCCCACGGCCTTTGCCGCGAGCGGCTGCAGGCGGCGCCAGAGCGGCGCGCCGAGCTTCTCGACCACCGAGAGCGAGCTCGCGCCGGCGAGATGCAGCCCGATGGCGATCAGCATCACGTTGGCGAGCGCATACAGCGCGGTTTGCGCGCCCAGAAGCGAACCGAGCGCGCCACCGATTGCGCCGGCGACGGAGTAGCTGGTGATGCGGCCGGCATTGAAGGCGAACAGGCGTTGCATGCTCTTCACCGGCTTTATGGCGATGACGGGCCGTGCAAATGCGGCGACGAAACCGCCGCACATGCCGACGCAGTGCACCCCCGAGGCGAGGCCGAGCAGGAAGAGCGAAAGCGCGAGCATCAGATGACCCGCGAGTACTGCGCGCGCGCCTGCGCTTCACGCAGGTAGCGATCGAACGCCATGCACACGACGCGCACGAGCAGGCGCCCGCGCGGCGTGACGGTGATCCATTCCTCGGATACGTCGACGAGGCCTTCTTCCTGCAGCCGCCGCAAGTCCTTCATCTCGGCGGCGAAGTACTGGCGGAAGTTGACGAGGTAGGCGTCCTCGATCGACTCGATCGACACGCGGAAGTGGCAGGCGAGCGCCTGGATCACGGCGCGGCGCACGAGGTCGTCGGCGCTGAGCTCCAGGCCGCGCACCACCGGCAGCCTGCCGTCGTCGAGCGTCGCGTAATACTCGTCGAGCCGCTTCACGTTCTGGTAGTACGTGGGGCCGATGCGGCCGATCGCCGAGATGCCGAGACCGATCAGGTCGCTCTCGGGAAAGGTCGAATAGCCCTGGAAGTTGCGCTGCAGCCGCCCCTGGCGCTGCGCGATGGCGAGCTCGTCGTCGGGCCGCGCGAAATGATCCATGCCGATGTAGAGGTAGCCCGCGCGCGTCAGGCGCCCGATGGCGAGCGTCATGATCTGCAGCTTGGTTTCCGCCGAAGGCAGGTCCGCGGGCAGGATGCGCCGCTGCGGCTTGAAAATAGTCGGCAGGTGCGCGTAGTTGTAGAGCGCGATGCGATCGGGGTCGAGCGCGATCACGCGGTCGAGCGTGCGGTTGAAGCTGTCGAGCGTCTGCTTGGGCAGGCCGTAGATCAGGTCGAAGTTCACCGAGCGGAAGCCGTTGGCGCGCGCTTCGGCAACGACCCGGCGCGTCATGTCCTCGGGCTGGATGCGGTGCACCGCCTTCTGCACGTCGGGATCGAAGTCCTGCACGCCGAGCGAGACGCGGTTGAAGCCGAGCTTGGCGAGAAATTCCAGCGTGCCCGGCGGCGAATGGCGTGGATCGACCTCGATCGCGCATTCGAAATCGGCGGAGCGCGTGAAGTGCGAATCGAGCGCGCCCATCAGCGCGCTCATTTCCTCGTGCGAGAGGAACGTCGGCGTGCCGCCGCCCCAATGCAGCTGGCAGATGCGGGCGTTGCCGGAGAGGAGCGGCGCGAGCGCCGCCAATTCCTTCTCCAAGTACTTGATATACTTGACTGAACGGCCGTGGTCGCGGGTGACGACCTTGTTGCAGCCGCAGTAGTAGCAAATGCTCTCGCAAAAGGGCAGGTGCACGTAGACCGAAAGCGGCTGGCTGATGCCGCCGATGTTGCGCTTGGCGAGCCACTGCTTGAGCTCGGCGTCACCGAAGGCTTCCACGAAGCGGTCCGCCGTCGGATAAGACGTGTAGCGCGGGCCGGCCACGTCGTAACGGCGGATCAAGACCGGGTCGATGACGAGCTCGGATGCGGGGTAGTTCATTGAGGCAACTATGGACGCGGGTGACCAGCGTCATTTGATCTCGGTCAATAAAGGACTACTGCGGCACCCGGTCGCAGTGGGTGCCGGCGCGGCCGCGCTGGTTGCGCTCCTTGTCCTGAATGCCCTCGCTTTCGTGCGCGGGCTCGAGTCGCCGTGGCTTTTTGCCAGCGTGATCATCGCCGACATGGTGGTGATCGGCGTGGGAGTACTCGTTGCGGCGCGCGAGGTGATGACGGCGGAGCAAGGCACCGTCGCCGTCCAGGAGGAACTCGCCAGCATCGTCGAGTGGTCCGACGACGCGATCATCAGCCAGTCGCTCGACGGCGTGATCCGCTCGTGGAACCGCGGCGCCGAGCGCATGTACGGCTACAGCGCCAGCGAGGCCATCGGCCAGCACATCTCCCTCATGACGCCGCAGGAATCGCTCGGCGAGCAGAAGGAAATGCTGGCGCGGATCGCGCGTGGCGAGACCCTGTCGCATTTCGAGACGGTGCGTCGCGCGAAGGACGGCCATCGCGTGGACGTCTCGCTCACGATCTCGCCGATCCGCGACCCGGCCGGCCGCATCGTCGGCGCCTCCAAGATCGCGCGCGACATGACCGGCCAGAGGCTGGTGCACGCCAAGCTCTCCGCGGCGCAGGCGCGGCTCGAGGCGATCGTCGACTCGGCGATGGACGCGGTCATTACGGTCGATGAGGCGCAGAACATCGTGCTCTTCAACCGCGCGGCCGAGGAAGTCTTCCGCGTGCCGCGCGCGCAGGCGCTCGGCCAGGGGCTCGATCGCTTCATCCCGCAGCGTTTCCGCGCCGCGCACCGCCCATACGTCGAACGCTTCGGCGCGACCGGAATCACGAGCCGGCGCATGGGCGATGTGACGACGCTATGGGGGCTGCGCGCCGACGGCACCGAGTTCCCGCTCGAGGCCTCGATCTCGCAGGTCGGCGAGGGCGGACAGCGTTTCTACACCGTGATCCTGCGCGACATCACCGTGCGCAAGCAGCACGAGGATGAGCTGCGTCGCAGCCAGCAGGAGCTGCGCGAGCTCTCCGCCCGCGTGCTTGAAGCGCGCGAGGAAGAAAAGACGCTGATCGCGCGAGAGCTGCACGACGAGCTCGGCCAGCTGCTCACGGCGCTGAAGATGGATCTCTCCTGGCTGCGCGAGCGCGTCAGCGCCGAGCCCGAGGTGGCGAAGAAGGCCGCCGAGATGAATGCGATGCTCGACCAGACCGTCAGCGCCACGCGCCGCATCTCGGCCAACCTGCGGCCGCTCATGCTCGATGACCTCGGGCTCGCCGACGCGGCCGCGTGGCTGGTCGACGAATTCGGCAAGCGCTCGGGCATCGAGTGCAGCTACCGGCAATCGGGCGACGGCGTGCTGGACGAGGTGTCCAAACCCGTGGCGACCACGATGTACCGCGCGCTGCAGGAGTCGCTCACCAATATCGGCCGCCACGCCGGCGCCAAGAATGCCTGGGTGGCGCTCGGCGTGGAGCGCGGCCTGGTGAGCCTGGAGGTGGAAGACGACGGACGCGGCATCGCCGTCGAAGACATCACCAAAGCGCGCTCCCTCGGCCTGAAAGGCATGCGGGAGCGCGTCACTTATCTTGGCGGCTCCTTCGAGGTGAGCCGCGCGGCGCGCGGCGGCACTCGCGTTCGAGTCACCGTCCCGCCCCAGGCCGCGCCGGAGCCGAAAGCATGACGCGCATCGTGCTCGCCGACGACCACAAGATCGTGCGCGACGGCCTGAAGCGCATCCTCGCCGCGGTGCCGGAGTTCGAGGTACAGGCCGAGGCCGCCGACGGCGACGAGCTCCTCAAGCTCGTGAAGGCCGCCGACTACGACGTGGCCGTCGTCGACATGTCGATGCCGGGCCTCGCGGGCCTTGCGCTCATCAAGCGCCTGAGGAGCGAGAAGCCGAAGCTGCGCATCCTCGTGCTCTCGATGCACGGCGAAAGCCAATACGCCGCCCGCGTCCTGAAGGCAGGAGCGTCGGGTTACTTGAACAAGGACAGCGCCGCGGAGCAGCTCGTCGCCGCCATGCGCAAGGTCGCATCGGGCGGCGTGCACATCGGCGAAGCCGCCGCCGCGAGCCTCGTGGCGGCCGAGAAGTCGCCGCACGAGGCGCTGTCCGATCGCGAGTTCGAGGTGCTGCGCCTCCTGGTGGACGGCCTCGGGCCGACCGAGATCGGCGAGCGGCTTCACCTCTCCGTGAAGACCGTCAGCACGCACAAGACCCGGATCCTGGAGAAGCTCAACGTCGGCAGCACCGCCGAGCTCGTGCGCTACGCACTCGAGCACAAGCTCGTCGGCTAGATCAGCTCGCCGCGGTCCGATCGATCAGGTCGATCAGCGCAATCACCTTGCCATCGGGCATCGGCATATGGCCCTCGAGCCAGTCGCGCAGGATGGCGCACGGCACCTCAAGGCGCGCCGCGAGCTCGCCGCGGCCGATGCGCGCGATCATGAGTTCCAGCAGGCGCTGGCGCGTGCTTTTTTGCATCGGGCGCGGACTATAGCCAGAGCCCGACCGGGCGGCCGCCCGGATGTTTCCGCGCGGAACAATCCGCCCAAAAATAAAAGAGGCCCGACTTGCGGCCGGGCCTCAAAGGGCTGGACCGGCTATCTGAAAACCGGCCTGCCTAAGCGAATTGTGTGCGGAGCCCAGGTGAGGCCTCTTGACCGTCCTCAATGTCCCATGGTCTTCCCCGGGGAAATCACTTGGCCATGAGCACGCTCGGAAAATTCCGAAAGTATGTACTTAGCTAAATGTGGGATCAGGCGGGACGAAGCGAGATAAGCCGGGATCACTCGGTCAGCCCTTTGGCCAGCCCTTTTTGGGCCGTTTCTTCGACAGCGCCTTACCCACCAGCGCCTGCCAGTCGCCGCGCAGCTTCAGCCGCTCAGCCTCTGGCCCGGGCTTGCTCTTCGGCCTGTCAAGCTTTTTCTTTGCTTTCAACTCAACGCTCTCCACAAATTGCCGACACAAATTGCACAGGTAATCCACAAGCCAAGCGCGTGCGTAGCCTCTACTGCGACATTTTTATACAGCGTGAAGTCTTCGTTACGTCCGAACGTCGCGTATTTCGACCAATTAAATCGGAACTCGCGACCTTTGTAGTACGCTGATTTGCAGTAGCTCGCAGGGATGGGTACAGCATCCCTGCGGCTGCTGAAACACCACGCGTTGCGGGCGTGGCGAAATCGGTAGACGCGCCGGCCTTGGGGTTCGGTGAGCGTTAACTTGGGACTATTCCTGCCAAGGGGTGCCCCAACTAGCTCGTACGGGTTCGAATCCCGTCGCCCGCACTCAATCATTTCCCACCTGCTGGGCGTACGTCAATCTTTTGCCTTGCGCGGCCTTGATCGCTGCGACAGCCCGTTCCCCATCCGTAAGGTCGCGGTTGTTAAACCGGAACTGATATTCGGACAGGTAGCGGTGAAGATGTTTCTTGCTGACCGAGTGGTAAATCCCATTGATGCCGCGCTTCATGAGACCGAAGAACCCTTCGATCGCGTTAGTCGTTACGTCGCCGCGAACGAACTCATACATCGAGTGCTTCACAAACTCATGCTGCCAGCCATCCCTCTTGAGTCCGCGATAGGACGGAAGATCATCCGTCATGATCCTGGAACCGCGAGCGATATTCGCGTTGATAGCGGCCTTTAGATTCTCTGCGTTTACGTCAGCGAGAACCTTTGGCCGCACGCGGCCACCACGTTCGATCATGCCGATAACCGGAGTTTTGCGGTCCTTGGTCTTGGCATCGGTGAAGCGCGTGCCGTGGATGCGGCGCGGCTTTCCGCCGATGTAGACCTCGTCCACTTCCACGATGCCGTTAAGTGGCTCAATATCTGTCTCGTCCATCGCGTGCCGGATGCGGTGGAGCATGAATAGCGCCGATTTGTAGGACACGCCTGTCTGCCGATGGATTTCCAAGGCGCTAATACCTTTCTTGGATGTAGCAGCTCGCCAGAACGCGAAGGCCCAATGCTTTAGCGGGATGCGGCTTTCCTCGAAAACCGTTCCCACCCTGACGGTAAATTGCGCGTGGCATTCCTTCTCTTTGCAGCGCCACCGGAAATTCGCTTGCCGCTTGGACGGTTCTTTGCTGTCCATCATCTTGTAGACCGCTAGCGAGCCGCAGAACGGGCAGGCTGGGTGATCGCCCCAACGCTGTTTCTCCATGAACTCCACGGCGGCCTCTTCGTTGGCACACGCCAGTGGAAGCGACTCGATAACCGGGTCGTTCTTGGTGGACTCGTTCTGAACTTTGCGATGAGGTCTCATGGCTATCTTTATACTTGAGTAAATACCTTACGTCAAGTAAAAAGATGGTTCCGTGTACCCTTTCCGCCACAGGGAGAACAACCATGAGAACGCTGCTTATCGTCCTGTCTTTGTGCATCGCGTCAATGGCTTACAGCCAGCCAAAAGAGGCTCCACAGGTCGATCCGAAGCAACAGGCCAATGAAGGCGTACCC
>DASQGW010000185.1:0-17480 GCA_035632415.1 Burkholderiales bacterium | reverse complement strand
CTCGTCGTCCCACTCGACGTCGTCGATCGCGAGGCCGGTGCCGTAGCAGGCCGCGCACCAGCCGTGCTTCGAGTTATAGGAGAAAAGGCGCGGGTCGAGCTCGGGAAAGCTGCGTCCGCAGGAGCGGCAGGCGCGCTTGGTGGAGAAGACCTGCACCTCCTTCTCCAGCACGTGGACGACTCCTTTGCCGAGCTCGAGCGCGGTGCGCAGCGCTTGCCGCAGCTGGGGTTCGGCCTTCGCGTCCACTTTGAGCGAGAGCACCGGCAGCTCGATGGTGTGCTCGCGAAAACGGTCGATGCGCGGGAACGGCCGCACGGGAAGGAGCTTCCCGTCGACGCGCAAATGCCAGTAGCCCTTGCCGGCGGCCCACTTCGCGAGGTCGGTGTAGACGCCTTTGCGGTTAACGACCAGCGGCGCGAGCAGGGTGACCTGCCTTCCCCGGTATTCGCGCAGGAGGCGAGCCGCGATCACTTCCTCGCTCTGCGGCTCGATCGGGATCTCGCATTTCGGGCAGTACTGCGTGCCGAGCTTCACGAAGAGCAGGCGCAGGAAATGATGCACTTCGGTCAGCGTGCCGACGGTCGACTTGCGACCGCCGCGGCTCGTGCGCTGCTCGATCGCCACCGTCGGCGGAATGCCGAAGATCGCATCGACGTCTGGCCGCGACGCCGCCTGCACGAACTGGCGGGCGTAGGCGTTGAGCGATTCGAGATAGCGGCGCTGACCCTCGTTGAACAGGATGTCGAAGGCGAGCGTCGACTTCCCCGACCCCGACACGCCGGTGATCACGGTGAACCGGCCGCGCGGAATCTCGACATCGATGTTCTTCAGGTTGTGCTCGCGCGCGTTGTGGATGCGGATGGCGTTGCCGAGGTAACGCCCGGCCGGCTCCTTCGCTTCCGGTACCGGCGCCTTGCCGATCTTCCCCTCGTATTCGCGAAGCGCTTGTCCGGTGTGGGATGCCTTGTGCGCCATCACCTGCGCCGGCGTGCCCTCGCACACGATCTCTCCGCCCGCGTCGCCGCCCTCGGGCCCGAGATCGAGGATCCAGTCCGAAGCGCGGATGACATCCAGGTTGTGCTCGATCACGACCAGCGAATGGCCGGCGTCCAAGAGCTGGCGGAACGCGCGCAGGAGCTTTGCGACGTCGTCGAAGTGCAGGCCGGTGGTCGGCTCGTCGAAGAGGAAGAGCTTCGGATCGGACGCCGCTTCGGTGTCCGCCAGGTAGCCCGCCAATTTCAGCCGCTGCGCCTCGCCGCCCGAGAGCGTGGGCACCGGCTGGCCGAGCTTGAGGTAATCGAGGCCGACGTCGACCAGCGGCTTAAGGCGCTGCACCAGCTCCGCATGGTTGCCGAAGAATCGCAGCGCCTCCGACACCGTCATGTCGAGCGCGTCGGCGATCGATTTGTTGCGGATCGTGGCTTCGAGCACTTCGGGGCGATAGCGGCGTCCGTCGCAGTCCGGGCACCGCAGGTAGACGTCGGAGAGGAATTGCATCTCGACGTGCTCGAAGCCATTGCCGCCGCATGCCGGGCAGCGGCCGTTGCCCGAGTTGAAGCTGAAAGTGCCTGCCGTGTAGCCGCGCTCCTTGCCAACGGGCGACTTGGCGAAGAGATTCCGGATGCAATCGAACGCACCGACGTAGCTCGCCGGGTTCGAGCGCGTCGTCTTGCCGATGGGCGACTGGTCGACCAGCACTACTTCGCTCACCTGGTGCGCGCCCTTCAGCGCCTTGTAGGCGCCCGGCTTTTCCGTGGGCTTGCCTTTGGTCTTGAGTAGCGCGGGGTAGAGCACGTCCTGCACGAGCGTCGATTTGCCCGAGCCCGACACGCCGGTCACGCACACCAGCCGCTCGAGGGGCAGGCGCACGTCGATGCTCTTCAGGTTGTGCTCCGATGCCCCCTCCAGCGTGAGGAAGATGCGCGGCGGCGCCGCCTTGGCGACTTCCACCGCCTTCTTGCGGCCGGCGAGATAGTCGGCGGTGAGCGTGTTCTCCGCCGCAAGCCTGTCCGCCGGACCGAAATACACGATCTCGCCGCCGCGCTCGCCGGGCCCGGGACCCATGTCGAGGATGCGGTCGGCGGCGAACATGATCTGCGGATCGTGCTCGACCACCACCAGCGAATTGCCGGCGTTGCGCAGGCGCTTCATCACATCGATGACACGCCCCATGTCGCGCGGATGCAGTCCGATCGAGGGTTCGTCCAGCACGAACAATGTGTTGACGAGCGATGTCCCCAGCGCGGTCGTCAAGTTGATGCGCTGGACCTCGCCCCCCGACAGCGTGCGCGATTGGCGATCCAGCGTGAGATAGCCGAGGCCCACCTGGCACAGGTAGCCGAGCCGGGTGCGCACTTCGGTGAGGAGGAGATCCGCGGCCTCGTCCATCGGCGCGGGCAGCGCCAGTTGCTCGAAGAACGCCTTCACGTCCGACACGGACATGAGCATGAGCTGGTGAATGGAGCGCCCGTCGAGCTTCCAGAGGAGGGCATCGGGCTTGAGTCGAGTGCCGTGACATGACTGGCACTCCGTGTACGCCCGGTATTTCGAGAGCAGGACCCGGATGTGCATCTTGTAGGCCTTGGTCTCGAGCCACTTGAAGAAGCGGCGCACGCCGTACCAGGTGCCGGGCCAGGATTTGCGCCAGCTCACCCACTCCGGCTCTCCCTCGAGCACCCAGATTCTTTCTTTTTGCGAAAGATCCTTGAAAGGCGTGTCGAGGGGAATCCGCCGCTTCTTCGCGTATTTCTCGAGGTCGTCCTGGCACTCCTTGAAGCTCGGGCTCTGCCAGGGACGCACCGCGCCTTCGCGCAGCGTCTTCGACTCATCCGGCACCACGAGGCCGAAATCGACGCCGATCACGCGCCCGAAGCCGCGGCAGAGCTCGCAGGCGCCGATCGGCGAATTGAACGAGAACGCCGCCGGCGTGGCTTCCGTGTAATGGATGTCGCAGTCGGCGCAATGCAGATCGGCCGAAAAACGGCGACGGTCACCCTTTTCCGTGTAGATGTCCACGCGGCCCTGACCGACGCGCATCGCCGATTCGAGCGCGTCCATCACGCGCGACTTGTCGGTCGAAGCGAGGCGCACGCGGTCCTGGATGACCTCGATCGAGCCTTTTTCCCTGCGGTGGATCTTCGTGTAGCCCTGCGCCTCGAGGAGCTGCAGCACCTCGGCTTCGCTGAAGTTCTTGGGCACCGGGACCGGGAAGGTAATGATCAGCCGATCCTCGGGTCGGGCGCTGAGCGACGTATAGATCGTTTGCGGCGTGTCGCGGACCACCGGCTTGCCGCAACCGCGGCAATGGAGCTTCGCCGCGCGCGCGAAGAGGAGCTTGAGGTGATCGTTCAGCTCGGTCATCGTGCCGACGGTCGAGCGCGAGGTTCGCACCGGGTTCGTCTGATCGATGGCGATCGCCGGCGGAATGCCTTCGACCGCGTCGACCTGCGGCTTGTCCATGCGGTCGAGGAACTGCCGCGCGTAGGGGCTGAAGGTCTCGACGTAGCGCCGTTGCCCCTCGGCGTAGAGCGTGTCGAAGACGAGCGAAGACTTTCCCGAGCCGGAGACGCCCGTCACGACGACGAGCTCGCCGGTCGGGATCGCTAAGCTGAGGTTTTTTAGGTTGTTCTGGCGGGCGCCGCGAATGACGATCGCGTCGCCGGGAATCTGCTCTTGCTTCACTGCCGCGATTTTAGCGGCTTACTGAGCAGGTTCCTCCGATTTGGCGCCGCTGATGAAGAGGTTTCTCATCAGCGAGCCGCAGTGCGTGCAGTGCACTCCGCCGGATGCATAGAGCTTGAATTCGTCGGCGTCGCAGCGCAGGCAGTAGTACTGCGGTCCCCAGCCCTGCAAGCTCGCCGTGTGGGCCACGCGCGCGCGCCGTTTCGCCCGGTAATCGGCAAGGCGGACGACGTTTTCCGGCTTTTCCACAGCCCGACATTGAATAGCGCGGTGACGCCGCGTTCCACCGAGGCGTATAGTCCGCGAAGAGCGGGTGGAAAACCCGACGCGGGGAAGGGAGACCGTCCAACCGGTCAAAGGAGACTCGTCGTGACCCAGCCACAAGCCGATCTGTTCGATATCTACCGTGCCGGACTCAAGACCGCTGCCGATCTGGTGAAGGCGTCGCTGGAAAGCGCGGAACGGCTGCAAAACCAGCAACTTGTCGCCATCCGCAGCGTCATCGATCGGCAATCGAAGTCGGCGAGCGAGCTCTCGCGCGCGAAGACCATGGACGAGCTCGTTGCGGTGCAGACGCGCCTGGTCGGACAGCAACTCGAGCACGCGGCCAGCCTATGGAGCGATTTCTGCCAGGCCGCGGGCGAGAACCAGCGCGTCGCGATCGGACGGATGCAGGAGCAGCTCGCGCAGGCACGCGACCTGATCGGCGCGGCGACGCTGCCGCTGGTGGCGCGGGCGGCCGAGGAGACGAAGGGACAACGGGCTAAGGTCTGATGTAGGACCAGCCTTCCTGCTGGCGCTTCATGATGTGCGTGACGCCTGCCTGCGTGTAGGCGATGCCGTCGTACATCTGATCGCGCGTGACCTTGGTGTTGTGCATGGTGTTCTCGCAGGCGATGAGGCCCACGCTGTCGTCGAGCGCCGCGGCGAGGCGTCCGGAGACCGGTGATTCGGCTTTCAGCATCGAGAGTCCCGGCCCGTAGGCGACGATCTCGATCTGCACGTTGTCCTTGCCGAGATCGACCTGCACGTTCTTCGCGTTGTTGAGCGCGAGGTTCCACTTCCCCGGGTCGTTGTCGCTCACCTGGAAGATCACGCGCTGCTTGCCCGCAGCTCCCTTCTTCTTCTGTTGCGCGAGGGCAGGGGTCGCTGCCAGCAGCGGGAAAGCGGTAAACAGGGTTCTGCGTTTCATTCGAGTTCCTCCAGGGTTCGGGGCCAGCTCTTCTTGAGCAGGCGGGAGAGTGCGCGATCGGCGAGTATTTTGCCGCCAGTCTGGCATCGTGCACAGTAATTCGTTTCGTTTTCCGCGAAGACGATGCGCTGCACCGGCGCCCCGCAAACCGGGCAGGGCTTGCCGTAGCGGCCATGCACCGCCATGCCTTCGCGGAATGCCGTGACCTTCTCCGGGAACTTGCCGGCCGCTTCCGCGCGCACGCGGTCGGTCCAGTCTTGCAGCGTGGCTTTGGTTGCATCGAACAAGCGCTCGATCTCGGCGTGAGAGAGCTTGGAGGTCATCGCGATCGGCGAGAGCTTCGCGCGATGCAGGATCTCGTCCGAATAGGCGTTGCCGATGCCGGCGAAGAGATGTGGATCGGTCAGCGCGCGCTTCACCGTGTGGTTCTCGCGCCGAAGGCGCGCGGCGAACTCGGCCACGTCGACGTCGAACACTTCGATGCCGCCCGGATCCAGGCCCTCGAGCGTTGCGAGGAGATGCAGCGACGCTCGCCGCTTCGTGCCCGCTTCGGTGAACGCCAGCGTGCCGTCGTCGAAATCGAGGAGCGCGAGCGTATTGGGCGGTTTCTTCCCAGCTTGAACCCAGCGCAGGCGGCCGGCGATCATGAGGTGCAGCACGAGATAGAGCGGCCCCTCGAGCACGAACACGATGCGCTTGCCGACGCGGCGGATTTCCGTGACCCGCTTGCCCTCGGCGCTCGAGATCGGCGGCACCGCCGTGCGCAGGATGAACGCGTTAAGGAGCTTCACGCGCTCGAGGCGGCGGCCGAGCACGCGCGCCTGCAGCGCCTCGATGTAGACGGTGACGTCCGGCAGTTCGGGCATTTGGAACAGCCTACATTGGTCAAAATGCCAATGCTAAGATCGCCCGCCCATGGTTCAAGAACGCCGCGCGGCTAGCGAACTTCAGGCGAGGCTGCGCAGCGGTCAGTTCGTCATCACGGCGGAGATCACGCCGCCGGTCTCGACCGATCCGGCCGAGTTCCTGCGCCGCGCCATGCCGCTGAAGGGCCTGGCGACGGCCGTCAACGTGACCGATGGCGCCGGCGCCAAGGTGCATCTCTCCAGCCTCGCGACGGCGCATTTCCTGGTGCAGAGCGGGATCGAGCCGATTTTCCAGATGACTTGCCGCGACAGGAACCGGCTCGCGCTGCAAGGCGACTTGCTGGGCGCGCTCGCGCTCGGCGTGCGCAATGTCCTGGTGCTTGGGGGTGATGACCCGAAGCTAGGCGACCAGCCCGACGCCAAGCCGGTGTTCGACGTGAATAGCCGGGAGATGCTGGCGATGTTTCACCGGATGCGCACCGAGGGCGCGCTGCCGACCGGCACGAAGATCGATGGTCCGCCCATGCGACTGGTGCTCGGCGCAGCCGAGATCCCGATCGATCCGCCGCCGGGGTGGCAGCCCAAGGGCCTGCAGTCGAAGATCGCCGCCGGTGCGGATTTTGTGCAGACCCAGTTCTGCATGGACATCGAGGTGGTGAAGCGCTACACGGCCTGCGTGCGCGATGCGGGCATCACGGCCCCGATCCTCATCGGCGTGGCGCCGATGCCGTCGGTGCGCTCTGCAAGGTGGATGAAGGAGAAGCTCTTCGGCACGATCATCCCCGACGCCATCATCGAGCGGCTGGAGAAGGCAGCCGATCCGCGGCGCGAGGGACGCAATATCTGCGTCGAGATCCTGCGCGAGCTCGCCGAGATCCCCGGCGTAGCCGGCGCGCACGTGATGGCGCCGATGAACTTCGCCGAGATTCCCAACGTCATCGTCGAGTCCGGCGTCGCCGGCCGCAAGCTTGCCCATGCCGTTCACTGACCACTTCATCGAAGTCGACCGCTGCCGCACGCATTACCGCCGTGCCGGAAAGGGCGCGCCTCTCGTGTTCCTCGCCGGCGCGAGCGGGGCTCCGGTCGTGCTGCCCTTCATGGAGAAGCTCGCCGAGCGCTTCGATGTGGTGGTGCCCGATCACCCGGGCTACGGCCAGAGCGACGAGCCGCAGTGGCTGGAGAACATCC
The DNA here is from genome assembly GCA_035632415.1 of Burkholderiales bacterium. Classification (GTDB taxonomy): domain Bacteria; phylum Pseudomonadota; class Gammaproteobacteria; order Burkholderiales; family SG8-39; genus SCGC-AG-212-J23. The sequence continues at coordinate 10,553 of DASQGW010000185.1, read as the reverse complement.
ATGACGTCGCCTACTTCTATCTGGATTTCCTCGCTGCGCTGAAGCTCGAAAAGGCGGTGATCGTCGGCAGCTCCATGGGCGGCTGGATGGCGCTCGAGACGGCGGTACGCAATACCGCCCGCATTGCCTCGCTCGTGCTGGTGAGTCCCGCCGGAGTGCGCGCCCGAGGCGCGGATCCTGCGGACACCTTTCTGCTCTCCCCGGAAGATATGGTCCGGCACCTTTTCCACGACCCGAAGTACGCCGAAGAGCGCCTGGCGGCTCCGGTGACGCCGGAATCGATCGACCTCGGGCTCAAGAACCGCCACACGACGGCGCGTCTCGCGTGGGAGCCGCGGCTGCACGACCCGATGCTGCCGAAGTGGCTGCATCGCATCGACGTGCCCGTGAGCATCGTCTGGGGCGCGGACGATCGCGTGCTGCCGGTCGGCATCGCGCATGAGCTGAAGCGGCTCCTGCCGCGCGCGGAGCTCGAGATCTTCGAGCGCTGCGGGCACCTGCCGCACGTCGAGAAGATGGAAGAGTTCTGCGACCTCGTGGTGCGCTTCGCGTGCAAATAGTTCTCTTCCACCTCATGCCGTACGCCGACCTCGACCTCGCCGAGGGGCGCCGGAACGGCACCGTCTGGGTCACGCTGCCCAACCGCAATTTCGATCCGGAGAAGGGACACAGGCTCTACAACCGTTATCTGGACGAGCTCGAGTACGGCGAGCAGCTCGGCTTCGACGTCGTCGCAGTGAACGAGCACCATCAGACGGCGTATGGGCTCATGCCGTCGCCGATCGTGACCGCATCGGCGCTCGCGCGACGCACGAAGAAAGCGAAGATCGCGATCCTCGGCAGCGCGCTGCCGCTTCGCAGCCACCCGCTGATGGTGGCCGAAGAGCACGCGATGATCGACGTCATCAGCGGCGGGCGCCTCATCACCGGCTTCGTGCGCGGCATAGGCGCCGAGTACCACACGTTCGGCGTGAACCCGACCTTCTCGCACGATCGGTTCCACGAGGCGCACGACCTCATCATCCGCGCGTGGACCGAGCCGGGGCCGTTCGCCTTCCACGGGCAGCACTACAACGTGCAATACGTGAACACCTGGCCGCGGCCCTACCAGAAGCCGCATCCGCCGATCTGGATTCCTTCGCAAGGCAGCAAGGAGACGATCGACTGGGCGTCGCATCCGGACCGGCGCTACACCTACTTGCAGACCTTCAGCCCCGTGAAAGTGGTGGCGCGCTACCTCAAGTCGTATCGCGATACCTGCACCGGCTATGGATATCAATGCGAGGACCGCCAGCTCGGCTGGGCCGTGCCGGTCTATGTCGGCGAGACCGATGCCTCGGCACGCGCGGAGGCAAAGCAGCATTTCGAAGCGTTCCGCAACGTCTATGTCCGCATGCCGCTCGAGATGCTGCTGCCGCCGGGCTACACCTCGCGGGAATCGCTGAAGAACGTGATGAAGGCGAAGGCGCAGATGTTCGGCGATGTCACCATCGACCAGGCGATCGAGCTCGGGCTCTTCGTCTGCGGCAGCGCCGAGACGGTGAAGAAAGCTTTCGAGGGCCACTGGGGCGAGATGCGCTTCGGGAATCTCCTGGTCATGTGCCAGTTCGGCACGCTGCCGGCCGATCTCACGCGCGCCAACATGGAGCGCTTCGCGAAAGGCGTGATGCCGCGGCTGAAGGCGCTGTGAAGAAGATCGCCTGGCTCGGTCTCGGCTTGATCGGCCTGCCGATGGCCGGGCGGCTTGCCGCGGCTGGATGGAAGGTGAGCGGCTTCGACGTCAATCCCGAGCGCATGAACCTCGCGGCGCAGCGCGGGATCGCGGCTGCGAGCTCCGCGGCGAACGCGCTGGAAGGGGCGCAATTCGTCTTCACGTCGATGCCGAACGAGAAGGTGTTCATCGAAGTCCTCTCGGGATTGCGCACGCAGGCGACCGTCATCGACACCTCGACCGTGGGCCCGCAGGCCTCCGCTACGGTGGCGCGGACGCTAAAGACCTACTTGCGAGCGCCCATCTCCGGCAGCGTCGGGCATGCCGAAAGCGGGCAACTGACGACTTTCGTGTCGGGCCCGCGAGCGGCGTTCGAAGCAGCGACGGATGCATTCAAGGCCTATACGCGCGCGCAGTTCTGGGTCGGGGAGGGCGAAGAGGCGCGCTACGCGAAGCTCGCGGTGAACCTGATGGTGGCGGTCACGGCCGGCATGCTGAAGGAGGCGCTCGCCCTAGGCACGCAAGGCGGCATCGGCTGGGAGAAGATGCTCGAGCTGATCGGCGAGAGCGTCGTCGCGTCGCCGGTGGTGAAGTACAAGCTCGACCCGGTGCGACGGCACGACTACACGCCCACGGCGACGACCGCGCTCGTGCTGAAGGATGTCGATCTCATGATCGCCGCCGCCAGGGCCGAGGGCCTCGATCTGCCGCTCGCGGCGCTCATGCAGAAGCTCTTCCGCCACGCCGCAGAGCACGGGCTCGCCGAGCGCGACTTCTTCAGCGTCGTGGAGAAGAAGATCTAGCTCCGCTTCAGGCGCTGCTGCCGCTCCCAAGCCGTCTCCGACGGCTTGCCGGGCGACACGGGGTCGCTCGCCGGGAAGGTCTCCATCACCGCCGCGTCCAGATGCTCATCGGCGCTTGCACCCGGGCGCACGTGGATATCGTCCATCGCGTCGCTCGCATTGGTGGTGGAGCCGCTAAAGCGAGGGTTGCGCCTGCGGTAGTAGTAATAGGCGCCGCCGGCAGCGGCGAGGGCGAGCAGGAGTCTCAGCATGCCCCGGGACGCAGCAACTTGCGTGCCGTTCAGGCGGGCTTGCGGGTGCGCACGTATTCGAAGGCGATGAGCACTGCAGAGCCGCCGAGCCCGATCCAGTCGAGCATAACGGCGCCGGGAAAGGCGTTCTGCGGAATAAGGATGGCAAGCGCCGCCGCGCCAAAGAGGCCCCTTTGGCTCTTGGCGAGCGGGCGGAAGGCATAGCCCACGACGGCGGCAGTGCCGACAAAAATGCCAAGGAGGTTGCGCGCGAGGTTCCAGCCCGAGAGCCAGAGGGGCCCTTCCATCAGCAGGCTCGGGTCGAGCACGAAGAGGAACGGGATGAAGAAGGTGCTCCAGCCGACGACGACCGCGGTCCAGCCCGCGTTCCAGCCCGGCACGCGCGCGATGTTCGCCGCGGCGTAGGCGGCGATCGCTACCGGCGGCGTGATCATCGACAGCATGCCGAAGTACATGACGAACATGTGCGCCGCCATCGGCGTCACGCCCAGCTTGACGAGCGAGGGTGCGAGGAGCGTTGCCGTCAGCACGTAGACGCTCACCGTCGGCATGCCCATGCCGAGGATGATGCTGATGCCGGCGGTGAGCACGAGAAGGAGGAACAGGCTGTCGCCGGAAAGGGCGATCAGCTGGAGCGTGAGGCCGAAGGAGATGCCCGAGACCGACAGCACGCCGACCACCAGGCCCGCGGCGGCACCGATCAGCACGATGTCGAGCGCGGCAAGGCCCGTGTCGAGCACCGCGCGTGCGAGCTCGCGCGCCGGCGCGCGGTGGCCGCGATAGCCGAAGATCGAGGAGAGGACCGCGATCATCACCGTGGTGTAGATCGCCGCGCGCTCGATGGGGATCGAGAAGAACTCGGGCCATGCGAGCGTCGCCACCAGGAACGCGATCGGGATGGGGAAGTGCCAGCCGGATTTCAGGATGTCGATGAATCGGGGCGCATCCTCGACCGGAGCGGCCCCGATACGCTCCTTGGCCGCCTCGAGATCGACGTGCATGAAGAGCGCGGCGTAGTAAAGGAGCGACGGAATCACCGCCGCAATGGCGACGGCGGCGTACTTCACCTGCAGGAACTCCGCCATGATGAACGCGGCTGCGCCCATGACCGGTGGCATGAGCTGCCCGCCGGTCGAGCCCACGGCTTCGATCGCCGCCGCGCGCGTCGGAGAAAACCCCGAGCGCGCCATGAGCGGGATCGTGACGATGCCGACGGCCATCACATTGCTCACGGCGGCGCCGGAGATCATGCCGAAGAGGGCGGAGCCGAAGACTGCGATCTTGGCGGCGCCGCCGCGGAAGTTCCCCATGGCCGACATGGCGAGGTCGGCGAAATAGGCCGAGCCGCCGGTCCGTGCCAGCACCTGGCCCATCAGCGTGAACGGCACGACGATGATGATCGCCACCGCCAGGATGGCGCCGATCATGCCGTTGGTGTCGAGGCCCAGGTAGACGAGCAGGCGCTCGGGCGACACGGGCAGCGTGCGGAAGTGCGCGGGCAGGTGCGGGCCGACGAAGACCCAGGCGGTGAGCACGAGGATGATGCCGACGAGCACCGCGCCGGCGGTGCGCGCGGTGGCGATCATCACCATCAGGATGAGGAGCGCGCTGCCGATCACCCCTTCCATCGGCAGGTTGGCGAGCTCGTAGGACAGCGGCTCGTAGCGAATCGTGATGTACGCGCAGATGCCGAGCGACAGGACCGCGGCGGTCCACTCGAGCCAGTGCGGCTCCCTGTCGCGGCGTGCGACAAACGACAGCGCGAGGCCGATGCCGAGGCATACGGCGAGCAGCTGCTCGGTATAGAACGACACGCCGAGGAGCCGCCTCGGCACGTCGAGCACCCAGCCAACGATGGCGACGAGGAGCGCCGCCTGCAGGATGTCGGTGGCGAGCGCCCCCGCGCTTCTACTCAAGCGGCTTAGCTTCGATGTGGTGCTCTTTGTAGTACTTCAGCGCGCCGGGATGGTACGGGATGTCGTATTTCTTGTAGCCATTGGCTGCGGTGAACGCGCGCAGCACCGGCTGCACCGCGGCGAGGTCGGCGCGATTCTTCTCCAGCGTGTCGAGGATCTTGTACGCCATCTCGTCCGAGGTCTTGGCGTTGATCAGGAACAGGTTGTCGAAGCTGTAGACCTTCATCGGCTCCTCGACGCCGATGTAGATGGGCCCCGGCTTTACCGACGTGAGGAAGCCGTAGGGCGTCACCTTGCGCGCGGCCGCCATGCCTTTCTCGTCGATCTCGAGCACGCGCAGCGGGATGCTGGCGTCGGTCTCGCGCACCTTCGGCCCGCCGAAAGCGAAGAAGAACATATCCGACGCGCCCGACGCGAAGTCATCCGCACCGCGCACCACGTTCGGCACCAGCACCGCCTTCACATCGCGCTCGGTGAGGCCGCCGGTTGCAAGGATCGCGCGCGTGATGAGGTCGATCGTGCGCATCGCCGAGTAGCCGAGCTCGACGCGCTTGCCCTTCATGTCGGCGATCGTCTTCAGGTTGCTGTCCTTGCGCACGAAGAATGCGGTTTGCAGGGTGTGCGCCACGGACAGCAGCCGCACGTCGGACTGCTTGCCGTCGTGGATCGCCATCGCCGTCTCCGGCGCATTGGCGATGCCCATGAGCGACTCGCCGCGATTCACCATCGGGATGATCACGTTGTCGCCGGCGGTCGGCTGCACAAGCATCGTCATGCCGCCCTTTTCCGTGAGCACTTTCGCCACGGCAGAGGCCGTCGTATGGTTCAGGCTGCCCGGCGGCAGCGTGGCGAATCCGACCGACTGCGCGAGCGCCGCCGTCGAAACGAACGACGCGCCGAGAACCCACAGCTTATTGAAACGCATGAATCCCTCCTCCTAGAGTGCCGGGATTCTAACTGAGGCGTGCAGGTCAGGCCGATGCGGCGGCGGCGCGCGCCATCGCGGCCGCCGTGTCGCTGACGGCCCTGCCCACCGCTTCGAGCCTCGTCTTCACTCGCTCGAGCGGCCCGGCCACCCCGACTGCGAACATCTCGGACTGCACGGCAAAGGCTCTGGCGACGCCCATGCCGCCGCTGTCGTACTCGCCGCGAGTCACGAAATAACCGCGGCGGCGCGACCTGCGCAGGTCGGCGAGCAGGCCGCCTGCGTCTAGGGTGGCGTCCGTGAACCGCTTCAGCTTGAGGCTGCGCAGCTCCTCCGCCAGACGCTCGTCGGGCAGCGTGCCGAGCAGCGCTTTGCCGACCGCGCTCGCGTGCAGGGGCCGGCGAGTGCCCGCGTGCAGGCTGTAGCGGATGGTCTGCGCGCTTTCCAGGGTCATGACGTAAAGGATTTCGTCGCCCTCGCGCTTGCCGATCAGCACCGTCTCGTCGGTGCGCTTGCGCAGCGCCTCGAGGTGCGGCAGCAAGCGCTCCATCACCGGGTCGTGCGGCGAGATGCGGCTGCCAAGATCGAGCAGCTTGCGCGTCGGGTAATAGCGCCGCTTGTCGAGCATGTAGACGTAGCCGCGCGCCTTGAGGGTGCTGATGACGCCGTGGCAGCTGCTGACTGGAGAGGCGATCTGGCGTGCGAGGTCGCTGAGCGTGAGCGGCTCCTGCTTCGTGGCGAAGGCCTCGAAGATGTCGAGCGTGCGCTTGGCGGTCTTTACTGCGTCCATCGTCGCCGCTTCAGCGTTTTCCCCATTTCTTCTTCTCGACCGTCTGCTCCTCGACTGCGTAGAACTCGTCGAGGCCGACGAGCGTCTCGATCTCATGGCGCGCCTTCACGCACTCGTCTTGCGTCAGCCCGGTGTAGCCGCCGGTGCGCTTGATCTCCTGGTAGGCGCGCTTCGCGAAATGAAAGCTTGCGAGCAGGTAGGTGAGCGCGTCGATCGCCGCCTTGTAGCCCATGTCGACGAGCTGCGGGTTGGTCGGCAGTGGCCGCCCGTCGCGGTTGCCGCGGCTGATGACGTAGACCAGCGGGATCTTGCATTCTTTCGGCGCTTTCTTCATCTCCGCCTCGTCGCGCGGGAAGAGCAGCCCCAGGTCGGCACCGGCGTCGGCTGCGGCGTTGATGCGCCACGCGGCTTCCTTCAGCCCCATGAACCGGCAGGTATCGGTGCGCGCGATGACGACGAAGTCCGGATCGGACTTGTCGCGCTGCTTGCAGGCGAAGGAGATCTTGTCGACGAACTCCTTGCGGTCGACTGCGTGCGCGACGTATTTGTGATAGTGGGCGCGCTTCGGATAGAGCTGGTCCTCGATATGCGTGCCGGCGATGCCCGCCCGGATGCACTCGCGCACCGTGCGCATCGTGTGCAATGGCTCGCCGAAGCCCGCGCCACCGTCGACGACCAGCGGGATATCGATCGCCGCCGCCACATCCGCGGCCGTGCGGACCTGCTCATCCATCGTCAGCATGGGCTCGGAGGTGCAGCGCGAGCCGCCGGTGACGAAGCCGCCGGTATAGACGCAGTCGAAGCCGAGGCTCTCGAGGAGCCGGCCGCCGAGCGCGTCGTAGGCGACCGGCATGTAGAGGAAGTCCTTCTTCTTCAGCAGTTTTCTGAGCGCGGTCGTCTTCTTCATGGGTTCCCCTAGTTGAGAATCTTGAGCGCCTCGGCCGTCCACTGGTCGCGGTAGCGATCGAGCTCCTCCGCGTCCCACCAGTGGTAGCGCAGCTTCGAAAGATCGTCGCCCTCGACGCTGGTGAAATCCTTGCGCAGCGAGAAGTGGCCGAGGCGGTTCACCGCCTTCTGGCCCTCGAGGCTCGTGAGCCAATCGACGAAGAGCCTGGCGAGCGCCGGGTTCGGACCGTTTTTCGTGATGCCAAGGCCGATCGGCAGCAGCGAGCCGCCTTCCTTGGGGAAGGCTTCCCGCACCGGCGCGCCCTTGCCGCCGGGATAAGGCCCGTCGCGGCGCACGAGCGCGGAGATGTCCACGCCAATGGCGCGCTCGCCCGCCATCAGCTGGTTATGCGTTGTGCCGTGGCTCTGGGTGATCATCACCTCGTTCGCCCGCGCCTTCTCGAAGAACTCCCTGCCGAAAAGCTTGTACATGCTGAAGACGAAGTAGTAGTGCCCGCCGCCGACCTTCGGGTCGGGAATGCTCACTCTTCCCTTCCATTTCGGATCGAGCAGGTCGCGCCAGCTCGTCGGCACCTCGCTCGGCTTCACGAGCTCCGGGTTGTAGGCGATGTACTGGTAGTAGGCCGTGAAGTACATGTGCGTGCAGTCCTTCGACAGCGCCTCCGGCCGGTAGTCCTTGAAGTTCGGGCTGCAGTAGGGCGTGAGCTTGCCCTCGCGCGCGAGCTTCAGGAACATGCCGGGATCGCCGAGGAACATCACGTCGGTGCTGACCTTCCCGGCGCGCAGCTCCTGGTCGTAGAGGCTCACCATTGCGCCCGTCTGCCCGCGCACGATCTTCAGCGTAAGGTTCTGCGCCTTGTGCGCCTCGTTGAACGCCCGCGTCATCGCCGCGCCGATCGGCTCGAAAAGCACGCTGTGGATGACGATCTCCGCCGCGTTCGCCGAGCCGCAGGCACTCAATGCCACGGCGAGGAGGATGTTCTTCATCAGTTGCCCGTGAGGATCTTCTCCGCCTCGGCGGTCCACTCGTCGCGGTGCTTGTCCATCTCCTCCGCGTCCCACCAGTGGTACTTGATCTTCGAGAGATCGTCGCCCTCGATGCTGGTGAAGTCCTTGCGCAGCGAAAAGTGGCCGAGGCGATTGATCGCCTTCTGGCCTTCGAGGCTGGTGGCCCATTCGATGAAGACTTTTGCGCCGGCGGGGTTCGGGCCGCCCTTGGTGATCGCCATGCTGCCGGCGAGCAGCGCGCCGCCTTCCTTGGGGAACGCCTCCTTCACCGGTGCGCCTTTGCCGCCGGGGTAGGGGCCGTCGCGCCGCGCGAGCACCGAGATGTTGACGCCCATCAGGCGCTCGCCCGCCATGATCTGGTTGTGCGTGACGCCATGGCTCTGCGTGAGGAGCGGATCGTTGGCGCGCACCTTCTCGAACCATTCCTTGCCGAAGAGCTTGTAGATGGTGAAGACGAAGTAGTAGTGGCCGCCGCCGACCTTCGGGTCCGGGATGCTGATCTTGCCCTTCCACTTCGGGTTGAGGAGATCGTTCCAGCTCGTCGGCACGTCGGCGCCGGTCACCAGCTCCGGGTTGTAGGACAGGTACTGGTAGTACGCCGTGACATGGATGTGGGTGCAGTCCTTCTGCAGCGCCTCGGGACGGAACTCCTTGTTGTGCGAGCTGCAGTAGGGAGTGAGCTTGTTCTCGCGGGCGAGTTTCAGGAACAGGCCCGGGTCGACCATGAACATCACGTCGCCGCTCACCTTGCCCGCGCGCAGCTCCTGGTCATAAAGATTCGCCTGCTGGCCGGTCTGGATGCGCACGACCTTGACGCTCAGCTTGTCCTTCGCGTACTTCTCATTGAACGCCTTGGTGATCTGCGTGGCGAGCGACTCGAAGAGCGCGCTCTGCACGATGATCTCGCCGCCGTGCGCGGCGGCCGCCTCCCGGATGAGCTTCGCGTCCTGCGCCGCGGCCGCGGCGGCGGTGAGCGCGAGCGCTGCGCCCGCAATGAACCTCTTCATGTTTCCTCCTCCCAGTTAGTCCTTCAACAGGATGCATCTCCTCGGATCGACCCCAAGCGTGACGCGCGCGCCGGCTGCGTAGTTCTCGCTGGGTGGTGCGTGGAGCTCGACTGATTGCCCGCCGAGCTCGGCGCGATAGATGATGGACTCGCCGATGTAGGTCGCAAGGCGAATCGTTGCCGGCCAGGCGTTGGCGCCGGGCGGCGTGGCGCGGATCTCGAGCGCCTCCGGACGGATCGACACCCACACCGAATCGCCGGGCGCGACGCCGTCGGCCTGCGCCACGCGCACCTCGACCCCCGCCGCCGTGCTGACCAGCGCACCGCCGGCCTCTTTGGCGGTGACCTTGCCCGGCAGCAGGTTTGTCGTGCCCATGAAGCCGGCGACGAATGAATTCGCCGGTCGCTCGTAGATGTCGCGCGGCGTGCCGAGCTGGCGCAGCACGCCCTTTTCCATGATCGCGATGCGATCGGCGATGGCCATCGCCTCGGCCTGGTCGTGCGTCACGTACACGGCGGTGAAACCGAGGCGCTTCTGCAGCTCCTTGATCTCGATGCGCATTTGGAGACGGAGGTTCGCGTCCAGATTGCTGAGTGGCTCGTCGAAGAGGAGCAGCTTGGGTGCGCCGACCAGGCTGCGCGCGAGCGCTACGCGCTGCTGCTGGCCGCCGCTGATCTGCGAGGAGTAGCGGCCCGCGAGAGGCTCGAGCTGCACCAGTCGCAGCGCTTCCACGACGCGCGTGCGCACCGCCTCGCCGCGCACGCCCATCGCGCGCAGCGGATAGGCGACGTTCTCGAACACCGTCATGTGCGGCCACACGGCATAGGACTGGAACACCATGCCGATCTCGCGCTTCTCCGGCGGCACGAACACGCCATCCTCTATCGCGGTAATGAAGCGCCCGCCGAGCCGGATGCGGCCGCTGGTGGGCCGCTCGAGCCCGGCGATGCAGCGCAGGCAGGTGGTCTTGCCGCAGCCGGACGGACCGACCAGCACCAGCATCTCGCCCTGCGCCGCGTCGAGCGACACGCCTTTCACCGCGGGCGACTCGCCGAACGTCTTGCTCAAGTTCTCGACGCTGATCATCGATAGGCGGGCGACAGGTCGACGCGGACCCCCCACTTGAACAGCACGATCACGACCAGCATGATCAGGCTGAGGAGCAGCGCTCCCGCGCTCATCACGTTGAGGTAGCCCTCGGTCCATTGCTCGAAGATCACCACCGGGAACAGTCGC
>DASQGW010000184.1:0-24785 GCA_035632415.1 Burkholderiales bacterium | reverse complement strand
GCCTCGGCCGAGTTGCGCAGGCGGATGCCGTACTTCTTCATGAGCGCCTGGAAGTTCGAGCGCTGCATGCCGGTCTCGTCGGCGCTCTTGGTGACGTTCCACTCGTTCCTCTTCAGCGCCTCGAGCACGAAGGCCTTCTCGATGCCTTCGACCGACTTCTCGCGCGCGGCCTTCTTCGAGCGCTTGAGCTCCTCGCCGGTCTTCGGCGCGGTGGTACCGGCCTGGCCGACCAGGCCGGCGAGGTGCGCCTTGCGGATCGTGTCGCCGGACGCGAGGATCACTGCGCGATGGATGGTGTTCTCGAGCTCGCGCACGTTGCCCGGCCAGTCGTAGTTGACGAGCACGGCGAGCGCGCCTTCCGAGAGGTGGGTGACTTTCTTGCCCAGCTCGGCTGCGCAGCCCTTGAGGAAATGGAAGGCGAGCGCAGGGATGTCGTCGCGCCGCTCGCGCAGCGACGGCAGCCGGATCGGGAAGATGTTGATGCGGTAGTAGAGGTCGTCGCGGAAGGTGCCGGCGGCGACCATCGAGCGCAGGTCCTTGTTGGTGGCGCAGACGAGGCGGATGTTGGCGCTCTGCGTGCGCGTGTCGCCCACGGCGCGGAACTCGCGCTCCTGGATGAGGCGCAGGAGCTTCGCCTGGATCGAGAGCGGAATGTTGCCGACCTCGTCGAGGAAAAGTGTCCCGCCCTGCGCCGTCTCGACGAGGCCGCGCTTGTTCACGACGGCGCCCGTGAAGGCGCCCTTGACGTGGCCGAAGAGCTCGCTCTCGAGCAGGTTCTCGCTCAACGAGGTGCAGTCGACCGGCACGATCGGGTGGTCCTTGCGCAGGCTGTTGTAGTGGATGGCGCGGGCGATGAGCTCCTTGCCGGTGCCGCTCTCGCCGGTGATGAGGACGCTGGTATTCGTCGGAGCGCATTGCGCGATCAGGCGGTAGACCTCCTGCATGCGCGCGGCTGAGCCGACGATGTTCTCGAAGCGGTACTTGGAGCTGACCTCGGACTTGAGCTCGCTCACCTCACGCATCAGCCGCCGGCGCTCGAGCGCCCGCTCGACGACCCGCTTGAGCTCGTCCGGATCGAAGGGCTTCGGCACGTAGTCGAACGCGCCGAGCTTCATCGAGCGCACCGCGCTATCGATCTGCGAGAGCCCGGTCACCATGATCACCTCGATGTCCGGGTGCGTCTCCTTCAGGCGCTGCAGCACTTCGAGGCCGTCCATTTCCGGCATCATGATGTCGAGCAACACCACCTCGTAGTCGCCCTCGTCGACCTTCTTCAACGCCTCTGCCCCGCTCGCGGCGGTGTCGATCGTGCGCTCGGGCGCGGCGAGCGCGCGCCGGCAGCTCTGCAGGACGATGTCCTCGTCGTCGACGACAAGAATGCGGCCGCTCATGCGATTGCCTTCTCGGCAGCTCTGTCAGGGACGGCGGCCGGCTCGAGCGGCAGATACACGCGGAAGGTCGTGCCCTCGTCCACCTTGCTTGCCACCTCGATCGTGCCGCCGTGCGCCTCGACGATGCCGTGGCTCACCGAAAGGCCGAGGCCGGTGCCCTGGCCGACCCCCTTCGTCGTGAAGAACGGGTCGAAGATGCGCTGCATGTCCTTCTCCGGAATGCCGCAGCCGGTGTCGCTGACCGCGATCTCCACGCCCGTGCCGGCACGGCGCGTACTGACGGTGATGCTGCCCTTGTGCTGGATCGCCTGCTGCGCGTTCACCAGGATGTTCATGACGACCTGCTTGATGAGGTCGGCGTCGACCCACACCGCGGGCAGCGCCGGCTCGAGCTCGAGGCGAATCTCGATGTCGCGCAGGTGGGCCGGGCTCTCGACGATGCGCACGGTTTCCTCGATCAGGCGATTCAAGTCGGCGAATTGCTTCGACGGCGTCTTCTCGCGCGCGAAGTCGAGGAGCCGCCGGATGATCGCCGCACAGCGCTTGGTCTCGCGGATCACGAGGTCGAGGTCCTCGGCGTCCGCGCTGCCCTCCGGGACTTTCTTCCGCATCAGGCTCGAGAACGTGAGCACGCCGGTGAGCGGATTATTGAGCTCATGCGCGATGCCGGCGGCGAGGAGCCCGACCGAGGCGAGCTTCTCGTTGCGCGCGGTTTCGGCCTGCGCGAGGCGCAGCGCCTCGCTTCGCTGCGCGACCTTCTTCTCCAGTGTCTCGCCCCACTCGCGCAGCTCGCTGCGCGAGCTCTTCAGCGCGAGCGTCATGCTGTTGAACGAGCGGGCGAGCTCGCCGAGCTCGTCGCCGTTCCTCACCGGGATCGGCTCGTCGAGGTTGCCGGCCGCGAGCCGCTTCGCGCCGGCCTGCAGGTCGCGCAGCGGCACGTAGATCATGCGGTGCACGAAGAGGCTGAGAAAGAGCGACGCCACCAGGACGAAGCCGAGCGACAGCACGACGATGGTGGTGCCGCTCGCCCGCAGGCTCCCTTCCATCTCGTCCAGGGGGTAGACGATGTCGAGCACGCCCAGCACGCTCTGGCTCGCCGGGTGCGCGTGGCACGCGGCGTTCGAGCAGGAAGGCTCGTTGCGGATCACCTCCATGCTGGCGAGCATGCGGCGGCCTTCGGCGGTGCTGAACGTGCGCGTGCGGCTCGGCGCCGCGACGCTTTGCAGCGGGCGTTCGCGTTGATGGCATTGCGAGCATCCTTCGGCGCTGCGGTCGATCTTCTCGCCGACCTCGGAGGCCACCGTCGAGTCGATGATCACGCCTTCCTTGCTGAAGATCCGTATCCGCTCGATCTTCTGGTCGAGCGCGACGTCATGGATGATGCTGTGCACGTAGTCGGGCTCGTTCTTCAGCATCGCGGCGCGCGTGCTGCGCGTAATCACTTCGGAGAGCTGGTTCACGTGCTCGGTGGCTACCGCGACCAGCTGCTCGCGCTCGTGGCGTATCACGAGGAATGCGAAAAGGAACAGCGTCGCCGTCAGCGTGACAGCGAGGTACAGCGCCAGCTTGCGTTTCAGGCTTGCGTTCGTATGCCGGAAGGGTAGCCAGCCGCGTCGCATCCGATTTGCCCCAGATCAAATCGGGACGGCGGCTCGTCATTGCTCCGCGAGCGCAACGCGACTCGGCGCAGACGTAGTGCATCGCCACCTTGCGCCATTGATCCACGTCAAGCAGGCAACGAAGCCAAATGCAGTTGCTCTAGATCAAATGCGGGCAGATGGCGGCACCTACACTCGCCCGAAATGGCCGCCAAGCAGAAAGAGGTTTCGGTCTGTCAGATCGTCGCGCGGGAAGACTTCTCCGACGCGACCTACCTCCTTGAAGTGAGGCATCCGCTGATGGCGAAGGCCGCGAGACCCGGCCAGTTCGTCATCGTCATGGCGCACGAGCACGGTGAGCGCGTGCCGCTCACGCTCGCGGATTTCGACGCGAAAAAAGGAACCATCACGCTCGTCATCCAGGCGGTCGGCAAGACCACCAAGGAGATGCAGAAGATCTGCGAGAAAGGCACGAAGCTGCATGCGCTCGTCGGGCCGATGGGCATCCCGAGCCATATCCCGAGCAGTGCGAAAAAGGTGCTCTGCGTCGGCGGCGGCCTCGGCGTCGCGCCGATGTATCCGCAGGCGCGCGCCTACAAGGAAAGCGGCGCCCATGTCATCGGCGTCGTCGGCTTTCGCTCGAAGGACCTCGTCTTCTGGGAAGACAAGTTCAAAGCGGCATGCGACGAGCTCATCCTCTGCACGAACGACGGCTCGGCCGGCATGCGCGGCCTCGTCACCGACGGCGTGAAGCGCGCGCTCGCCGAGCATCCCGACCTGCAGGAAGTCGTGGCGATCGGACCGCCGATCATGATGAAGGCGTGCGCCGAAGCGACGCGCGCATCGAAGATCAAGACGATCGTGAGCGTGAACCCCATCATGGTGGACGGCACCGGGATGTGCGGCGGTTGCCGCGTCAGGGTGGGCGACAAGGTGAAGTTCGCCTGCGTCGACGGCCCGGACTTCGACGGCCATCAGGTGGACTTCGATGACCTGATGTCGCGCCTGGGCCGCTACAAGAACCAGGAGCAGGCGGCGCTGGAGCGCTGGCTCGACACCTGCAAGATGGTCCAGCGCGCCCCCGAGATCGTCGAGCTGCCCGATCCATTCGAGGAAGTGCCCGGTGGCTAGCCCCAAGAAAAGAACCATCCGCACCATTCCGCAGAAGCGCACGCCGATGCCGGAGCAGCCCGCGAAGGAGCGGGCGAAGAACTTCAGCGAAGTCGCTTGCGGCTACTCGGTCGAGGACGCGCTGCGCGAAGCGGAGCGCTGCCTGCTCTGCCCCGACCCGGCCTGCATCGAAGGCTGCCCGGTCAACATCAACATCCGCGACTTCATCGGAAAAATCGGCGAGAAGGATTTCAAGGGCGCGTACGACATCATCAGCAGCACGAACCTCCTGCCCGCGATCTGCGGCCGCGTCTGCCCGCAGGAGAGCCAGTGCGAGGAAGTCTGCACGGTCGGCGAGACGCTCGAGCCGGTCGCGATCGGGCGCCTCGAGCGCTGGGTTGGCGACCGCGCGATCGCAGAGGGCTGGGCGAGCGCGCCTTACGTCGAGCCGAACGGCTTCCGCGTCGGCATCGTCGGCTCCGGTCCCGCAGGAATGGCCTGCGCGGCCGACATGGCGAAGGCCGCCTGCGACGTGACCGTCTACGAGGCGTTCCAGGAGCCTGGCGGCGTGCTCAAGTACGGCATCCCGGACTTCCGGCTGCCGAACCCGGTGATCGATGCCGAGATCGCGAACCTGCGGAAGCTGGGCGTCAAGTTCGAGTGCAACACCTTGGTGGGCCGTCTCTTCACGATCGAAGAGATGTTGGACGAGATGGGCTATCACGCCGTTTTCGTCGGCACCGGCGCGGGGTACCCGTCGATGATGGGCATTCCGGGCGAGTCTCTGAACGGTGTGCTCTCAGCGAACGAGCTGCTCACGCGCTGCAACCTGATGCGCGCGCGCGATTTCCCGAACTTCGATACGCCGTTGCCTGCCGGCAAGAGCGTCGCCGTGATCGGCTCGGGCAATACGGCGATGGATGCACTGCGTGTGAGCCTGAGGCTCGGTGCACCGAACGTGCATTGCATCTATCGGCGCAGCAAGGCCGAGAGCCCCGCGCGCGCCGAAGAGCTGCACCACGCCGAGGAAGAAGGCATCCAGTTCCACTGGCTCACCAACCCGGTCGAGATCCTGAACGACGGCAAGGGCAACGTGCGCGCCATGCGCTGCATCAAGATGGAGCTCGGCGAGCCCGACGAATCCGGCCGCCGCCGCCCCGTGCCCGTCAAAGGCAGCGAATTCGAATTCCCCGTCGACATCGTGGTGTACGCGATCGGCACCAACGCCAACCCGATCATCGGCCAGACCTCGAAGCTGAAGCTGAACAAGCGCGGCTACATCGACTGCGACAAGGCGCTCGCTACCTCGATGGCCGGCGTCTTCGCCGGGGGCGACATCGTGACCGGCGCCGCCACCGTGATCGAAGCGATGGGGGCAGGACGCAGGGCGGCGCTCAGCATGAAGAGATACTTGGGTATCGAGAAGGCTTCGACGGCCGAGAGGGTCTTCGGCATTCCCGCCAGCCAGAAAAACTTCGCCCGCATTCGCGCATGAAAAACATGGAAACGCTCAGGGAACACATCATCGAGATCATCAGCGACTCGGGCGAAGGCGCGCAGCGCTGCGGCCAGTCGCTCGGCTCGATCGCGGCGCGCTCCGGCAACGGCATCTGGACGGTGGAGATCATCCCGGCCGAGATCCGGCCGCCGGCACGCTCGGTCGCGGGCGCGAGCGGCAACCGCATCCGCATCGGCGCCGGCCCGATCACCAACGGCGGCGACCGCACCGACCTGGTGGTGGCGTTCAACGAGCAGGTGCTGCTCGGGCGGGTGCGCGACGGCGAGCTCAAGCAGAACGCCATCATCCTGCTCGAGTCGATGTGGCGCAGCCACAAGGATCCATTGATCCGCGCGAGCTACACCGAGACGGTGACCAAGCTCCTCGCCGCCGGCTACCGCGTGCGCGAGATCCCGATGGACGCCGAGTGCCGCAAGCTCGGCCTTGCCCCCGAGAAGGGCAAGAACATGTTCGCGCTCGGCATGCTTTGCAGCATCTACAGCCTGAGCGTCGACCTCGGCCGCGAGCAGATCGCGCTCACCTTCGGCAAGAAGGACAAGAAGGTCGTCGACGCTAACGTCCGGCTGCTGGAAGCCGGCTACGCCTGGGCGGAAGCGAACCTCGACTTCAAGTACCGGATTCCGGCCTCCCGGCCGACCGAGCCGAAGATCGTCGTGAACGGCAATACCGCGCTCGCGCTCGGCGTGCTCGCCTCCGGCATGGAAATCTGCTCGATGTATCCGATCACGCCGGCCACCTCGGCGTCGCACTACCTCTCGGACGTGTTCGAGAAGGTGGGCGGCGTCGTGCACCAGGCCGAAGACGAGATCGCCGCATGCACGTTCGCCATCGGCGCCTCCTACGCCGGGAAGTGCGCTGTGACGATCACCTCGGGCCCGGGGTACTCGTTAAAGCAGGAGGCCATCGGGCTTGCCGTCATGGCCGAAATCCCGCTCGTCGTGGTGAACGTGCAGCGCGGCGGTCCCAGCACCGGCCAGCCGACCAAGGCCGAGCAAGGCGACCTCCTCACCGCGATCTACGGCAGCCACGGCGACGCGCCGAAGGTGGTGCTGGCGGCGAGCACGATCGAGGATTGCTTCTACTCGGTCATTACCGCCCGGAAAATCGCGGAGACCTTCAACATGGTGGTGGTCGTCCTGACGGACGCGAACCTCGCCACCTCGCAGCAGCCGTTCCCGCGGCCGAAGTTCGACCCGGCGTGGATCGCCCCGCCGGCGGACCAGAGCACGATTCCCGAGGGCGTGCAGCCCTACGACTGGGAAGCGGCCACGGGGCTCGCACGGCGCTTCATTCCCGGGCAGCCGCACGGCATGCACGCCATCACCGGCCTTGCGCACGATCGCGCGAGCCACGTCGCCTACGACCCGCAGATCAACGAGGAAGGCATCCATTTCCGGAGCCTGAAGCTCGCGGCGCTGCAAAGGACACTGAAGACGCCGCCGATCCACGGCGAGCCGCAGGGCGATCTCCTCGTCATCGGCTGGGGCTCGACGCGCGGCGCGATCGAGGAAGCGATCGACGGCCTGCGCGCCGAAGGCAAGCGAGTTTCCTCCATGCACCTGCGCTTCCTGCAGCCGCTGCCGCCGGGCATCGGCGAGGCGATGAAGCGCTTCAAGAAGGTCATCACGGTCGAGGCCAACTGGTCCGACCGTCCCGAGGACGAGCTGATCGACGAATCCAACCGCCGCTACTCCGCGCTCGCGATGCTGCTGCGCGCGCGCTACCTCGTCGACGTCGATTGCTGGAGCGAGGTGAAGGGCCAGCCGATCAAGCCCTCCACGATTGCAACGGTGATCAAGCAAAAGCTCTCGCCGCTGCGCCAACCGGTAATGTCATGAGCGATTACGCCACCCAGTGCCTGCTGCGCCTGCACGACGAGCGCTTCGAGCTCGAGGATTACCAGAGCGGCGTGCCGCGCTGGTGCTCCGGCTGCGGCGACAACGCCATCCTCGCCGCCGTGCAGAAGCTCTGCCGCGACGAGTCGCTCCATCCGGAGAAGACGGTGTTCGTCTCCGGCATCGGCTGCTCGAGCCGCTTCCCGCACTACATGAAGACCTACGGCTTCCACGGCATCCATGGCCGTGCGCTGCCGGTGGCCGAGGGCGTGCGCATGGCGCGGCCGGATCTCAACGTGTTCGTCAACACCGGCGACGGCGACTGCTGCTCGATCGGCGCCGCGCACTGGATCCATGCCGTGCGCTACAACATGAATCTCACCGTGATGCTGCACGACAACGAGATCTATGGACTGACGAAGAAGCAGGCGTCGCCCACCTCGCCCCGCGGCACGCGCAGCAACACCACGCCGCGCGGCAGCTACCTCGAAGCCCTGAATCCGCTCACGGTGACGCTCGGCATCCAGAACGTGTCGTTCGTCGCGCAGGCGGTCGACTGGATCCCCGAGGTGCTCTACCAGGTGATCCGCGCGGCGTATCACCACAAGGGCTTTTCCTTCGTGCGCATCATCCAGCGCTGCCCCGAATGGCTGCCGGACCTCTTCGAGCCCTACGTGAAGGACCCGAAGAAGACGATGCTGCTCACGCACAAGGACGGCCTGCAGCTCTCGGACGCTGTGGCGCGCACGTACACGAACCAGAAGAGCCACGATCCTTCGAACCTGTCGGCGGCACGCGAGACCGCGTCGCAGGTCGACCCGATCCCGGTCGGCATCCTCTATCGCAACGCAGCCGTGCCCTGCTACGAGGACTTGCGCCGCTCGACCAAGCTGCGCACCGCCGAGTACATAAAGGCCGGCCTCGAGGCCGAGTTCGACAAGTTCACGGTCTGGCCGGAAAAACAGGCGGCCTGACATGCATTCCGAGATCAACGCCCCGCTCGCCTTCCACCTGACCGGCGTCAAGAGCGCCGAGGAGCTGGAGCCGGTCGAGACCCTGGGACTGCGCCCGGCGCTGCTCGCAGCCTACCGCGACCTCTCGCCGCTGCGCTACGACTTTCCGCTGGTCCTGCCCGACAAGCCGGTCGACGGCGAGTTCGCAAGACCGCTCTCGGCCGTGGTCGACGCGGTGCTGGAAAAGATCACCGACGACCGGGTGCGCGCGCAGGCGCTCGCGAAGGAGCGCGAGATCCGCGCCCACGCCGCGATCGAATCCGGATCGTTGCAGAGGCTGTGGAATATCGAGCCGGCGCTGCCCGTCGAGGGCCAGGTCGTCGACTGCGATGCGGTGCTGCCGGCGCGATTCTTCACCGCCGCCTGGAGCGCGGTGCAGGCCGGCAAGACGCGCCGCTTCCACGAGGAAGCCGACCGCCTGATCCTTCAGCTCGGCAACATCCTTGCAGCGGATCTCGCGCAGTCGGACGAGGGCCGGACTCCAGAAAAACTCGCGGCTTCGCTCGCGGCTACGGAGGAGAGCTTCGACACCAAGGCGCTCTCGCGCCTGCTTTCCAAGGCGCTGCCGGAGCGCCGGCTGCCGAAGTCACGGAGCCGCCGCATCCGCACGCTCCTCGCGACGCTGAAGTCACAGCGCTTCTTCGCCGGCGGCCAGGCGGCGGCGCGGCCTTACAGCTTCCTTTTCTACGGTTGCGCCGCGGCGCTGCAGGCGATGCGCGAGCGCCGCACGGCCGCCCTCGAGTTCACACAGGCCATGGCTGCCGCGCGCCTCGAGGCCGGCGGCAACTACATCGAGGCGGTGCACGATCCGCTGCTGCGCGGGCTCGCCGACAGCGCGCTCGACCCGGCGCTGATGCCGGACTACCTCGTGTGCATCAACGCCCAGGCGCTCAAGATGCCGGCGGAGGCGAGCGCACTCGCCGAGCTCCTGGAGAGCGCCCTGCCGGTCAAGATCCTTGTCCAGCACGACGACCTCCTCGAGAAGCGCACCGCCATGTGCGCACAGGCTCGCCTCGTGCTGGGCATGGCGCTCGGCCTGAACGACGTCTTCTTCCTGCAAAGCGCCGCATCCAACCTCTACCCACTGCGCGGCCGCGTGCTGCATGGCTTCGAGTATCCGGGTACGGCGCTCTTCAGCGTGTTCTCCGGCGCCTCGGGACGCATCGAGGGCCTCGCGCCGTATCTCGTCGCCGCCGCGGCGATGGAAGCGCGCGCCTTCCCGGCCTTCAGCTACGACCCGTCGGCGCGCGGCGAGCGCTGGGAGCGCTATTCGCTCGAGAACAATCCGCAGCCGCAAGCCGACTGGGTGCGCCATCGCCTGGACTTCGAGGACGCGGAGCACCAGCGCGCCTCGGAGGAGCTCGCATTCACGCTGACCGATTTCGCATCGCTCGATGCGCGCTACGCCGGCTCCTTCGCCGCCGTGCCGCGCGAGAAGCTGAACGGTACCGATGTGCCCACGCTGCGCATGGTCGATGGCGAGAATCGCCTGCAAACGGTCATCGTCGCCGAGCCGCTCGCGCGTGCCGCCGAGCGCTGCCTCGATGCCTGGCGCGGCCTGCAGTCGCTCGCCAGGCGCCCGGTGGCCGTAGAGGTACCCGTAGTTGAAGTTCCGGCGCCGACGCCGGCTCCGGAAGCCGCGAAGCCCGCGGCCGCTCCAGTGGCCGAAGCGCCAAAGGCGCCCGCCGGCGACGCGCCCTATATCGAGACGCCGCGCTGCACGACGTGCGAGGAGTGCGTGAAGATCAACAACCGCATGTTCGTCTACGACGCGAACAAGCAGGCCTATATCGCCGACCCGAAGGCGGGCAGCTACAAGGATCTCGTCGAGGCCGCGGAGAGCTGCCAGGTGTCGATCATCCATCCCGGCAAGCCGCTCGATCCGGACGAGCCCGGGCTGGACGAGCTGCTGAAGCGCGCCGAAGCGTTTGCTTAGGATCGCCGCGCACGAAGTCCGCCCGCTGGTGCAGGGCGGCATGGGCGTCGGCGTCTCCGCGCACCGCCTCGCCGGCGCCGTCGCACGTCAAGACTGCGTCGGCACGGTCTCGAGCATCGACCTGCGGCGCCTCCATCCCGACCTGATGAAAAGCACGGCGCTCTCGCGCGACAAGGCGGCGATCGAGGCGGCCAACCTCGTGGCGCTCGAGCGCGAAGTCCGCGCCGCCCGCGAGGAAGCGGGCGGCCGCGGCCTGATCGCGGTAAACGTGATGCGCGCGGTGTCGCAATACGCGGCCTACGTGCACACGGCCTGCAAGAGCGGCGCCGACGCGATCGTCGCCGGCGCCGGGCTCCCCATGGACCTGCCGGAGCTCACGCGCGAGTTCCCGTCGGTCGCGCTGGTGCCGATCGTCTCGGAGTCGCGCGCCGCTTCGCTCATCGCGCGTCGCTGGCAGCGCCGCGGACGCGTGCCCGATGCGATCGTCGTCGAGCACCCGGGCTATGCCGGCGGCCATCTCGGCGCGACGCGCCTGGAGGATGTCCCCGACCGGCGCTTCGATTTCGAGCGCGTGCTTCCCGAGATCCGCCAGGCGCTGCACGACGCCGGCCTCGACGCGGACCGCATCCCCCTCATCGCCGCCGGCGGCATCAACTCGCCGGAGCGAGCGAAAGCCGCGCTCGATGCGGGCGCCGCGGCGATCCAGGTCGGCACGCCCTTCGCCGTGACGGAGGAAGGCGACGCGCATCCCAATTTCAAGCGCGTGCTCGCCGAGGCGCGGGCCGAGGACATCGTGGTCTTCATGAGCGTCGCCGGCCTGCCGGCGCGCGCCGTGCGCACGCCGTGGCTCGCCCGCTACCTCGACAAGGAGGAAGCGCTCAAGCGCCGGGCGAAGAAGCGCAAGCAATGCACGCTCGCCTGGGATTGCCTCGCGCAATGCGGCCTGCGGGACGGTCTTCCGCAGGCGGGGCAGTTCTGCATCGATCATCAGCTGGGCGCGGCCCTGCGCGGCGACGTCGATCATGGTCTCTTCTTCCGCGGCTCGGAGCCGGTGCCTTTCGGGGCCGAGATCCGGCCGGTGCGCGACCTGGTCGGCTACCTGCTCGGAAACTGACGTACATTAGGACGATGCCCGCCGCATTCATCGAGAACCGCACGTACGACGAGATCAAGGTCGGCGACAGCGCCACCCTGACCCGCACGCTCCGCCCGGAGGACATCCAGCTCTTCGCCATCATGTCCGGCGACGTGAACCCGGCGCACGTCGACCCGGAGTATGCGCACTCCTCCATGTTCCACGAAGTGATCGCCCACGGCATGTGGGGCGGCGCCTTGATTTCCACGGTGCTCGGCACCGAGTTTCCCGGGCCCGGCACGATCTACATCGGACAGACGCTCAAGTTCTCGCGGCCGGTGAAGGTCGGCGATACCGTCTCGATCAAGATCACCTGCAAGCAGAAGTTCGACCATAACAAGCACATCGTCTTCGACTGCCTGTGCACCAACCAGGACAGCCTGAAGGTGATCTCGGGCGAAGCCGAGGTGCTCGCGCCGACCGAGAAGGTGAAGCGCGAGCGCTTCGAGCTGCCGGAGGTGACGATCTCCGACCGCTGGGGCCGCTACCGCAAGCTGCTCGCGCGCGCCAAGGGCCTGCCGGCGGCGACGGCGGTCTTCGCGCAGCCGACGCGCGCCGAGGTCCTGCAGAGCGCGGTGACCGCGGTCGAGTCCGGGATCATGCGCCCGGTGCTGGTCGGCCCCGAGAAGGAGATCCGCGCCTGCGCCGAGCAGGGCGGCATCGACCTCAAGCGCTGCCGCATCGTCGAGGCGCCGCACGCCCGGGCGGCCGCGGCGCGCGCGGTCGAGATGGCGCGCTCGGGCGAGGCCGATATCCTCGTCCAGGGGCGCATCTCCACGCTCGACTTCCTCGTGCCCGTGATCTCGGACCAGGGCCTGCGTACCGAGCGGCGCCTCTCGCACGTGCTCTACATCGACGTGCCGAGCTATCCGCGGCCGATCATCATCAGCGACATGATGGTCAACATCGAGCCGACCCTCGAGGACAAGGCCGACATCGTGCAGAACGCGATCGATTTCGCCCACATCATGGGCATACCCGAGCCGAAGGTGGCGGTGCTCGCCGGCATCGACACCGTGACGCCCAAGATGCGCGCCACGGTCGACGCCGCGGCGCTCGTCAAGATGGCCGACCGCGGCCAGATCAAGGGCGGCGTGCTCGACGGCCCGCTCGGCATCGAAAACGCGCTCTCCATCGTCGCCGCGCGCGCCTCGCACCTGAAATCCGCAGTCGCCGGCCAGGCCGACATCCTCATCGCGCCCGACCTCGAGGCGGGCAACATGCTCGCCAAGCAGCTCGAGCACCTCTCGGACGCGATCTCCGGCGGCGTCGTAATGGGCGGCAAGGTGCCGATCGTGCTCTCGACGAGCTCCGATCCGATCGAGAGCCGGGTGGCGTCGCTGGTGCTATCGCTCCTCGTCGCGAATCATCAGCGCAGCGTCCGGTAGCCCGGGCCCGATGTAGGGCTCGATGCGCTCGCCGTCGTGATACTGGGCGGCGCGGCGCAAGCCATCGGCGCGATCGCGCTCCGCCGCCGCGAGCACCGGCAGCGCCCGGCGCGCAATGGCGGCGCCGAGCATCATCACGGCAAAGCCCGACAAGGCAATGACGAGCCCGACCTGCGGCAGGCCTGGCGAGCGGTGTATCCCGGCGCTCGCAAGGATCGATTGGGTCAGGAGCCACGGCACCGGCGTAAAGCCGACGAGCATCACCACAAAGCCGAAGCGCCGGCTGGCCTTGGCCCTGCGCACGATCGAAGAGTTCATACCCGGCAGAATGCGCCTCGCGCGGCGAGAACCGTCGTACCGCGCCTAGTTCCGGAAGACTACGCCGCGCTCGAGTCCCTTGAGGTGCATCAATACGCTCGCCGGGGGCCGGTGTAGCGTAGGCAGCTTCTGGACGGCTGGAGTCTGCCTGTCCACGACTCGGGCCGTCCTCGCGAAAGGAGTGACGGTCATGTTCAAAACCCTCAAGTTCGAAGACTGGCTCGGCATCGCGCTCGGTGCGTGGCTGCTCGTCTCGCCGTGGGCGCTCGGCTATTCGGAGCAATCCGCCGCAAGCATGAATGCGCTCTTTCTCGGCTGCATCCTGATCTTCCTCGAGCTGCTCAACCTCGACGCGCACGAGGACCTCGAGGAGAAGCTCGACATGGTGGCGGGCGTCTGGCTGATCGCAGCGCCCTTCATCCTCGGTTTCTCGTCGGCGTTCGCCGCCGCGGCCAATGCGATGGCCGTCGGGGCCCTGACCATAGCGTTCGCCGCCTGGGCGCTCGTGCAGACCGACGAAGGGCGCGGCCCGGTCCCGCACGCGTGACGCCATGTCGATCGCCTATCGAGTCCAGGACTACATCGCCGAGCGCAAGCTCGTGTGGGACCCGCTGCCGCACGGCAGGAGCGACTCTTGCCTCGATGCAGCGCTCCTCGCCGAGGTGCCGCCGGAGAACGTCGCGAAAGGCGTCGTCCTCAAGGATCACGGCGGCTATCTCCTCGCCGTGATCCCGGCGAGCACGCACCTCGACCTCGCCCGGCTGCGCAGCGCGCTCGGCCGCGACCTGCGGCCCGCGCCCGAATCGGAGCTCGGCTCGATCTTTCCGGACTGCGTCCCGGGCGCCATACCGGTGGTCGGAGCCGCGTACAGCATGCCGACGCTGTGGCAGGCGACGCTCGCCGACGCCGAGGACATCTACTTCGAAGGCGGCGACCACCGCACGCTCGTGCACATGCGCGGCACCGATTTCGGCGAGCTGATGCGCTCGGCGCGAGCCCTACCGAGGCAAGTGCTGCACTAGCCTTTCAGCCTGGCGCGCGCGTCGCGCAGCGTTCTCTCGGTCGTGCGCCAGTCGATGCACGCGTCGGTGATCGACACGCCGTAGCGCAGGTTCGCGCGCTCGGCGAGCGGCTGGCTGCCCCACTCGAGGTTCGATTCGATCATCGCGCCGATCAGCGAGCGGTTGCCGTCGCAGATCTGGTGGACGACGTCGGCAAAGACGAGCGGCTGGCGTGCCGGGTCCTTGCCCGAGTTGCCGTGCGAGCAATCGACCATGATGTTCGGCGCGAGGCCTGCTTTCGCCAGCTCCTGCTCGGTGAGCGCGACCGAGACGCTGTCATAGTTCGGCGCCGCGCCGCCGCGCAGCACGATATGCGCGTAGCGGTTGCCCTTCGTATAGGTGAGCGCGCAGCGGCCCTCGGGGTCGATGCCGAGGAAGGCGTGCGGACGCGACACGGAGACGAGCGCGTTGACGGCCACGGCGCGGTTGCCGTCGGTGCCGTTCTTGATGCCGACCGGCATGGAGAGGCCGCTCGCCATCTCGCGATGCGTCTGCGACTCGGTGGTGCGCGCGCCGATCGCGCTCCACGAGACGAGGTCGGCAAGGTACTGCGGCGTGATGGGATCGAGCGCCTCGGTGCCGCACGGCAGGCCGAGCTCGTTCAGGTCGAGGAGGAGCTTGCGCGCGATGCGCAGGCCCTTCTCGATCTGGAAGGAGTCGTCGAGGTCCGGATCGTTGATGAGGCCCTTCCAGCCGACGGTCGTGCGCGGCTTCTCGAAGTAGACGCGCATCACGATGAACAGGCGGTCGACCACCTCCCGGGCGAGAGCCGCGAGGCGCCGGCCGTAGTCGAGCGCGGCCACCGGGTCATGGATCGAGCATGGACCCACCACCATGAAAAGACGCCGGTCCTGCCGGTCGAGGATGCGCTTGATGGCCTCGCGGCCGGCGATGACGTTCTGGCGCGCGGCCGCCGAGAGCGGCAGCTCGTCATGCAACGCCTCGGGCGAGATGAGGCGGACCTGCTCGACGACGTTCAGGTCGTCGATCTGTGGAGTGCGGAACATACCTGGAAGCTTACGCCGAGAGGCGCTGCAGACCTTCCAGGGCGAAGCGCAGCACCCCGCTCACGGCGAGCGCCACGGCGACGGACAGCCCGACCGAGGCGAGCGCCTGGCGGCGGCCGACGGTCTTCGTCATCACGGCGAAAGTCGAAATGCAGGGCACGTAGAGCGTGAGGAAGACGAGGAAGGTGAAGATCTGCGTGGAGCTGAGGTACGCGTCGACGGCGAAGCCGCCGAGCGCGGTGTAGATCATGGCGAGCGAGAGCTCCTTCCTCAGCACGCCGAAGAGAAGCGGCACGCCGAGCACGACCGGCAGGCCGAGCCACCACGCCGTTACCGGCGCGAGGGCGAGGTTGATCCAGCGGTCGGCGCCCCAGTGCGTGAGGAGCGCGAGCACCACGCTGCCGCCGATGAGAAGCGGGGTGACGATCGTGAGGATGTCGCGCGTGCGCAGCCACGTCTCGCGCGCGAGCAGCCGCCAGCGCGGAGCCGCGTAGCGCGGGATTTCCAGGATCTGCCCGATGCTCTGCTCCGCGAAATGCCGGCGCAGGAAGTGCCCCATGGCCGAGACCACCACCGCCGCCACCGCGAACACCGCGAGCACGCCCCACGGCCCGAGGTACTTGCCGGCGAGCGCGAGGATGATCGCCGAGCGCGCCGAGCAAGGCACGAAGGTGATGAGAAGCGACGCCGTGGTGCGCTGCGCGCCGCGCGTCGTCGAGCCAACGGCGGCGAGCGCGGGCACGTTGCAGCCCAGCCCGAGGAGCAGCGGCAGCGCCACGCCGCCGTGCAGTCCCAGATGATGGAAGACGCGGTCCACGGCGAACGCGATGCGCGCCATGATTCCCGTCTGCTCGAGCAGGATGAGCAGCACCACGAGCGGCACCATGTAGGGCACCACGATGCCGATGAGGCCCACCAGGCCGTCCAGCACCGCGCGCGCGACCACGCCGCTCGTGCCTTCGGGCTGCCAGGCCGCGACCCATGCCGCGAGCGGCGCCGTGGTGCGCGCGTCGATCCACACGCTCACATAGA
The DNA here is from genome assembly GCA_035632415.1 of Burkholderiales bacterium. GTDB lineage: Bacteria > Pseudomonadota > Gammaproteobacteria > Burkholderiales > SG8-39 > SCGC-AG-212-J23. The sequence goes on along the minus strand of DASQGW010000184.1, from coordinate 8,442 downwards.
AGACGACGAAGAGCACCGCTGCGAACACGGCGGCGCTGCCGGCGAGACCCCAGCGCGGGCTCAAGAAAAGCTCGTCCATCCAGTAGCGCCAGTCGCGGCGTTCGCGCACGCCCGCCGGCCGCGTGGCTGTCTCCGCGAGCTGCGCGACGTTGAGCGCCGGAAAGGCGGGCTTCGCGCTGCGGCGCGCCGCATCGGCGGCCGCGCTGAAGAGCTCGCGGATGCCGTAGCCCATCGTCGCCACCGTCGGCACCGTCGGCACGCCGAGCCGCTCGGCGAGCGCCCCGCTCGCCACGTGCAGGCCCTTGCGGTGCGCGAGGTCCATGCGGTTCATCGCCAGCACCAGCGGCCGTCCGAGCGCGAGCAGCTCGAGCGTGAATTCGAGATGGCGCTCGGGGGCGCTCGCGTCGACCACTTGCACGATGACGTCCACCTTCTGCGGGTCCTGCAGCACCGTGAGGTTCGGCACGCGCGAGATGCGTGCTTCGTCGAAGCCGATGTCCACCTCGCACTCCTCCCCCTTGCGCCCGGGGCGTTGCGAGGTGCTTTCGATGGCGCGGAAGATCGTCGTAGCGCCGGCGCCCGGCAGGCCGACGAGCGCGATCCGCAGGCGTTTCTCGCCCCGGAACATCGGCAGCCGCAGCGGCACCTTGGCGGTCTTCACCACCCCATCGTAGGGAGGGGGTCCCGCCGGGATTCGATCTAGATCAAACGAGACGTATTCTTATTCGAGGACCGGTGCCTCTTCCAGGGCGCGCGCAAGGTGCTCGCCCAGGAGGACTGCCGCGGGGTAAAGCACCCGCTCTTCCATGTCCGCGTGCTGCGCGAGCGCCGCCGCGAAGTCCTCGACCTCGGGCCGGCCCGCCGCATGAGCCGCGGCGGAGAGCTTCTCGAGCGCGACCATGATTTGCCGGTGCTCGTCGAACATCGCCGGCAGCTCCGCCTTGAGCTTGCGCGTCATCGCGAGCGCCTCGTGCATCTCGGTGCGCAGCGCCCCGCGCACCACGTCGGCGAGGAGCCCGAGCGGCGGCAGGGCGAAGTCCTTCTCGCGCTGGAAATGCGGGTAGACGAGGCGCGCGACCTCGCGCGCAGCGGCTCCGACCGCGCCTTCCGCGTGCATCGCCTGCTTGAGCTGGGCGTCGAGCGCTTCGTGGTCGATGCGCAGCGGCGCCGGTATTTCGAATTTCATAACTCCTCCGGGACCATGTCGATCGCGCCGCAGGGGCACTCGGCCGCACACAGGCCGCAGCCCTTGCAGTAGTCGTAGTTGAACTTGAAGCGCTTGCCCGCGCCGAGCTTGATCACGGCGTTGTCCGGGCAGACGCCATAGCAGTTGTCGCATTCGAAGCAGTTGCCGCACGAAAGGCAGCGGCGCGCCTCGTAGAGCGCGGTGCTCTCATCGAATCCCTGCACCACTTCATCGAACGTGGATTGGCGCCGCACCAGGTCGAGCACCGGGCGCAGCGTCTTCGGCGCATCGCTGTAGTACCAGGGATTGAGCCGCTCGCCGCTCGCCGGCGCGTGCTTCGCCGCTCGCGAATATTTCGAGCCGCGCAGCCACGCGTCGATGTGGTGCGCCGCTTTCTTGCCATGGCCCACGGCCACCGTGACGGTGCGCTCGGAAGGCACCATGTCCCCGCCGGCGAAGATGCCGGGATGGCCGGTCATCATGTTGGTGCCGACCTTGACGACGCCGTCGGCCACCATCAGTCCAGGAACACCCTCCAGCAGGCCCAGGTCGACATCCTGGCCGAGCGCGAGCACGACCGAATCGGCGGCGAGCGTCTCGAGCTCGCCCGTGGGCTGCGGGAAGCCGCTCGCGTCGAGCTCCATCTTCTCGACGGTGATTTCGCCCTCGGTTGCCTGTTTGATGGTGGAAAGCCACTTGACCAGCACGCCCTCCTGCAGCGCTTCTTCGAGCTCCGAGTCGTGCGCCGGCATCTTCTCGCGCGTGCGGCGGTAGACGATCACCGCCTCTTCCGCGCCGAGGCGCTTGGCGGTGCGCGCGACGTCGAGCGCGGTGTTGCCACCGCCGTAGACGATCACGCGGCGGCCAAGCTGCGGCTTCTCCGCGCCTTCCATCGAGCGAAGGAGCGACACGGCATCGAGGATGCGCGCCGACGATCCGGCCGGGATGTACGCGCGCTTGCCGATGTGCGCGCCAACGGCAAGGAACGCGGCGTCGAAGCGGCCTTGCTGCATCGTCTCGAGGATGTTCGCTACCTTGGCGTTCAGGCGCAGCTCGACGCCGAGATCGAGGATGCGCTTCACTTCCGCGTCGAGCACTTCGCGCGGCAGGCGGTACTGCGGAATGCCGAAGCGCATCATGCCGCCGGCGTAGGGTCCGGCTTCATGGATCTCGACCTCGTGTCCCGCGCGCGCCAGGTGGTAGGCCGCCGACAAGCCCGAAGGGCCCGCGCCGACTACGAGGACTCTCTTCCCCGAGTGCGAAGCAACGCGGGTGAGCCGCCAGCCGCGGCGGATCGCCTCGTCACCGAGGAAGCGCTCGATCGAGTTGATGCCGACCGCGCTATCGATCGTCGCGCGATTGCACCCGCTTTCGCACGGGTGGTAGCAGACGCGCCCCATTACCGCGGGCAGCGGATTCTCCAGCACGAGCAGGCGCCAGGCGGACTCGTAGTCGCCGGATTCCGCGTGCGCGAGCCAGCCCTGGATGTTCTCGCCGGCCGGGCAGCGTTCGTTGCACGGCGGCAGCCGATCGACGTACACCGGCCGGAGCGTGCGCCACGAGCCGGTGTGGTTGGCAAGGCTCGAGCCGGGATCGAGTGTGATCGCGAAGGGCTTACGCATCGACCAGCCCATACCGCTTGATATTGCGATCGGCGATCGCCTGGATGCGCGCGATGGCCTCGGTGTTCACCTTCGGCGAAAAGAGATGCGCGAAGCGCTTCTGCGGCTTGAGGTACTCCTCCACGGGGAGGCGCCGGCGGATCTTCGAGACGCTCGTCAGTTCGCCCTGCTCGGCCTCGAACACCGGGAACAGGCCCGTCTCCTTGGCGAGGCGTGCCATGCGCACGGATTGGTCCGCGGCATGGCCCCATCCCAGCGGGCAGGACACGAAGATATGGATATAGCGCGCGCCGCGGAACTCCATCGCCCGGCGCACCTTGTCCTCGAGGTCGTGGAGCTCGGCGATGGTCGCGGTGGCGACGTAGGGAATGCCGTGCGCCATCGCGATCGCCGGCAGGTTCTTGCCTTGCCCGAAGACGTTTCCTGCGGAGGTCGTCGCGGTGCGCGCGGCGGGCGGCGTGGCCGAGGAGCGCTGCACGCCGGTGTTCATGTAGGCCTCGTTGTCGTAGCAGATGTAGAGCACGTCGTCGTTCCTCTCGAACATGCCTGAGAGGCAACCGAACCCGATGTCGGTCGTGCCGCCGTCGCCGCCCTGGGCGATCACGCGCACGTCGTGTCTTCCCTTGACCTTGAGCGCCGCGGCGATGCCGGTCGCGACCGCTGCGGTGTTACCGAAGAGCGAGTGGATCCATGGGATCTGCCACGACGTCTCCGGATAAGGCGTGGAGAAGACTTCCAGGCAGCCCGTGGCATTCGCCGCAACGAGCTGCTTGCGCGTGGCGTCCATCGCCGCGTCGATCGCGTAGCGCGCACCGAGCGCCTCGCCGCAGCCCTGGCAGGCTCGGTGGCCGGAGTTGAGCGCGTTCGTGCGCCGCGCATCCGATTGCACCGTGCGCAGCTCCGCCGGCAGCAACCGGTTGCCCACGGTGAAGGTGCCGGTCTGGTAGTACTTAACGGGCTGGAATGCCATGGCGTTCTTTCAGCACGCGCTCGGGCAGCGGGCCGCTGCGGCGCAGCTCCGCCTCGCGCGCCAGCACGCGCTCGACGAGCGTCGCATCGAGGTCGAGGAAAGTGGTGAGCTTCAGGTCGTCGTTCATCGCGTCGACGAGCACGCGCGCGAGCGAAGCCTTGGTGATCGGACGGCCGCCGAGCCCGGCTATGACGTCGTACACGGGCACCGCGCGCTCCGTGAGTGCGGTGCGCACGTTGGTGGAGACGATGCCGCCGACGCCGACGGCGAGGCTTTTTTCAAGCACGACGACGCGCTTCGCGGCGCCGAGCGTCGCGCGCACCGCGGCATGCGGCCACGGGCGGAAGCACGACACTCCCAGCACGCCGATCTTGTGTCCGCGGCCGCGCAGCTCGTCGACCGTATCCTTGATCGTGCCGAGCACCGAGCCGAGCGCGATGACCACGGTTTCCGCGTCCTCGATGGCGTACGGCTGCACGAGCCCGCCGGCGCTGCGGCCAAAGGCGCGCTTGAACTGCGCAGCCCAGGCGGGAATGAGATCGAGCGCCTGCATCTGCTTCGCGTGCGCGAGGTAGCGCACCTCGGTAAAGGCCTCGGGACCGACCATCGCGCCGATCGAGATCGGCTCGGCCGGATCGAGCACCTGCCGCGGCTCGAAGCGCGGCAGGAAGGCATCGACCTGCTGCTGCGTCGGCATGTCGACGCGCTCGTAGGCGTGCGTGAGGATGAAGCCGTCCATGCACACCATCACCGGGATCGACAGCTCCTCGGCGAGGCGGAACGCCTGGATATGCAGGTCGAGCGCTTCCTGGTTGTTCTCGGCGAAGAGCTGGATCCAGCCGCAGTCGCGCTGCGACATCGAGTCGGTATGGTCGTTCCAGATGTTGATCGGCGCGCCGATGGCGCGGTTCGCCACCGTCATCACGATCGGCAGGCCGAGCCCGGATGCGTTGAACAGCGCCTCCGCCATGTAGAGCAGGCCTTGCGACGCGGTGGCCGTATAGGCGCGGGCGCCCGCGGCCGAGGCGCCGATCGCGACCGACATCGCCGCGAACTCCGATTCGACGTTGATGAACTCGCAGGGCGCGAGCTCGCCGGTTGCCACGATCTCGCCGAGCGCCTCGACGATGTGAGTCTGCGGCGAGATCGGGTATGCGCAGATCACCTCGGGGCGGCAGAGCGCGACCGCTTCGGCGACCGCGCGCGAGCCTTCAAGCTGTTTCAGCACGGGCGAGCGCCTGGTAGGCGGCAGCCGCGGCGGCGCAGTTCGCCGCCGCCACCGGACCTGAGAATTTTTCGCCGATCGCCTGCTGCACGGCCTCGAGCGAAACCACGCCGGAGAGCGCGGCGAACGCGCCGAGCAGCGCCGCGTTGGGCACCGGCCGGCCGACGTGCTTCAGCGCGAGCTCGGTCGCGGGCACGGTGCAGGTGCGGTATTTCTTCGTGAGATCGCCGATGCCGAGGTCGTCGAAGCTGCGCGAGGTGTTGAGGAGAATGGTGGCGTTCGCGGCCAGGCCGGCAAAAAGGTCCACCTGATGAATGAGCGTCGGGTCCTGGATGATGAGCGCGTCGGGCGCGAGGATCGGCTCGCGCACGCGGATCTCCGTGTCGTCGATACGGCAGTAGGCGACGACCGGGGCGCCGGTGCGCTCCGAGCCGAAGCTCGGGAACGCCTGGGCATGTTTACCTTCGCGAAACGCGGCGACCGACAGCATCTCCGCCGCGGTCACTACGCCCTGGCCGCCGCGGCCGTGTATGCGCACCTGGAACATGAACCGTAGTACACCGCGGAGCGGGGGCTCCGCATTTGACTTGCGTCAACTACGCTGCGTTAGCTGACTTCGGCGTGAATGCGGCGGCGCAGCGCGCGATAGCGCTTCTCGGGCGCTTCGCCGAAGAGCGGATCGGGCTTGGTCGGCACGGCGTTCCTCACCGCCAGCCAGTCCTCGGGCGTGAGCGCCTCGACCGCGCGGTCGAGCACGAGCTCGTCTTCCTTCGCGATGTGGTTGCCGTAGTAGACGAGGTAGGTGGCGGCTGCGACTTCCACCTCGGCGCGCGGCATGATCGAGCCGTCGAGGATCGCCTCGAGCTGCTTCTTCAGCGTCTCGCCGGCGCGTGCGACCACCCGGTGCTCCTGCGTGAGGCGCGCGAGCTCGAGCTTCAGGTCCGGGCAGCGTACGGCGAGCTTGGCGAAGGCCACGTCCTCGCGCGGATGGTGGAACTGGTCCGAGTACTCCGTCAGGTACGAGACGATGTCGAGCATCAGCTCGTAGTTCGCCCGCTCGCCGCGATGGAACGTGTCGAGCTCGTGTTGCAGCAGTTCCAACAGTCGCCGGAAGTAGACATGCTCGGTGTGCCACATGGCGACGGGGCCGGTCATCGCGGATCCTCCAGAATCGCGGTTCATGCTTCCTTGTACCGTTCCGCTTGCGGAGGCGGCTGACCTAGATCAAATTCGCGTCAGGTCATCATGCCGAGGAGCCGCGGCAGCCAGAGCGAGAGCGAGGGCATGTAGGTGACCATCACGAGGAAGATCAGCATCGTCAGGAGCCACGGCCAGACGGCGATGGTGAGCTCGGTGATACCCATCTTCGTGATACCGCTCGCGACATAGAGGTTCAGCCCGACCGGCGGGTGGCACATGCCGACTTCCATGTTCACCGTGATGAGGATGCCGAAGTGCACCGGGTCGATGCCGAGCTTGGTGGCGACCGGGAAGAGGATCGGCGCCGTGATGAGCACGATCGACGAAGGCTCCATCACGTTGCCGGCGAGGAGAAGCAGCAGGTTCACCATCAGCAGGAACCCGACCGAACCGAGTCCCTGACCGATCATCCAGTCGGCCATCGCCTGCGGGATCTGCTCGGAAGTCAGGAGATACGAGAAGAGCACCGCGTTGGTGATGATGTAGAGCAGCATCGCGCTCATGTTGGCCGAGTCGAGCAGCACCTTCGGCACCTGCTTCAACCCCATGTCCTTGTAGACGTACACCGCGACGAAGAACGCGTACACCGCGCTCATCGCCGCCGCCTCGGTCGGCGTGAACACGCCGCTGTAGATTCCCCCCAGCACCACGATCACGAGGAGCAGGCCCCAGACGCTCTCCCAGAACGCTCGCCACACGATCACAGACTCGTGACGCGCGGCGATGGCGTAGCCATCGATGAGATCCGCCTTCCTCGCGAGCGGCCGCATCGCGACGAGCCAAGCGAGGAAAAGCACCGCAAGCAGCGCGCCGCCACCGGGCAGGAAGAGCGCCGCGAGCGCATAGACGACGACCGGCGGCGTGATCAGATAGGCGGCGGTGAAGACCCAGCGCAGGACGAACGCGTTCTCCGTCAGCGCCCGGGCGACGAGGAGCCAGGCAATGCCGAGGATGACGACGAGAATCCCGGTGCCCTCCGGCGCGAAGCGTCCCATCAGCCACCACAGCGCGCCGATCGGCGCCGCGATGAAGAAGAGGCTGCCGCAGAGGCCCGCGAGCGTGGCGATCGTGGTCTGCACGCCGCTGCGGCCCGCGATGAGCTGCATGCGCGGGTAGTTGTTCTTGCGCGCGCGCCACCAGGTCAGCGCGCCCAGCATGAACGCGAGCGTGAGGCCCGGCACCACGCCCGCCATGAACAGCGTGCCGACCGAAGTGTTGGTCGCCACCGAGTACATCACCATCACGATCGAGGGCGGGATCAGGATGCCGAGGGCGCCCGAGGTGGTGATGACGCCAGCGCCGAAGCGCTTCGGGAAGCCGGCCTTCACCATTGCCGGCAGGATGATCGAGCCGATGGCGACGACGGTCGCCGGGCTCGAGCCCGACACCGCGGCGAAGAGCGCGCAGGCCATCACGCCGGCGAGGCCGAGGCCGCCGTGCCAATGGCCCACCACGCTCGTGGCGAAGTTGATCATGCGCCGCGCCACGCCGCCGTGCGTGAGGAAGTTGCCGGCGAGGATGAAGAACGGGATCGCCATGATCTCGAAGCGCTCGATGCCGGTGAAGAGCTTGAGCGCCACCGACTCGATCGGCACTTGCGTCATGGCGAAGAGGAACGTGAGCACCGTGAGGCCGAGCGAGATCGACACCGGCATGCCGGTGAGCATCAGGCCGAAGAGCAGGACGAAGATGATCGTCGCCGTCACTTGCGCACGTCCTTGGGATGGAGGTCGTTGTTCACGGCCAGCGGCACCAGGTCCGCGTCGCTCACCTCGGTCATGCCCTCGACATGGCCGTGGTCGTGGTGCGGAAGCTGCCCGGTGCGCCAGAACGACCACGCCACCTGCAGGAAGCGGAAGCACATGAGGTACGACCCGCACGGGATCGCGAGGAACACGAGCCACATCTTCACTTCAAGGTCGGGCGAGACCTGGTCGGTATGCGCGATCTCCCAGACGAACTTGGCGCCGAGCGAGCCGACGATGCCGGTGAAGAGCGCGCCGGCGAGCAGGCCGAAAAGGATGAAGCCCGCGCGCGGCTTGTCGGGCATGCGGTTGATGAGGACGTCGACGCCGACGTGGATGCCGGTGCGCACGCCGTAGGCGGCGCCGAACTTGGCCATCCAGATGAACATGTAGATGCACAGTTCCTGCGCCCAGGACAGGTTGATGGTGAGCAGCCAGTCCTGGAACGCGGGCCACGGGATGCCCGAGGCGTAGCGGTGCACCACGGCGACGAA
>DASQGW010000183.1:0-17223 GCA_035632415.1 Burkholderiales bacterium | reverse complement strand
TTCCTGCCACATCTACATCACGGTCGGAGATTAGGACCATGGGACAGAAGATCAATCCGACCGGCTTCCGGCTCGCGGTCAACCGTAACTGGAGCTCGCGCTGGTACGCGAACAACAAGAACTTCGCGCCGATGCTGGCCGAGGACGTGAAGGTGCGCGCGTTCCTGAAGAAGAAGCTCGCGCACGCCTCGGTCGGCCGCGTGCTGATCGAGCGCCCCGCCAAGGACGCGCGCATCACGATCTTCTCGGCGCGGCCGGGCGTGGTGATCGGCAAGAAAGGCGAGGAGATCGAGTCGCTGAAGGCCGAGCTGCGCCGCATCATGGGCGTGCAGCAGGTGCACGTGAACATCGAGGAGATCCGCAAGCCCGAGATCGATGCGCAGCTCATCGCCGACTCCATCGCGCAGCAGCTCGAGAAACGCATCATGTTCCGCCGCGCCATGAAGCGCGCCATGCAGAACGCCATGCGTCTGGGCGCCCAGGGCATCAAGATCATGAGCGCCGGCCGGCTGAACGGCATCGAGATCGCGCGCACGGAGTGGTACCGCGAAGGCCGCGTGCCGCTGCACACGTTGCGCGCCGATATCGACTACGGCCTCGGAGAGGCGAAGACCTCCTATGGTGTGATCGGCATCAAGGTCTGGGTCTACAAGGGCGAGGTGGCACCGAAGGGCGATGCTGCTTCGACAGTTGCCACACCTGGCGCAGCCACGCCGGCTGCCCAGCCCGAGGCTCCAGCCGAACCGAAGCGCGCCAAGAAGCCCGCGCCGCGAGCCGGCGCGAAGCGCGGCGGACCGGCGCGTCCGCGCGCAGCCGCGCCCAAGAAGGACGGTGCACCGGCGCCAAAGACCACCGTCAAGAAGGCGAAGAAGCTGGAGAAGCCTGACGGTGGCGAGAAGAAGGAATAGTCATGCTGCAACCCGCACGTACCAAGTACAGGAAACAACAAAAGGGCCGCAACACCGGCGTCGCGACGCGCGGCGCCAAGGTGTCCTTCGGCGAGTTCGGCCTCAAGGCGACGACCCGTGGCCGCCTTACGGCGCGCCAGCTCGAGGCGGGACGCCGCGCCATGTCGCGGCACATCAAGCGCGGCGGCCGCATCTGGATCCGCGTGTTTCCGGACAAGCCTGTGTCGCAAAAGCCCGCGGAAGTGCGCATGGGCAACGGCAAGGGCAACCCGGAATACTTCGTCAGCGAGATCCAGCCGGGCAAGATCATTTTCGAGATGGACGGCGTCACGCACGACCTCGCCAAGGAGGCGTTCGCCCTTGCCGCGGCCAAGCTGCCCTTCCGCACCATCGTCGTACAGCGGATGCTGGGAGGCTAAATGAAACCGAGCGAACTACGCGGCAAGGGACCGGCTGACCTGCAGAAGGAGCTCGAGTCGCTCTTGCGGGCCCAGTTCGGCCTGCGGATGCAGCTCGCCACGCAGCAGCTGTCGAATACAAGCCAGCTGAAGAAGGTGCGGCGCGACATCGCGCGCGTGCGCACCATCATCAAAGAGAAGGCTACTCAATGAGCGAACAAGCAGCCCAGGCGCAGGCCAAGAACCAGCGCAAGCTGGTCGGCCGCGTGACGAGCAACAAGATGCAGAAGACGGTGGTCGTGCGGGTGGAGCGCCGGGTGCGCGACGCCATGATGGGCAAGACCATCACCTTGTCGAAGAAGTACCACGCGCATGTCGAGTCGGGCGAGTTCGGCGAGGGCGACCTTGTCGAGATCGCCGAATGCCGGCCGATTTCGCGTACGAAGTCGTGGCGCGTGACGCGCCTGGTTGAAAAATCGAAGGCCGTTTAGGCGTTTTTTGGTAGTAAAATCGCGGCCTTCTTAGCCCCGGACGGGGTCCAAAACTGCGCTGACTTTCAGCGCAAGTTGGAGAGCGGAGAGTTAAATGATTCAGATGGAGTCGGTGCTGGACGTCGCCGACAACACAGGTGCACGCGCGGTGATGTGCATCAAGGTGCTGGGCGGCTCGAAACGCCGCTATGCGTCGATCGGCGACGTGATCAAGGTGAGCGTCAAGGACGCCGCGCCGCGTGGCCGTGTGAAGAAAGGCGAGATCTACCACGCTGTCGTCGTACGCACCGCGAAGGGTGTGCGGCGCTCGGATGGGTCGCTCATCCGCTTCGACCGCAACGCGGCCGTGCTGCTTACCCCGAAGCTCGAGCCGATCGGCACGCGTATTTTCGGACCGGTGACACGCGAGCTGCGCACGGAAGCCTTCATGAAGATCGTCTCGCTCGCCCCGGAGGTTCTCTAATGAAGCGCATCCGCAAGGGCGACGAGGTCGTGGTCCTCTCCGGCCGCGACAAGGGCAAGCGCGGCACGGTGCTGCGCCGGGTCGACGCCGAGCACGTCGTGGTCGAGGGCGTGAACCGAGTGAAGAAGCATCAACGGCCCAATCCGATGAAAGGCGAGCAGGGCGGCATCGTCGACAAGGACCTGCCGATCCATGTCTCCAATATCGCGCTCTTCAATCCTCAGACGCAGAAGGCCGACCGCGCCGGAGTGAAGGTGCTGGAAGACGGCCGCAAGGTGCGCGTCTTCAAGGGTAACGGGGAGCAAGTGGAAGCGTAGCGCTATGGCCAAAGACAAAGAGCAAGCCAAGGACAAAGAGCAGAAGCCGAAGGGCGACAAGGGCGCGCCTCAGCAGCAGCAGGCTAAGCCCGCACAGCAGGCGAAGCCGCAGGGCAAGAAGGATGCGCCGAAAGCCGTACCGGTTGCGAAGGACGAGGGCCCCAAGATCCCGGCGCCTCCGGCGCGCCTTGCCACCTATTACAAAGAGAAGGTGGTGCCCGAGCTCACGCAGAAGTTCGGCTACAAGAGCCCGATGCAAGTGCCGCGCTTGAAGAAGATCACGCTCAACATGGGCGTGGGCGAGACCACGACCGACAAGAAGGTGCTCGACAACGCGGTCGCCGACATGACCCGCATCGCCGGCCAGAAGCCGGTGGTAACCAAGTCGCGGAAGTCGATCGCGAACTTCAAGATCCGCGCCAACTTCCCGGTCGGCTGCATGGTCACGCTGCGCGGCGCCCGCATGTACGAGTTCCTCGATCGCCTGGTGAACATTGCGATCCCCCGCATCCGCGACTTCCGCGGCGTGTCGAACCGTGCGTTCGACGGCCGCGGCAACTACAGCCTCGGCGTGAAGGAGCAGATCATCTTCCCCGAGATCGAGTACGACAAGATCGATGCCATCCGCGGGATGGACATCGCCATCAATACCACTGCCAAGACCGACGACGAGGCGCGCGCGCTGCTTGCCGCATTCCGCTTCCCGTTCAAGCACTGAAGAGAGAACCCATGGCCAAGCTCGCACTCAAGCTGCGCGACCAGAAACGCCGCAAGACGGTGGAGAAATTCAAGGCGAGGCGCGCGGCGCTGCTCGAGATCATCTACGACGTCCGCGCCTCCGACGAAGCGAAAGAGGAGGCGCGCCTCAAGCTGCAGAAGCTGCCGCGCGACTCCTCCCCCGTGCGCCTGCGCAACCGCTGCGCGCTTACCGGCCGGCCGCGGGGCGTCTATCGCAAGTTCGGCCTCGGCCGCAACAAGCTGCGCGAGCTCGCGCTCAAGGGCGAAGTGCCCGGCATCATCAAGGCAAGCTGGTAGAGGCGGGAGAGAGATATGAGCATGCACGACCCGATCGCCGACATGCTGACGCGCATCCGCAATGCGCAGCTCGTCGGCCACTCCGAGGTCTCGATGCCGGCGTCGCACCTGAAGGGCGCCATCGCCAAGGTACTCAAGGACGAGGGCTACATCGAGGACTTCGCGACGCGAGAGAACGGCTCGAAGAAGGAGCTCGCGATTGCGCTCAAGTACTACGCCGGCCGCCCGGTGATCGAGCGCCTCGAGCGCGTCTCGAAGCCCGGGCTGCGCGTCTACAAGGGACGCGACGACATTCCGCGCGTCATGAACGGCCTGGGTGTCGCGATCCTTTCGACTTCGCGCGGCGTGATGACCGACCGCAAGGCGCGCGCCGACGGCCTCGGCGGTGAAGTGCTTTGCATCGTCGCTTAAGGGCCGGCCATGTCCCGCGTTGCTAAATATCCCGTACCGCTGCCGAAAGGCGTCGAGGTGACGATCGCCTCCGGCCAGATCTCGATCAAGGGACCGCTCGGCAGCATCGCGCGCCCGGCCGATCCGAACGTTGAAGTGAAGAAGGAAGGCGAGGCCGTCACGTTCAAGGCGCTCGGCAACTCGAACCATGCCGACGCCATGTCCGGCACCATGCGCGCACTCGTCGCCAATATGGTGGCGGGTGTCACCAAGGGTTTCGAGAAGCGTCTCGCCCTTGTCGGCGTCGGCTACCGCGCGCAGGCGCAGGGCGACAAGCTGAACCTCTCGCTCGGCTTCTCGCACCCGGTGGTGTATCAGATGCCGAAGGGGATCAAGGTCGCAACGCCGACGCAGACCGAGATCATCATTACCGGCATCGACAAGCAGCTCGTCGGCCAGGTGGCCGCGGAAGTGCGCGGACAGCGTCCGCCGGAGCCTTACAAAGGCAAGGGCGTGCGCTACACCGGCGAAGCCATCGTGTTGAAAGAGACGAAGAAGAAGTGACCTATGAGCGCTAAGAACGATTCCAGACTGCGCCGCGCGCGGCAGACGCGGCACAAGATCCGCGAAGTCGGCGCGGTGCGCCTCACCGTGCATCGCACCAACTCGCATATCTATGCCCAGATCACTTCGCCTTCGGGCGACAAGGTGCTGGTGAGCGCCTCGAGCACCGAGAAGGAAGTGCGCGGGCAGCTCAAGCATGGCGCGAACCGCAAGGCCGCCGAAATGATCGGCCAACGCATCGCGAGCAAGGCGAAGGCGAAAGGCATCGACAAGGTCGCGTTCGACCGCGCCGGCTATCGCTACCACGGACGTATCAAGGCGCTCGCCGAAGCGGCGCGCGCTGGTGGACTTAAGTTCTAGGAGGCAGGCCTGAAGTTCTAAAGGACACTTATGGCGAAGATCCAGCCCAGGATGCAGCAGGAAGAGCGCGGCGACGGCCTGCGCGAAAAAATGGTCGCGGTGAACCGCGTCACCAAGGTGGTCAAGGGCGGACGCGTGCTCGGCTTCGCGGCCCTCACCGTCGTCGGCGACGGTGACGGCGGCATCGGCATGGGCAAGGGCAAGGCGCGCGAAGTGCCGGTCGCCGTGCAGAAGGCGATGGAAGAGGCGCGCCGCAAGCTCTTCAAGGTGAAGCTCAAGAACGGCACGCTCCAGCACGCGGTGATCGGCCGGCACGGTTCCGCCAAGGTGCTGATGCAGCCCGCGATGGAAGGCACCGGCATCATTGCAGGCGGGCCGATGCGCGCCGTGTTCGAGGTGATGGGCGTGACCAACGTGCTCGCCAAGTGCTTCGGCTCGACCAACCCTTACAACGTGGTGCGCGCGACGCTCGATGGCCTGAAGAACATGAGCACGCCGGCGGAAATCGCCGCGCGCCGCGGCAAGACCGTCGAGGAAATCACGCAATGAAGAAGATCAAGGTGCGGCTCTTGAAGAGCATCAACAGCGTGAAGCGCACCCATCGCGACACCGTGCGCGGCCTGGGCCTGAAGCGCATCGACCATGTCGTCGAGGTGGTCGACACGCCGGCGGTGCGCGGCATGATCAACAAGGTCAACTATCTCGTGCGGATCGACTCATGAAATTGAATACTCTGAAGCCCGCTCCGGGCTCGAAGAGCGACCGCCATCGCGTCGGCCGCGGCGTCGGCTCCGGCTGGGGCAAGACCGCCGGCCGCGGCCATAAAGGGCAACGGGCGCGCTCGGGCGGCTTCCACAAGGTGGGCTTCGAGGGCGGGCAAATGCCGCTGCATCGGCGCCTGCCGAAGCGCGGCTTCCATTCGCCCACTCGCGAGGACATCGCCGAAGTGCGCACGAGCGAGCTGCAACGCCTTGCCATCACCGAGATCGATCTCGCTGCGCTGCAGGCTGCGGGCGTCGTCCCGCAAAGGGCGCTCGCCGCGAAGGTGATCCTCTCCGGCAAGCTGGAGCGCAAGGTGGCGCTGAAGGAAATCATGGTGAGCAAGGGCGCGCGCGCCATGATCGAGGCCGCGGGCGGCTCGATCCACATCACCGAGAAGCCGAAGGTCGAGAAGAAGGTGAAGGAGAAGAAGCCCAAGAAACCCGCGCCGACTGAAGCGGGTGAAGCGCCGAAGAGCGGAGCGGCGAAGACTTAATGGCGATCGGACTGCCCAACCCCGGCAAGGGGTCGCGCTACGGCGATCTGAAGAAACGCCTGATCTTCCTGCTCGGCGCGCTCGTCGTGTTCCGCATCGGCGCGCACATCCCAGTGCCGGGCATCGACCCGAACGTGCTCGCCGGCTTCTTCCAGGACAACCAGGGCGGCATGCTCGGCATGTTCAACATGTTCTCGGGCGGTGCGCTGCGGCGCTTCACGATCTTCGCCCTGGGCATCATGCCGTACATCTCGGCGTCGATCATCATGCAGCTCATGACGGCAGTGAGTCCGCAGCTCGATTCCCTCAGGAAAGAAGGCGAGTCGGGCCGCCGCAAGATCACGCAGTACACGCGCTACGGCACGGTGTTCCTCGCGCTTTTCCAGGCGACCGGCATCTCGATCATGCTGGAATCGCAGCCCAACCTCGTGCTCGATCCCGGGCTCCTATTCCGCCTGACGACGGTCACCACGCTCGTCACCGGCACCATGTTCCTGATGTGGCTGGGCGAGCAGATCACGGAGCGCGGTCTCGGCAACGGCATCTCGATCATCATCTTCGCCGGCATCGCCGCGGGACTGCCGAACGCCGTGGCCGGCACGCTCGAGCTCGTGCGGACGGGCGCCATGCACCCGCTCACCGCGCTCTTGATTGCCGTCGCCGTCGTGGTTGTCACGGGCTTCGTCTGCTTCGTGGAGCGCGGGCAGCGCAAGATCCTCGTCAATTACGCCAAGCGCCAGGTCGGTAATCGCGTATATGGCGGGCAGAGCTCGCATCTGCCCTTCAAGCTCAACATGTCCGGCGTGATCCCGCCGATCTTCGCCTCGTCGCTGATCCTCTTCCCGGCGACCGTGCTCGGCTGGTTCGGATCGCGCGAGGGAATGATCTGGCTGCGCGACATTGCGGGCACGCTCACCCCCGGCCAGCCGATCTACGTGGTGCTCTATGCCGGACTCATCATCTTCTTCTGCTTCTTCTACACGGCGTTGCAGTACAACCCGAAGGAGACGGCAGATAACCTGAAGAAGTCCGGGGCCTTTGTTCCGGGCATCCGGCCCGGCGACCAGACGGCGCGCTACTTGGAAAAGATCCTGACGCGCCTCACATTGGCCGGTGCGATCTATGTGACGCTCGTCTGCCTGCTGCCTGAATTCCTGATCCTGAAGTGGAACGTGCCGTTCTACTTCGGCGGCACCTCGCTCCTCATCATCGTCGTGGTGACGATGGATTTCATGGCTCAGGTGCAGGCGTACATCATGACCCACCAGTACGAGAGCCTCTTGCGCAAGGCCAATTTCAAGGGAGGCCTGCCGGGGGTTCGGTAATGGCGAAGGAAGACGTTATCGAGATGCAGGGCGAGGTGGTGGAGAACCTGCCCAACGCCACTTTCCGGGTGAAGCTTGAGAACGGGCACACGATCCACGCCTTCATCTCGGGAAAGATGCGCATGAACTACATCCGCATCCTGCCGGGCGACAAGGTGACGGTGCAAATGACGCCGTACGACTTAACCAAGGGGCGGATTACCTTTAGGGCGAAATGAGCGCTCCCAAGTGAGGACACTATGAAAGTGATGGCATCGGTAAAGAAGATCTGCCGCAAGTGCAAGATCGTGCGGCGCAAGGGCGTGGTCCGGGTGATTTGCTCGGACCCTCGCCACAAGCAGCGCCAAGGTTGATAACGCCTTGTTAAAACAGCTATAATTTCAGGTTCCGCCTAAGTCACGCGCCTCATCTAAACCACTATGGCACGTATTTCAGGGATCAACATACCCAATCACCAGCACGCCGAGATCGCGCTGACGTCGATCTATGGCATCGGCCGCGCACGCGCGCAGGCGATCTGCGCCGCCGCAGGCGTGCAGCCGAACCGCAAGATCAAGGACCTGAACGACAGCGAGCTCGACCGCATTCGCGAGAGCGTCGCCAAGTTCACCGTCGAAGGCGATCTGCGCCGCGAGGTGCAGATGTCGATCAAGCGCTTGATCGATCTTGGCTGCTATCGCGGCTCGCGTCATCGCAAGGGACTGCCGGTCCGCGGTCAGCGCACGCGCACCAACGCGCGCACACGCAAGGGTCCGCGCAAGGCCGCGATCAAACTCAACGTGCCGGCAGGGAAGGCAGCATAAATGGCTAGCAGAAACGCACCGACGCGCCAGGAGCTGCAGCAGACCGCCGCGGCTCGCGCGCGCAAGAAGGTCAAGAAGAACGTGGCAGAAGGAATCGCGCATATCCACGCCTCGTTCAACAACACCATCGTCACCATCACCGACCGCCAGGGCAACACGCTTGCCTGGGCGACTTCCGGCAACGCGGGTTTCAAGGGCTCGCGCAAATCGACGCCGTTCGCGGCGCAGGTTGCCGCCGAGCGTTGCGGCCGCGCCGCGCAGGAATGCGGCGTGAAGAATATCGAAGTGCGCATCAAGGGCCCCGGGCCTGGCCGCGAGTCCGCGGTCCGTGCGCTGAATGCCATCGGCCTGAAGATCGGCTCGATTGCCGACGTCACGCCGATTCCCCATAACGGATGCCGCCCGCCGAAGCGGCGCAGGGTATAGCGATGGCAAAGAACCTCGACAAGTGCAGGCACTGCCGCCGCGAAGGCGAGAAGCTCTATCTCAAGGGCGAGAAGTGCTTTACCGACAAGTGCCCGGTGGAGCGCCGCGCCTACGCACCCGGCCAGCACGGCCAGAAGAGCGGCGCGCGTCTTTCCGACTACGGCAAGCAGCTGCGCGAGAAGCAGAAGATGCGCCACACGTACGGACTGCTCGAGCGCCAGTTCCGCAATACGTACCACGACGCGGCCCGTGCGAAGGGCGTGACCGGCGAGCGGCTGCTCCAGCTCCTGGAATCGCGCCTCGACAACATCACCTACCGCATGGGCTTTGGCGCCTCGCGCGGCGAAGCGCGCCAGGTCGTGCGCCATAACGCCATCCTCGTGAACGGCAAGCGCGTGAACATCCCGTCTTATCGGCTGCGTCCAGGCGACGTGGTCGAAGTCGCGCCCAAGGCGAAGGACCAGCTGCGCATCAAGGCCTCCGCCGAAGCGGCCGAGGGGCGCGGCTTCCCGGAGTGGCTGGAAGTCGATTCCAAGGCGCTGAAAGGCACCTTCAAGGCCATGCCGGCGCGTGCGGATCTCAGCTCTACGATTAACGAACACCTGGTGATCGAGCTTTACTCGAAGTAACCCGCAGTCAGTACACAGGACACAAAAATGCCGCAATCCGGATTCCTCAAGCCTCGCATTGTCGACGTCCAGAACCTCTCGCCGAACCACGCGCGGGTGACGATGGAGCCGTTCGAGCGCGGCTATGGCCACACGCTCGGCAACGCGCTGCGACGCGTGCTGCTCTCCTCGATGCCTGGTTATGCGCCGACCGAGGTGCAAATCGCAGGCGTCGTGCACGAGTATTCCACGCTAGACGGCGTGCGCGAGGATGTCGTCGACATCCTGCTCAATCTGAAGGGCGTCGTCTTCCGCCTGCACAACCGTGCGGAAGCCATCCTCTCGCTCAAGAAGAAGGGCGACGGCCCCGTCACGGCGGCCGACATCGAGCCCGTGCACGACGTCGAGATCATCAATCCCGATCACGTGATCGCGCACATCGCCTCGGGCGGCAAGCTCGAGATGCAGATCAAGGTGGAGTCCGGCCGCGGCTACGTGCCCGGCAACATGCGCTACCTGCCGGAAGAGACGAAGGGCATCGGCCGCATCATTCTCGACGCGTCGTTCAGTCCGGTGCGCCGCGTGTCGTACGCGGTCGAGTCCGCCCGCGTCGAGCAGCGCACCGACCTCGACAAGCTGATCATGGACATCGAGACCAACGGAGCGATCGAACCGGAGGAGGCGATCCGCTACGCCGCGCGCGTGCTGGTCGACCAGCTCTCCGTCTTCGCGCAGCTCGAAGGCACCGCGCTGCCTGCGGAGCAGCCGAAGTCGCCCGCAGTCGATCCGATCCTGCTGCGCCCGGTCGACGACCTCGAGCTGACCGTTCGTTCGGCCAACTGCCTCAAGGCCGAGAACATCTACTACATCGGCGACCTCATCCAGCGCACCGAGACCGAGCTCCTGAAGACGCCGAACCTCGGCCGCAAGTCGCTCAACGAGATCAAGGAAGTGCTGGCGTCCCGTGGCTTGACGCTCGGGATGAAACTCGAAAACTGGCCGCCGGCCGGTCTGGAACACAGGACCTGAACTCATGCGCCACGGCTCCGGTCTTCGCAAACTCAACCGCACGTCGGCCCACCGGCTCGCCATGCTGCGGAACATGACCGTGTCGCTTCTGCGGCACGAAGAGATCCGCACCACGCTGCCCAAGGCGAAGGAGCTGCGCCGCGTGGCCGAGCCGATGATCACGCTCGGCAAGAAGCCCTCGCTCGCCAACCGGCGTCTCGCGTTCGATCGCCTACGCGACCGCAACATCGTCGAGAAGCTCTTCGACGATCTCGGGCCGCGCTACGCCAAGCGCAACGGCGGCTACCTGCGCATCCTGAAGATGGGCTTCCGCAAGGGCGACAACGCGCCGCTCGCGCTGGTCACGCTGCTCGACCGCCCGGAGACGGACGCGGCGCCTGCCGGCGACGAAGAGAAAACCTCCAAGAAGAAATCCAAGAAGACGGAACAAGCCGCCGCTTCCTGAGGTTCTTCTGATCTACACCGTAGGCCACGGCGCGCGCAGCGTCGTGGCCTTCGTTTCTCTGCTGCAGGAATCGCGCATTCGAACGCTCGTGGACGTGCGTGCCTATCCCGTGTCCCGTCGCCATCCTCAGTTCTCGCGCGACGCATTGAGCGCCTCCTTGGCCGAGGCGGGGATCGAATACCGGTGGGAGGGCGGGGCGCTGGGCGGGATGCGCAAGGGCGGCTATGCAGCTCACATGGAAACTCCACTCTTCGTCGATGCCGCGCGGACGCTGATCAATCCTGCGGAGGCGACCTGCATCATGTGCGCCGAGACCGATCCCGCCCATTGCCACCGCTCGCACATCGCGGACTGGCTGATGGCCCATGGCGAGCGCGTGGTGCATCTCATCCCGCCCGGCGAGCGACGCGAGCACGCCGGGCGGCTCTTCTAGGGAATCAAGATCGCCCGGTAGTCGTTGACGTTGGTACGCGTCGGCCCGGTGAAGATCAGGTCGCCCAAGGCGCTGAAGAAGCCATAGCTGTCGTGCCTGGCGAGCATCGCTTTCGCGTCGCGGCCGCGCTGCATGCTCTCGGGCGTGAGGATTGCGCCCGCATTGTCCTCGGTGCCGTCGATGCCGTCGGTGTCGCAGGCGATGGCCCAGACGCCGCCCGTCTCGATCCCCAGGGAGAGCAGGAACTCGGCGCAGCGCCCGCCCCGGCCGCCCTCATCTTCCTTTGTGTCGGTGACAGTCACCGTGCATTCCCCTCCGGAGATGAGCGCGACC
Source organism: Burkholderiales bacterium (assembly GCA_035632415.1). Taxonomy (GTDB): domain Bacteria; phylum Pseudomonadota; class Gammaproteobacteria; order Burkholderiales; family SG8-39; genus SCGC-AG-212-J23. Next base: position 5,640 of record DASQGW010000183.1, on the reverse strand, counting down.
GGCGGCTTCCATGGCGTGCCGTAGGTCCGGATCTCGCGTACGAGGGCCGCCATCGCCTTCGCCACTTCCGACGCCTCGCCGGTCACCGTGTCACCGAGGATCACCGGATGCACGCCGGCCTGGGTGAACTCGAGCGCGGCGGCCTCGAGCGAGCGGTGCGCCGTCGCGATCACCTTGTTCTGCACGTGCGCGAACACGCGGTCGCCGGGCTTCGGCGTCTCCTCCTTCGCTGCCTTCAGGCGCTTCACCACGGAGGCCGGCGGCGTCACCCTGTAGCGCTTCAGGATTTCGCGTGCATCGGCATAAGTCGTCGGATCCGGTGCGCAAGGCCCCGAGGCGATATGCGTCGGATCGTCGCCGGTGACGTCCGAGATGATGAGCGCCACGACCGGCGCCTTGGACGCAGCGGCGAGCCGCCCGCCGTGGATCGCGGAAAGGTGCTTCCTCACCGTATTCATCTCCTGAATGGCGGCGCCGCTCTTCAGGAGCTGCCGGGTGACCTTCTTCAGGTCGGCCATCGGGATGTCCGGCGCGGGCAGCGAGAGCAGGCTGGAACCGCCGCCGGAAAGCAGCGCAAGCAGCAGGTCGTCGGGGCCGAGCCTGTGGACGTCGGCAAGAATTTTGCGAGCGGCGGATTCCCCGGCTTTGTCCGGCACCGGATGGCCGGCCTCAACCACGCGGACGCGCTTCGTCGGCACGCCGTGCCCGTAGCGGGTGATGGCCGTGCCACTTAGGGGACTTTTCCAATGCCCTTCGACCGCGGCGGCCATCGCAGCGGCGGCCTTACCGGCGCCGGCGACATAGGTGCGGCCTTTGGGCGGCGAGGGCAGATGCGGCGCCACGACCTGCAGCGGATCTGCCGCGGCGACAGCGGCGCGGAAGCTCGCCTCGAGCAGGGCGCGCATCGTTCTGCGCTCAGGCCGGCTCGAACGTTTCCTTGCGAGCGTCCGGCCCGAGGTTGAAATAGGCCGGGTAGGTCTCCGCGAATACGCGGCGAATCTCGTCGGCCGGCACGTCGGCATACGCGCCGCGGAAGGCGACGTACTCCATATGACGGCGGTTGTCCTCGTCGAACGCATGGAAGATCGAGTCTTCGCGGCCGTCGAACTCGAGCGGCTTCACGCGGAAGCGCCTGCACATCGCAAGGTTGAACGCCGGCGTCGCCTTGACCCATTTGCCTTCCAGGAAGAGGTCGGTGTAGCCATGGAAGACGAAGAGGTCCGTGCCCATCTTGGCAGTCAACGCCGGTGTCGTGAGGTGGTTCTTGACGTCGGCATATCCGACGCGTGCCGGAATGCCCACCGCGCGCGCACATGCGGCAAGGAGCGCCGCCTTGGGCACGCACCATCCTTCGCCGCGCTCGAGGCACGTCGAGCCGCGATAGGAATCATCGAGCGTGAAGTTCTGGAACGGGTTGTAACGCACGCCGTCTCGTACCGCGCCGTAGAGCGCAATCGCCTTCTCGCGGTGGTCCGCGCCGAGGGCATGCTTGCGCGCGAACTCGATCACTCTTGGGTGGTCGCTGTCGACGAATCTTCCGGACTGCAGATATTCTTTCATTGGTCCAGTTTCATGAGCTTGCGCGCCGCCTGGAAGAGCGGGCTCGCCGGGTCGGCGAGGCCGTCGACCACCGAGAAATGGTTCTTGCCGGGCATCGGAATGTCGCCGGCGAACGCGCTCTTCCAGCGGCTGCCGAGGAGCGCGTTCTGCCGCAGGAACTCGCTCGATTCGTCGCCGCCGACGCAGGTCATCACGGGCGCGCGCGTGGCCGGTGGCATGAAGGCCGGCGAGAGCTTGAGCGCGATCTCCTCGTCCAGGCGCAGGTCCACGTTCAGCCAGTCGACATCGACGAGCGGTCGCAGGTCGTAGATCCCGCTGATGGCGAGGCCGCCTTTCCACAGGTCCTTCGGCAGCGCGCGGTCGAAGGCCGGCCACTGCGCGCACATCAGCATCGCAGTGAGGTGGCCACCGGCCGAATGGCCGCTAGCGTAGAGCCGGTCCTGGTCCATGCCGTACTCCTCGGCGTGCAGCCAGAGCCAGCGGCTTGCGCGCAGCATCTGCCGCACGATCTCCTCCATCGACACCTTGGGGCACAGGTCGTAATTCACCACCGCGAGCGATATGCCGCCGCCGACAAAAGCCGGCGCGAGGAAGGAAAAGTCCTTCTTGTCGAGCGAGCGCCAGTAGCCGCCGTGGATGAACATCATGCAGCTGCCGTCGCCCTTGCGGGAGGGGAAGAGGTCGATCGTCTCGCCCGGCGCGTCGCCGTAGCGAAGGTCGAGATGGCACGTCATCGTCGCGCGCGCCTTCTGCGAGCCCTCCGCCCAGCGGGCGAAGTACACCGGGTGATCGGGAACGAGCTCCCGGTTGTTGTAGAGATTGCTGAGGTTCATCCCCGCTTTTCTCTCCAGAGGCCCATCGCTTCCTGGCCGGGGCGATCCGAGAAGGAGAAGAGCACCGTCTCCCCGCTCGTCTGGATGCTCACCGGCACCCAGGAGGGGACGACGAAGGTGTCGCGCGGCTCGAATTCAAAGCTTGCCGTGCCGATCGTGACCTTGCCTGCGCCCTCGACCACCGAGTAGATCGTGCCGTCGGTCGAGCGATACGGCTGCGAGCGGAAGCCATTCGGCATTAGCTGGATGAAGGCCGCGATGGTCGGCATCGCATGCCCGCCGGTGAGCGGATTCGTGAACGTCATCTTCCAGCCGTGGTGCGGATCGGGATCCTCGTCCTTCGACAGGAGCTCGAGCGACTCCCGGCTCCTCGAATAGGGATAGTTGAAGATCGGCGTCGTCTTGCCGAACGGCGAGCGCGCCTCGAGCGGCATCAGGCCGTTGCCGAAGCGTGCGGTGGCCGCGCCTTCGCTGCGCGTCACCGGCTGCATTTCCTCCGGATAGACCTCGTGGAACTGCGCGGCGAAGAGCTCGACGATGCGGATGTCGAGGCCGTCCATCCAGACCACCGGCTCGTTGCCGGTGTTGCCGTGGTCGTGGAAGGTCCACGACGGCGTGATGATGAAGTCGCCGGGATACATGGTGGTGCGCTCGCCGTCCACGGCGGTGTAGGCGCCCGAGCCCTCGACGATGAAGCGCAGCGCCGACTGGCTATGCCGGTGGCTTGGCGCAATCTCGCCGGGCAGGATGAGCTGCAGGCCGGCGTACAGGCTCTGCGTGATGCACGACTCGCCGCGCATGCCGGGGTTCTCGAGCACCAGCACGCGGCGGATGGCCTCGCGGGCGGTGATGAGCTTGCCTGCCTCGGTGATATAGGGGCGGACATCCTTGTACTTCCAGAGATACGGCTTGCAGCGCGTCGCGGGCGTGTCGGGGATGAGCGCGTGCAGCACCTCCCAGAGCGGGGCGGTGTTGTGCTTGTCCATCCGCCGGTAGAGATCCTGGCGGGCCGGGCTGACGGAGGTCTTGGGGACGCTGGCCATGGGGGAATTCCTTCTACGAAGATTTTACGGGCTTCATCCACACGACGGGCTTGCCGAGTGCCGTGCCGAGCGCCTTGCCCTCCGGGTCGGCGAGCGCCGCCTCGCGCGCCTTGCGAATTGCTCTCGCCTGCTCGCGTGGGTCGCTCGTCGGCGGGTTCTCTATCAGCGCATCGGCGATCGCCAGGAAGTTGCCCTTGCCGCGCCGGTGGGTCTCGCCATAGCCCTTGATAAGGCGGGCGCACTCGGCGATCTCGTAAGCGAGCTCGGCGTCGCGCTTCGCCGCCTCGGCCACCATGCCGAGCCAACGCTCGATGAGGCGCTGTTCTTCCACGTAGCGGTAGCTCATCGGCCGGAGCGGCCGCAGCCAGGCGAGCGAGCGCACGAGCAGGTAGCCGAAGAAGCCGGAAGTCCTGATATGCATGCCGACGTTGTACGCGTCCAGCTTGCCGCGGCGCTCGGCCCAGGCTACGAGCCGCTGACCGAGGAAGTGAGGCATGACCGAGGCGAACTCGTCGACACCAGGCTTGAGGTAGTCGATCACCACGACCGGCTCGTTCTCCTTGGCGCCGACTTCGCGCCGCACCCGCTCGAAGCGGGAAGCGCGCGTCTTGAGGTCGGCGACGCGGATGATGTCCTCGTAGCTCATCCACGTGGCGAGGTGGCGCGCGAGCGTTGCCGCGACCTTCGCATCGGCACCGCGGAAGGGTTCCAGCCGCTTGCGATAGAGCTCGGCGTACGCAGCGCCCTGATAGTCGCGCAACCGCTCGTCCGCGAGCCGGACGATGTCGGCGAGCTCGGTGGCGCGCTTCGGCTTCGCCGCCTCGCCCGGGGGCTTGCGCGCGCCCTGGGCGATCTCGTAGCCGGCGCTGAAGCCGCGCAGGCTCGCGTCCGCGCCGCGGCCCGCCTTGCGGATCGCCGCTTCGCACGACTCGCGCGAAATCGGCAGCACGCCGCTCCCGGCCATGGCGCCGAAGAGCACCGCGTTGATCACCGTGCCGCTCTCCTGCGCGAGCTTGCGCATGTCGAAGAGCACCGCACGCTTCGCCAGCTCGCCCGCCGCGGCCACGACCTTGTCGGCTTCGTAGCGGCCGTCGGCCATCTGCATCTTCTCGATCGTCGCGTAGATGCGGTGCGTGGAGGCGATCAATGTCGTGCGGTCCGGGCTCACATAGCCGTTGGTCATCGCGCGGCCGGCTTCGATCAGCTCGGAAGCCACCATGATGTCGACGTTGCCGGGACTCGGCGTGAGCGACATCACCGGCTCTCTTCCGCCGAGCTCGGCGCGCCGCATCGGATAGATCTCGAGGTAATAGGTCGTCGCTCCGGTGCGCTGGGCGACGCCCGGGATGGAGGTCGCCTGCGCGGGCAGGTCGCTCGTCGTGGCGACTTCCATCAGCCAGTCGGCCATCACGCCGCCGCCTTCGCCGCCGAGGGCGGCGATGAGAATGGTGATTGGGCGCTCGGGCAGGTTCATCACAGTATCGCCTTCAGTCGGTCCCAGGCCGTCGAGTTCTGGATCACCTCGGCGCGATAGAACGAAGGGCAGAGCACCGCGGCATGGGCGTTCTCGCCGCACAGGCCGCAGCCTACGCAGCCGTCGATCACGGTCGCCACCGGGTCGGTGCGCAGCGGGTCCGGGTTGTCCTTCACCGTGAGCGTGGGGCAGCCCGAGAGCCGGATGCACGAGTGGTCGCCGGTGCAGGTGTCCTCGTCGACGCCGTACCTGACCCTCACGCTGCGCCTTCCTTCGGACAACTGCCTTGAAACAAAAGGCTTGAGCCTGCGTTGCCGTTCGAGCTGGCATTCACCTTCGGCGACGATCACCTTCAGGCCCTTGTGATCCGAGGTCATTGCTTCCTTGTAAGTCTTCGCGACCTCGCCGACCTTGTAGTTGTCGACCGTGCGCAGCCACTTCACGCCGAGGCCGGTCAGCGTGTTCTCGATGGTGCGATCGGCGCCCGCGGCGCTCGCGCCCACCGCCACCATGCGGGCGTCCTCGGGCGGCGAGGAGAGCAGCTCCTGGGTCCCGGTGGCCGAGGCATAGCCGTTTTTCATGATCACCAGCACGCCGTCCCCGTGGTTCAGCAGCCGCGAAGCCACGCCCGAGAGAAGGCCGTTGTGCCAGAAGCCGCCGTCGCCCATGATCGCGAGCGGCCGGCGCGTCGACATCGGGCCGACACCGGCGCCGCTCGCGAGGCTCATGC